>CANQRV010000063.1 GCA_947626355.1 uncultured Muribaculaceae bacterium
ATGGTACTGCGAAAGCGGGAGAGTAGGTAATCGCCACCTTAACCGAAAGGGTCTGCGCAAGCAGACCCTTTTCTTTTTTAAATCGGCTTCAGGGAGAATCGCATAGGAAAAGAGGGAGATTGCCGCAACAATCTCCCTCGCGCTGTTTTCTGAGTCCGGCTTTATCTCTTCCTGCGGGTCTCGATAAATTTCTTTATCGCGCCCGTGTCGAAGATCTCCTCGCTCGCTCCGGGCTTGCGGATGAATAGTCGACCGTCTTTCCAGAGCACGCCCTTGTGGAAGGGATTCACCTTCACGCGGCATATCCAGCGCTTGTCCATCTCCTCCCATTCGATGTCGATGAATTCCGGGAAGAGGCTGCGACCCTCGATTATGCTGCTCACCCTGGCCCCGATCTGGCGCTGGAGAAGGAGATTGTATTTATCCTGCATGTCGCGGATGTCATAGTCGGCGAGGCCGCTGTTGAGATAGCGGAAATCATTGTCAAGGCCGCGCGGTATGCCGTTGTTGTCGACTCCGATATATAGTGTGCCACCCTCGGTATTGAGGAATGCGCATATCGTCTTCACGATGACGTCGCCCTGCATCCGCTCGTCGGCGCGCATGCCGTTGTCGGCCGGATACACGGCCGATGTCTTGAACTCATGATAGAGGTCTTCCTGCACGTTGAGCCTCAGGGTGCATACTTCCGGCCATGGCAGCGACAGGGTGGTGTATACCTGTTTCTTTATCACTGTGCGTACATCGCCAACGGCAAACCCCTCCAGGGCATTGTAGGCCGTCACCAGGGCCAGAAGGTCTTTGAGGCGCCTGTCGGCCGATATGTCGGTGGGCACCGCAATCCTTGAGAGATGGGCGCGGTTGTCGAGGCCGGCAAGAATCTGTAGGGTGAGTATGCGCGAGCTCAGCGCCGGCGACAGCGGACGTATATTGAGGGCCTTCCCGGTCAGCTCCTCTATATTGCGGGCGTCGGGACGTCCGGCGAGCGCGAAGTCCGACAGAGCCTCCTGCATGCGCATCTGAAGCTCCAGTGAGGCCGACAGCGTGTTGTTGCCTGAGATGTCGGAGACCATCTTCGCTATTCCGAGCGCGCTGTGGCAGCGCACGAGGTCGCTGCGTGTCATCTCGGCGAGGGTCTCGAAGAGGAAGGCGATGTCGGCCATGGCGGCAGGTGTGATCTCCACATCGCAGATGTAGGGCTGTTCTCTGGCTGCCGACTGAAAGCTGTTCCATTCCGACTCCTCCATGCGACCCTTGAAAAGGCCGGAGAGCTGATATCTGAGGGCCTCGGCGCAAAACTGGTTGGAGTCCATGGCCTGGAGGTCTTCCATATCCTCCTCCTCGCCGGGGAAGTGGTCGAACTTAGTGTTGACATAGAGTTTCCCCTGCGAGGGGATATGGTTGACATTCGTGATTTTGACATACACCAGGTCATTGAGCCCGAGCTCCTGCGGCCCGTGTTCGATCAACACCGAGTATCCTTTGTCGGAAACGGCCTTGTATTGGTTGCCGCGGATGTCGGTGACCTTCACCAACGGATGCTCGTCGGCGTCGTTGTCCGACTGGGCGAGCGACGCGCAGTCGCTGCGCAGTGTGTCGCGCAGCGTGAAGCGGCATGTGCCGTCGGGACGCACGTCCTTCACGCGGGCCTGAAGTATGATGTGGGTGTTGTTGTCGTTGAAGATGTTGCGCCAGTGGTTGAACGTGAACGAATAAGGCACGATATCGTTAAACGCCAGCATGCCGCGGATGCGCCCGTCGATTGAACGCACATAGAAGTCCGGCACCGGACCGCGCGTGTTCTGCCCCGTGACGACCACCTCCACCGTAGCTCCGGTCTCCGCGACCTCCGCCCGGCTCTTGATCTCCACGTCGACTCCCTTGAAGAGTATCTTCTCGATTTCCTGCCATGCCAGACGCTGGAGGCGCAGATTGGCCGACGAGGCGCCGTGGCGCTCCGCCACGCGTTCCGCAAGGTCGATCGAGACGTCGATGGCCCCGATCGTGTCGCGGCGCGCGTTCTTGAGCGCGCCCCATGCGTTGCGCGGCTGTATCATCACCGCTCCGGGCTCCACAGCCACCGTCACCTTGTCGTTCTCGAACTGTGCGCGGCGCTGCTGTCCGCACAGTGGTCCGTGGGAGAGGCGATAGCCGCATATCTGCGAGATGTTGTCGAGATTCTGCCAGTCGAATTCCAGCGGCAGCGTGTTGAGCCCGGCGAAGGTGAGAAGGGCCTTCTTCACCTCTGGGCCGTCGTGGCGCCCGGTCACCACGGCAGCCAGCAGGTAGAGGAGCCCGCGGTGGGAGTCGCGCAGCGCGAAGTCATCGTCGTCGACGCGCAGCAGGAGCTCGATGGCGATGGCCTCGACGAGCTCCCGCAGGTTGTTGCGGTTATAGGGGTTGATGGCCTCGCGGCCGGTCTCGATATACATCTCGAGCATCCGCTTCAGCGCCGGGGCGAACATGGCGAGGAAATGCTGGTTGCTTCTGTTTGACTTGATCACCTCGAAAAGGCCGGCCACATTGGAGAATGTGAATTGCGGCGCTATGCTCAGTGTGGCGATCAGGACGCCCATTCGTTCCTCCGGCTTGTAGATCCAGCCGCACTGGCGCAGGGTGGCGATCGTGTGGCCTATCATCTGCTCCGCCTCCCCCGTGGCCACGTTGCGCGCCGCCACAGAATAATATTCAAGCTGCTGTATGATGTTGGCGAGCTCGTCGCGGGTCTTAAGCCAGAGGGCCTCGTTGCCCGAGAAGCTGGAGAGGTAGTCGGCGCTCTCCACCACATGGCGCACAAGCGATATGAGCCTGTCGACCCACACCACGCGACGCTCCGGAGCCGCCCCGAGCCATTGCGGTATGCGCCTGTACATCATCGCCGCCCCCTGCACAAACCATTCCGGATTTCCTTTGGTCGCAAGATCCATCAGCTGGGCAAACGATTCCGAATCCTTAAACCGTGCGGCAACGCGCATCCACGGCGTGCTCTCGCGGGCCACGAATTCCAGCAACGTATCGAAGGTGAAGGCCGTGCTTTTGGTCTCCGGCTCCACATACGACAGCAGAAGCCTGTCGGGAAACACTTTCTCTATGCGGCAGCTGATGTAATCGAAGCGGTTCACTTTCACCGGCCCGAGGTCCACACGGTAATGGCCGATGCCGTTCTCTTCGTCCTGAAGTGAGAAATTGCCGGGTTTCGCCTGCTGAACCTTGAACGTGTGTACCGAGCCCTCCTCATAGATTTCCGGATAGAGACGGCTGACCACTTGCGTGAAGCTGTCGTCGGCCTCATAGCGCACTATAAGCCGTTCCGGTATGTTATACGTCTGAAATTTCAGCGCACGGATTCTGTAGGTCTGTCCTGTGCCGTTTTCTCCGATTATAAAATAGAGCTTGTCCTGCTCCCGCTGGGTAATGAATTCCTTGGAGGTGAAAGTATATTCCTTCCCTACTTCATATCTCATTGCGTTTAAGAGTTAAGTTATTATATAGTGGTTTAGGTATCAGCCTAATACCCGCCGGCGGGAGATACCTGCCCCTGCCGCGGGGCCATTGGCGGAATACAAAAGGCCGCCGCGCCCTTCTCGGGGCGTGGCGGCATCTTGTTCCGGTGCCTGCCGGAGGCCATCAAGGCTTTTTAGCCTTCTGTGATGGCGTCGTTGGGGCAAACCTGCGCGCAGCTGCCGCAGCTGATGCAGACATCAGGATTGATTTTGTAGATATCGCCCTCTGAGATAGCGTCTACCGGACATACCGACTGGCATGTGCCGCATGCGATACAGTTGTCGCCGATTACGTAAGCCATAATTGTAAAGTTTTATTTGATTGAGTTTTGTGTCTGTATGCGTTTTATTGGTTGCCGGCACGCCATGCGTCCCGGTTTGTGTGGCAAAATTAATGGTTTATTTCCATTTGTCCAATTCTCCGGGCTATATTTAAACTGCGTCTAATCTTCCTCAAAAGCCCATCCGCCGGATTCCCTCCCGCGATTATTTTCGGATTCCATTCTTATTTCGTCACTTTATACCGTGTATTTATTGTTTGTTAACGTCGCGCTGCAAGATGGTGGCACCGATGAACGCTAACTTTGCATTGTCGCTCCGGGGCAGCGGCTCATTCCAGTCTCAACTCAAAACAAAAACAGAATTATGATGGAGTCTACACGCAACAGTCAGTCCATGAGAATCGGCGACCGCGTATACGCGCGCCTCACAATGTGTGGCAACACTATAGCCGAGATCACCGGCGACCGCTTCGCCGGCGTCACCGACGTGATCACCTTCCTGCGCCACAAGGCATCGAGGGTCCGAGGCCTCACAAGCCTTTATGTCCGCAATCAGTCGCAGGGCTGGAGCGTGGAGCGCCCCCTGATGCTCTACACCCGGTCCGCCCCCGGCGCCCCGCTCCAGGGCCGCGACTCCGCCTGCGCCACGAGGCCGGCATCTCTCTTCTCTCCCTCCTGCGGCATACCCAGACCGGAGATGCAGTTTCCCTGGACTCTGTAGTCAGGCACGCTGCCTGCATACGGCACCCCCTGATTCCCCCTTTCCCTTGAGCGCGATTTTAAGAAATTACACCCCGCATCGCACCGCATTATAAATATTTTTGTTACCTTTGTAGGTTATTCTCTCTTATTTATATCATAGCTTTAAAATTTCGCGCCATATATGGAAAGCATTAAGGTGAAAATCATCAACAGGAGCGGCCATGAGCTCCCGGAATACGCCACTCCGGGAGCCGCCGGTATGGATGTCAGGGCATATCTCCCCGACGGCCCGGTCACGATCGGCCGTTTCCAGCGGGCCCTTATCCCCACAGGCCTCTTCATGCAGCTCCCCGGAGGATACGAATGTCAGATCAGGCCACGCTCGGGGCTCGCCCTCAACTACGGCATCACTGTGGCCAACACTCCGGGAACCGTCGACGCCGACTACCGGGGAGAGATCTGCGTCATCCTCATCAATCTCGGTGAAGACGATTTCGTGGTCAACGACGGCGAGCGGATCTGCCAGATGGTGATCACAAGGTATTCACACATAGAATGGGAGCCTGTCGGGCGCCTCGACCGCACTGTGCGCGAGGACGGCGCCTTCGGACACACCGGCACCGAATGATTCTGCCTTCCCATCCCCCTGCATTATGATGAAAAGAAACTGGCTCTCTGTTCTCTTTCTTGCCATGGGCTGCCTCGCCGCCGCTACGCCCCTTGCCGCCGCGCCTGCTCCCGACAGGGCCAAGGCCCGGTATTATTATATCGAGGGAATGCTTCGCGAGGCCACCGGCTCCGACATCCAGGCCCATGAGTTCTTCAAGCGTGCGGTGCTCGCCGACTCCACCTACAGGGAGGCCCTCTATGCCCTCGCCACCACCAGGCTGATGGTGCGCAACGACTCCCTGCAGACGCCCTCCGGCATGCTCGGCAGCCTCGCCCTTATGCGTCCCTTTGTCGATGCCTATCCCGACGACTTCAACGAAAACCAGTTTTACGCCTACGCCGCCCGTCAGCTCGGCGACCCTAAGGAGTCGGTCAGGGTCTTCGAGCGTATCGCCACCCGCCTTCCGGCCAAGACCACAGCCCTGCTGCAGCTCGGCGACGCCTACATGGCCGACGACAATCCGGAGGCGGCCGTCGATGCCCTGTCGCGCTTCGAGGCCATCGAAGGCGCCTCCCCGCAGCTCGCCATGCGCAAGCTCGGGTATATGGCCACCGCAGGCGACACCGTCGGAGTCCTCGCCGAGGCCGACAGGCTGATCAGGGAAAATCCCAAAGACCCTGTCTACCGCATTCTCAAGGGCGATGTCCTCAGAGTGATCGGCCGGACAGACTCCGTCGAGAAATACTATCTCGAGGCCGAGAAGGTCAATCCCGAATACGGTGCCGCCAAGCTCTCGCTCGCCAACCTGTATCTCGAGCGCGGCGACAGCGCGGCCTACGACGCCAAGATCTACGAGGCCCTCATATCCGAGGATTTCGGCATGGAAGACAAGAGAGACCTCCTCGCGGAATACCTCCAGACTCTCATCAGCCAGAAGAACGACACCCGCCGCGGCGACACCCTGTTCAAGGTGCTCCGCGAGCAGTATCCCCATGAGCCCACGGTGATCAATCTCGAGGCCCGGTATTCGGCCGCCAAGGGTGACTTCGACTATGCCGCCGAGCTCATGGGATACGTCACAGACCTCGAGCCCGACAAGGAGCAGAACTGGGGACAGCTCATGAGCTATTTCTCGGCCGGGAAGCATTTCGACGAGGCCGACAAGGCTTACCGCAAGGCGCTCGACCACATCACTCCCACCCGCGACCTGAGGATGCTTCACGCTATGGTGCTCGCCCTCGACAAGCGCTACGACGACGCGCAGGAGGCATATGCCGAGGTCGTGAGGCTGATCGCTCCGGGGGCACCGGTCACCGAGCCGGTCACCGACCCCGCCCTCAAGAACCTCGACTACAACTCCCTGATGGCCCTCAGCGACATCTATACTGCCATCGGCGACATGTGGTATCAGGCCGGCGACCTGCAGAAAACTTTCGGAGCCTACGACAACGCCCTCTTCTTCAATCCCATCAACGCCATGACGCTCAACAACTACGCCTATTTCCTCGCCGAGAACGACGGCGACCTCGAGAAGGCACGCACCATGAGCCGCAAGGCCGTTGACCTGGAAGGCGCCAACGATACTTTCCTCGACACCTACGCCTGGGTCCTCTTTCGCCAGGGCGACTACAAGGAGGCCCGAAACTATCAGCAGAAGGCCGTGGAGATCGCCGAGCAGAACGGCGAGCCCGGCGCCGAGCTGTATTCCCATTACGGCGATATCCTCTTCATGGACAAGGAGCCCGACAAGGCTCTCGAATACTGGAGCAAGGCGCTCGAGCTCGACCCCGACAACGAGCTGCTCCAGCGTAAGGTGAAACAAAAGACTTTTTTCTACGAATGATCAGACAATATGTGCTGGCCGCCATCGTCGCGGTCTCGCTTGCAGTCACTTCGGCTTTCGCCGTCCGCCCCGTTTCCTCTCCCGTGACGGATGCCCGGAAGCGGGAAGCGGCCCGCACCATCAGCGATTCATATTTCCAGTGGCAATCGGTGGAGATCGACGGTAAGCTCCGCATGGACGGCCTTCCCGTGTCTCCATCCGTCAGGATCTTCATGCAGAAGTCGAGGCTTGTGGCCATATCCCTGCGGGCTCCTCTTCTCGGTGAGGTGGGGCGCTTCGAGGTGGATACCGACTCCCTGCTCGCCGTCAACAAGATGAAGAAGGTGTATGTGAAGGCTCCTCTCTCCGAGCTCACCGATGTCTTCCCCGTATCGGTCGATGACCTCCAGGCCCTGCTTCTCGGCAGGGTGGCGGTAGGCTCGGCAGGTGCCCTCGCGCCCGACAATGCCGAGCTCGTCGACATATTCGACGACGGCGACGGCGGATGGCTCGTGGTGCCGGTCGACGAGCTACAGCCTGATGTGGCCGCCTACGGCTACCAGGTGGCGCTCTCGGGGCGCCTCGCCGCTTTCCTCGCCACTTCCAGCGGCGGCTCTACATCTGTGGCGCTCCTTTACGACTATCCCGACGGGGGCACCGACATCGACGTCATCATCGACACCCCGAAGCGCAAGTCGGAGGCCTTCCTGAGCCTCGATGCCCCAAGGCAGAATCCCAAGCCGCTACAGCGGTTCGGGTTTTCGCAGAAATACCGGCAGGTCTCGTTTCGTGATTTCCTCAAATCGTTCTGATCTCTATCATCCAATCCTCGACTTATCATCATGCACCGTATATTCCCATCCCGCCGCCTGATGGCCCTGATCCTGCTCGCAGCCATGACCGCCGCTCCTTTCCCGGGAGCGCTCCACGAATGTGCCGTGGCGCAGTCGACGCAGTCCCGGCAGAAACAGAAAGGCGGCAAACCGGCATCAAAGAAGAAAAAGACCTCGAGGCGCAAGAGGGGGAGCGGCAACGCCGCTGCCTCCGCGCAGACCGCCCCGGCGCAGTCGACATCCGAGATGAAGCGACAGCAGTCGGAGACCAGGCGCGAGATACAGCTCACCCAGGAGCAGATCCGGGAAAACGACCGCTCCATCAAGAAGAGCCTCCTCGAGCTCGGCCGCATCGAGTCTGACATGGCCGTCACCCAGCGGCAGATCGACGCCACGAGCCGTCAGGTGGGCGACCTCGACACACGCATCACCTCTCTCCAGCAGAAGATTTCAGACAACGAGTCGCATCTCGCCAGTCTCCGCGCCCAGTATCTCAAGGCCGTGAAGAGGATGAGGGCCACGCGCAAGAACGCCTCGACCCTCGCATTCATCTTCGCTTCCGAGAGCTTCAACCAGGCCCTGCGCCGCATGCGCTATCTGCGCCAGTTCTCCGAATGGAAAGACCGCCAGACCGAGAAGATCGCCGCGGCCACGTCGGAGCTCAAGAAGCAGTCGACGCAATTGGCCCGCGTGAAGGGAGAGAAGGACGTGGCCCTGCGCCGCCAGCGCGACGCCCGGCAGAAACTCGAGTCGCAGCATCGCAGCCAGGACGCCATCGTGGTGGAGCTCCGCAATAACGGACAGGCCCTCGCCGCCCATCTCGAGCGCAAGAAGCAGCAGGCCGCCCAGCTGCAGGGCGCCATCGCGGCCGCCATCGCCGAAGAGCAGCGCAAGGCCCAGGCCGAGGAGGAGGCACGCCGCAAGGCAGCCGCCGAGAAGGCCGCGGCAGAGAAAGCGGCGGCCGACAGGTTGGCGGCCGAGAAGGCGGCTGCCGCCGAAAGGGCAGCCGCGGAGAGGGCGGTGGCCGAGCGCGCCGCCGCAGAGAAGGCCGCCGAGCAAAAGGCTGCCGAGGAACGCCGACAGCTTCTGGCCCGTCAGGAAGCCGAACGTCAGGCGGAGATCGCCCAGAAGAAATCGGAAAAAGAGCGCCGCGAGGCCGAGAAGCGCCGCAAGGAGGAGGAGAAGCGCCTCGCCGAGCAGCAGCGGCGCGATCGCGAGAAGGCCGAGAAGGAACGCAAGGCCGAGGAGAAGCGTCTCGCCGAGCAGCAGCGGCGCGACCGCGAGAAGGCCGAGAAGGAGCGCAAGGCCGAGGAGAAACGCCTCGCCGAGCAGAAGAAGCGTGGCGGCGACAAGTCAGCCGGCAGCTCCTCCGAGACCTATGCCGACGTCAGGAAACGTCGCCCGAGAGGAGGCTCGGCGTCTTCGTCGTCATCATCGGCGTCTTCGTCGTCGGCTACTTCACCGGCTCCGGGCAATTTCGCCGCCATGCGCGGACGCCTCCCGCGTCCCTCCAGCGGAGGTTTCCGGGTGGTGAGGAAATTCGGGCGCCAGTCGCTCCCCGACCTTCCCGATGTGGAGGTCGACAACACGGGCATCGACGCCGAGGTGGGCAGCGGAGCATCCGCCCTCGCCGTCTACGGCGGCCGTGTTTCGAGCATCTACCGCCTCGCCGGCTACAGCAATGTCGTGATCCTCAACCACGGCGATTATTTCACCATCTACTGCAATCTCGGAAACGTCAACGTGAAGAAGGGCGACATGGTGAAGGCCGGACAGGCCCTCGGCTCCGTGGCTCCCGATGAAGACGATCCCTCGGCCCATATCCTGCATTTCGAGCTGTGGAAAAACCGCAGCAAGCTCAACCCCCTCGAATGGATACAGTGAAGTTGCCTTCCGACTGGATCTTGCGTGTGTATTCCCCCGACATGCGTCGCGACTGGGATGCGTTTATCGACGCATCCCGCAATTCCACGTTCCTTTTCCACCGGGATTATCTCGAATACCACGCCGACCGCTTCGCCGACCACTCCCTGCTGGCCTTCAAGCGCGGAAAGCTACGTGCCCTGCTGCCGGCCAACCTGACCCCCGACGGCACCCTCCATTCCCACCAGGGTCTCACCTACGGCGGATGGATACTGCCTCAGGCGCATTTCGACTCCGCCGACATGCTCCTCCTCTTCCGCGAATGGCTCGCCTTCTGCAGCGACGAGGGGATAAGGGAGGTCGACTATAAGCCCCTCCCGTGGATTTACGCCCGGCGCCCCTCGCAGGAAGACCTCTACGCCCTGTTCCGCTGCGGCGCCAAGCTAACCCATACGCTCATATCCACCACCATCGACCTTCAGGAGAACCCCGGCTTCAACACCATGCGCCGACGTCAGCTCCGCAAGGCATCGGATGCCGGTGCCGTATATGAGGAGCTTGACGACACCGATGAGTTCATGGCCCTCGTGTCGGCCTGCCTCCATGAGCGCTACGACGCCTCGCCGGTGCACACTCCAGATGAGATGCGGCGCCTCCGCGAGGAGTTCCCGGAGAATATAAGGATGTTCGGGGCCCGTCTCGGCGGCGTGCTGCAGGCCGGAGTCATGATCTACGACACCCCGGCCGTGGCCCACTGCCAGTATATCGCCTCCACACCGCTGGCGCGGGAGCTCAATCTTCTCACCCCTCTCTTCCATAAGCTGATAACCGGCTGGTGGGCGCATAAGCGTTTTTTCGATTTCGGTACGTCGAATGAAGACGGCGGCCGTTTTCTCAACGACACGCTGCTTCGCCAGAAGGCGTCAATGGGGGGCAGCGGCGTCGCCTACCAGAGGTTTTTGTTTTCCACCGATGTGAATTTGTGATTTCCAGATGAAGACGGATATTGATAGCCATGAGGCTTCGGCGGGAAGCCGGCAGTCGCTCCGGCCCCCGTGCCGGCTGGCCATTGTCGTGCCCTGCTACAACGAGGAGGAGGCCTTCCCCCTTACCAACGACAGTCTCCTCACCCTGCTCAGCATGATGGCCGAGCGTGGCCTCACGAGCCGCGACAGCCGCGTGGTGTATGTCGACGACGGCAGCCGCGACGCTACATGGCGCCTGATGGAGGCCGCCGTGAGCCGCTCTCCGGAGGTGGCGGCGCTCAGGCTCGCATGCAACGCCGGCCATCAGAATGCCCTCATGGCGGGAATGGCGCTCGTCGACGACTGTGGCTTTGACGCCGTGGTCACCGTCGACGCCGACCTCCAGGACGACATCTCGGTGATTCCCGACATGGTGGAGGCATGGCGCGCAGGCGCCGATGTGGTCTACGGGGTGAGGCGCCGCCGCGACAGCGACTCCTGGTTCAAGCGGGTCTCCGCCTCCGCCTTCTACCGCCTGCTCCATTCGTTGGGTGTGGCCACCGTCGGCAACCACAGCGACTTCCGCCTCCTCGGCCGCAGGGCCCTTTCCCGGCTGCTCCAGTATGGCGAGCGGAACCTCTACCTGCGCGGCATCATGCCCCTGCTCGGCGGCCGTCAGGTGTGTGTGGCCTACGACCGCAAGCCACGCTCTGCCGGAAAGACCAAATATCCTTTCGGCAAGATGCTCAATTTCGCCATCGACGGCATCACGAGCTTCACGGTGCGCCCCGTAAGGATGATTTCCATCGTGGGCATCATATTCGTGGCGGTGGCCTTAGGGGTCTTCATATACACCATGATACGCCATTTCCAGGGGGAGACCATCGAGGGGTGGACCTCGCTGATGCTCTCGATATGGTTCTGCAGCGGCATCCTGCTGATGGCGCTCGGCGTTATCGGCGAATATGTAGGCAAGATATATACCGAGTCGAAACACCGGCCCCGCTATGTGGTCGACGGTGTCGCCGGACTCGAATCATTCAATGGTCAGGAATCCCTTGATTCTGTCGCGCACCCTCAGCCAGCCGAGAAAGACTGGGAGTCCCGCGGAGAGAAGTCGCCTCTTCATCACGCCTGACTCCTCCTCTACAGTCTTCATGTCGATATGGCGGAGCGACTCCCGCAGACGCTCCCTCACCTCTTTCTTTATATCCCGGCCTACCCTCTGCCTCCCGCAGTAGTCGATGCAGTAGTCCATCCATTGGTAGTATTCCTGGAGCCTGGCGAGGCGGCATTCCCCGCTATCCTCACCGAATTCCTCCGCGGCCAGCCGGCGCAGCAGCCGGTTGCTCTCCAGCCGGTCGAAATATGCCGGCCTCACCGCATGAGTCACCGATGTCTCGCTCATCCGGTAGTAGTAGCATGCGTCGGTGAAGGCCACCTTTTCAGCCTCGAGCAGGAAATAGCGCGTGAATATCTCGTCGGCGTTCATGGCGCGCAGCGATGTGCCGCGCTTTGCCAGGGTGTCGAGGGCCAGACTGCGCCGTATGGCGCATCCTCCGGTCCCCACACGCCAGTCGAGAAGCGTCATCCACACCATATCCCGGCCTGGGTACACGCGGGTGATGTCGACGTCATACGCCGGCAGGCATCTTGTCTCCTTCCCGTCCTCCATCCATATCATGCGGTTGTAGACGATGTCGGCGTCTGTCTCCTCGATGCGTCGTCTTATCTTTCTGAGAAGCTCCGGGTCTACATAATCGTCGGCGTCTATCCACACCACATATTCCCCTCTGGCCTCGGCCATCGCCCTGTTGCGCGGCATGAACGCGCTGCCCGACGCCTTCTCCATCGCCAGCACCCGCAGCCTCGGCTCGCGCTCCGCGTATTCGCGCAGCAGCGTCAGAGTGTTGTCGGTGGAGCCGTCGTCGACGGACACTATCTCGTAGTCGCCGAAGGTCTGGGCCGTGATGCTCCGCAGGGCCTCACCGACATAGCGGCCGGCATTGTAGGCCGGCATCACGATGCTGAAATATGGCTCTTCCGTCTCCATGTCAACGTCTTCCGAGTCTTCGTGCCTTTCTTCTCCCTCTCAGCCACGCCTTCACGTAGGTGGCGAACGGCATGTCGCCGCTCCGGCCGCTCCGCATGGCCAGCAGGAGCATCCTCAGCGGCCAGCTTCCCGGGTAGAGCAGCGGCACGATGGCCCCCTTTGCCTCGATGAGCGACGGGGAGCGGCGCAGTCGGTCGGCCGTCGTGTCGCCGTCGTGACGGCAGATGTCGACCGGCAGGAAACGTCCCCGCAGTCCATGGCTCAGCGCGTCATGGAGGAAGAGGTCCTCCTCTCCGCTCGGAAAGGTGGCGCCGATGCCGAAATTCTCGTCAAACCGCAACCCCTCCGGCAATGACCCGCGCCGCATGGCGATCTCGAACGAGGTGGGATAATACCCCTTGGCGGGATGGCTGAGGTCGCAGCTCCCGTCAGGATAATATTTAGGCGCTTTGGCCGAGACGTAGCGGAAGGTCAGTATGTCGCAGTCGGGATTGGCGTCGAAGGCGTCGATGACTCTTCCCAGCCCATCTTCCGTATAGCAGACGTCGTCGTCGCTGATCAGTAGCAGGGGAGCGGTGGCGTGGCTCAGCGCCACGTTGCGGTTGCGGCTGAGGCCGCGTGTCGGGGTCTTGGCCACCACGAAATCATCTCTCCGAAGCTCCTCAGGCGTCTCCTCGTCGCCGTCGGGAAGCTGCCACGCCACTATATATCTCACCCCCTCCATCCGGGGATGGCTTCCCGCCGCCACGCGCCTTATGCCGTCGTGGCCCAGGGTGCATATCATCACGTCAAGGCGTGTTCCCGGGTCTTTCCCTTTCATTTCCGTTCGAGTATTTTCTTCCAGTGGTCTTCGAATTTCGTAGCCACCACCTTCAGGTCGTTGTGACGCTCCACTATGTCGCGTCCCTGCCTGGCCATGAGCGGAAGATTCGCCCGCTCCTCGAGCAGGCGCTCGAGGGTGGCCTCCGTGTCGAGCAGCGGCGACAGCTCCACCACGGGCCTCGTCTTCTCGCCGATATAGCTGTAGTATTCCGGCTGGGCACCGGATGCCGCCACCCTTCCCATGGCCATCGCCTGGAGCGCGTTGGTGGCCGGCGAGTAGGAATACAGCTGGTCGAGCACCACATGGGCTCCCTGCATCCGCGCGAGATACTCCCTGAGGCTCACGTTGCTCACGCAGTCCACCTCCACCTCTCCCGGATGGCGTGAGGCCACCGCCTGCGCCGCCTCCAGCAGCACGCCAGTGCCTTTCTGGAGCGCCGACTCTCGGCGTATCCCCACGAATAGGCGCAGCTGCCCGTCGGTCGTCAGCTCCGAAAAGGGGAGTGTGGAGAGGTCCACGGGGATGTTGGTGAAGGCGAGGCGGTCGCCGAGCAACGGACGTGACGCCATGTCGTATTCCGGCAGCACCGACATCGCGCCGTCGAGATGCGAGTAGACGTATTCGCGGTAGGCGTGCATCTCCTCCGTGGCCCAGAGGCTTCCGGCCACTCCTCCCCGGTTGTAAGGGGTGGGGGTCTTGCCGGTCATGAATTCCGAGAACCGGAACATGTCGCCCGACACGCACGCCTCCACGAAGGCGTTGTCGTTGCCGGCCAGCGTGCAGAAGAGGGAGCCGTTGTTGCGCCGCAGCATGTCGAGGAAGTATTTGTTGCGGCCGGGGCGAAGGTCGAGGAATTGCGGATTGATCAGCTGCACCACGTCATACCCCTTGAGTCCGGGCACCACCGAGAAGAGGCGGTAGAGGTAGCTCAGCGACCCGCGCAGCCCCGGCTCCCGCGTGATGTTGATGTCGCACTCGGTGTCGAGATAGCGGCCGCCGTCGCTCACCACCGTCACCGTGTGGCCCCGATGCCGGAGCTCTCCGGCGAGACAGGCGTGGAGATTGGAATAATCGCCGAGGAAGAGTATCCTCATGCTTCCCCTCCTTTCTTTATCTCGGCCAGAAGCTGCCTATTGAATTTCCGGCGCTGGGGATCGTATAGCCAGCCCCACTTGTTGAAATACTTTATCATGTTGGTGATGTGGATCTCGAGCATGAAGATGTCGTGGCGCGAGGCCGCGGCGTGCACGTGGTAGATGCTTGCCCCGGGATAGAGCAGCGTCTCCCAGCCGGCGTGTATCCGGCGCGTGATGTCGATGTCCTCGGGATACATGAAGAAGCGCTCGTCGAAGAGGCCGCAGTCGCGCAGGGCCTCCAGCCTCATCATCATGAAGCAGCCGTGCATGTAGGGCACGTTCATGATCTTCCGGTAGCCCGTGTCCTCGAGCTGGAAGCGGCGCATCCTGCGGCGCGTCATCCAGGAGGGGAGGAAGCGCTTTATGATGAGGTCGAAAGGCGTGGGCACGAGCTTGCAGGTATATTGCAGCGACCCGTCGGGGTTGAGCACCCGGGGCTGCATCATTCCCGTGTAGGGATGGCTGTCCATATAGTCGGCGAGCTCCTCCACCACACGCCCTTCCCAGTAGATGTCGGGATTGAGCACGACATGATATTTCGCGCCCTCCTCCATCGCGCGGCGTATGCCCACATTGTGGCCGGCGCCGTAGCCGGTGTTCTCGTGGTGGATATATTCGGCATTGCCGATCTCGGAAAGCCATCTGTATGAGTAATCGCATGAAACGTCGAAGTGGTCGATGACGTAGACCTTGTCTATGGCATCGGCGAAAGCCGACGTCAGCACCTTGCGCAATTCCTCGTCAGGAGTATTGTAGATTACAATGGAGGCGGTCGTCTTCATGTCGTATCTGGTTTATCACCCGCAAAGTTAGCAAAAATCCCCCGATTCCCCCGCTATCCCTATTGATTTGTTTCCTTCATTGAGTTCCGGCAAGCCGCCACAGCAGAATCAGCAGCAGGTAGGCCTCCGGGCCGAGCCGCTCGCGAAGCATAGCGAGCATCCGCGCCTTGCGCTTCTTCACAGTAATCTCCGCTACCCCCAGACGCTCCGCGATCTCCGCGTTGCGCAGCCCCTCTATAAAACTCATGCGCATCAGCTCGCGCATCTCCTCCGGCAGGCTTTCTATAGCCGCGTAGAGGATGGCCTGGGTCTCCTGCCTTATGTAGGGATATTCAGTAAATATTCAACTGGTTGTTTGCCAATGTCATAGATATTTTGTAACTTTACAAAGAACCCCCG
>CANQRV010000064.1 GCA_947626355.1 uncultured Muribaculaceae bacterium
TCATATTTTTAACGGATTAAACACTTGGCTCCTCGGAGCCGTTAACAAACTCTCAAAAAATAACCGAAGTATTGAAGGTTATGGACACAAAGGAAAAACATATCAGGGAAAACGAGGGCGTGGAGAAGCGTGAGCTACGCGAGCAGCGCGCCACCAGCGTGGAGCCCGGAATGACTGCCGACAGCCTCAGGGCCGAGGCAAGAAACAACAAGCGAAACGACACCCGGAAGATCAACCGTCTCTGGCTATGGCTCGGAGTGCTCGTGCTCGTCGCCATCCTCCTGTGGTGGCTCTTCAGCATCGGACTCCTCGAGGACCTCGCAGGAGTATTCAACGGATAAGCTTAACTACAACAGATAACACCCGGCCATTCAAAGTCCTTATCAAAGGGTTGTGTCAGATGATACATAAGACCGGGAACGGAGGCTCTCAACACTTGAGTGCCTCCTTTTTTATATGGTATATAAAGGCTACTCGATCCGCCGGCAGGCCGCATGGATATAAAAGAAACGGAACCACGGCTGGAGCCATGATTCCGCAGATGGTCTGTGGGTGAAGCCAACAGGCGATGCTTACTTGCCTGCGATATTGTCGGAGACAGAGAGCGAGAAACGCCCTTTGGCGCGACGGCGTGCAAGCACCTTACGGCCGCTCTTGGTGGCCATTCTCTCGCGGAAGCCGTGCTTGTTGATACGGCGCCTGTTGGAGGGTTGGAATGTTCTTTTCATCGTAAGTAGCTGTTCAAAGTTATTGGTTATCAGTTACAGTAGCTGTCGAGGCCGCACCTGCTCACGCTGAGTGTCACTTCCAGCTACTTATTTGGTTTTCAATTCGGAGTGCAAAATTATCAAATCCTTTTGACAATGCAAAATTTCCGGCCCAATTTTTTCCTATTAAGGCGTAGAAATTTCTCGTTTTCCATTTTTTTATTAATTTTGCAGAAAATTCGGCCTCCACACGTGGCCGTTCCCCTACAACAACAATAAAAAAGACTATACAGCTATGATGAACGCCCAAGACATCAAGAACGGCACATGCATCCGCCTCGACGGCCAGCTCTATTTCGTAATCGAATTCCTGCACGTGAAGCCCGGCAAAGGCAACACCTTCATGCGCACGAAACTGAAAAACGTGGTCGACGGCCGGGTTCTGGAGCGCCGCTTCAACATCGGCGAGAAGCTCGAGGACGTGCGCGTTGAGCGTCGCCCCTACCAGTATCTCTACGCCGACGGCAACGACGACATTTTCATGAACAACGAGACCTTCGAACAGGTGCCCATCAACAAGGAGCTCGTCACAGGCGCACCCTTCATGAAGGAGGGCGACACAGTGGAAGTGGTCAGCGACGCCTCTTCCGACACTGTGCTCTATGCCGAGATGCCGATGAAGACCGTGCTCAAGATCACATACACTGAGCCCGGCGTGAAAGGCGATACAGCCACCAACACCCTCAAGCCCGCAACCGTCGAGACCGGCGCCACCGTGAGAGTACCCCTCTTCGTGAATGAAGGCGACCTTATCGAGGTCGATACCCGCGACGGCAGCTATGTAGGCCGCGTGAAAGCCTGACAATCCCCCGCTTCATCCCAACGCCATGCTGTTCTCTCTGATCGTGCCGGTCTACAACCGGCCCGCTGAAGTGGCCGACCTGCTCAAGAGTCTGGCGGCCCAGACCGACAAAGGCTTCGAG
Organism: uncultured Muribaculaceae bacterium; assembly: GCA_947626355.1. Taxonomy (GTDB): domain Bacteria; phylum Bacteroidota; class Bacteroidia; order Bacteroidales; family Muribaculaceae; genus Lepagella. The sequence continues at coordinate 1,691 of CANQRV010000064.1, forward strand.
GCCGTGATTGTCGAAGACGGATCCACCATCCCCTGCGGGGACGTGTGCAGGAAATACGAGGGGCGCCTGGCGCTGAAATACGTCTATAAGGAAAACGAGGGGCGAAGCATCGCCCGCAATACAGGTATGGCCGGAGCCGACGGAGACTATTTCGTCTTCGTCGACTCCGACTGCATTCTGCCCACCGACTATTTCGAATGTCTGCGCAAGGCCCTGCTGAGCCACCCGACAGACTGCTTCGGAGGGCCCGACGCCGCCCATGAGTCGTTTACCGACACACAGAAGGCCATCAACTACGCCATGACCGCCTTTCTTACCACCGGCGGAATACGCGGCGGCAGAAACAGCCTCGAGAAATTCACTCCGCGCACCTTCAACATGGGATTCTCGCGTAAGGTCTACGAAACGGTAGGGGGCTTCCGCGAGATGTTCAGCGAGGATATCGACATGAGCACCCGCATACGTCTGGCCGGATTCTGCATCCGTCTGCTGCCGGATGTCAGGGTCTACCACAAGCGCCGCGTCGACTTCCGCAAGTTCTGGCGTCAGGTGCATGTATTCGGCATGTCGCGCATCACCCTCCAGCTCCTCTACCCGGGCTCCATGAAGCTCGTCCACTGGCTCCCGGCCGTTTTCGTAATCGGCGCCGCGGGTCTGATTGTCGGCGCCTTCTTCTGCCGGTGGCTCCTAATCCCGCTCCTGGCGTATCTCCTCGCCCTCTGGATCGGCGGCATGCTCGCCACACGCAGCCTGAAGATCGCCACGATGGGCGTCGGCGCCGCCATGGTGCAGCTCACCGGATACGGCACAGGATTCATCCGCGCTTACGTCTGGAAGATCATCCTGGGCCACGGACGAGACGAGGCTCAGGAAGTGGCCATCAGAAAGGGGAAATGATGAAAGACATCGAAGACTTCGACATCCCCGAGATCAGGCCCACTATCGTGAGGCTCTTCGGAGAGCCCCACGTAGCCGAGGAGCAGCCTGAGATCCACGGCGCTCCCATGCACGAGGTTGACTCCGACGACCGTCCCTACGAGCGTGCGGTGGCCCATGGATGCCACACTCTCGGCAACGCCGACCTATGGGCCCTTATCCTGCGCTCGGGACGTCCGGGGCTTCCTATCACATATATCTGCCGGGAACTGATGAGGATGGGCGGAGGCTCACTCCACAGCCTCGAGCGCCGCGAGCGAAAGGAACTCCTTGCAATCACCGGCATCGGCCCGGTGAAGGCAATCCAGATAGAAGCTCTCTTCCAGCTTCTCCGTAACTACATGCACGAGACAATGGCCGAGCGCCCGCAGATACGCCAGTCGGGCGACATCTACAATCTGATGCGCCCGGTAATCGCCAATCTCCCCCACGAGGAGATATGGGTGATCTATCTCGACCAGAGCAACAAGGCCATTGCCAGGATGATGGTATCCGTCGGTTCGGGCAGGGCAAGCATATTCGATGTGAAGAAGGTGCTCAAGCACGCCCTGCTGGAAAACGCCCAGGGACTGATACTATGTCACAACCACCCTTCCGGCAACGATAAGCCATCGGTGCCGGACGACCAGATCACACAACAGATGAAAAAAGCCGCCGCCCAGCTCGACATCCGCATGCTCGATCACGTGATCCTCACGCCATCGGGCTATTACTCCTATTCCGACAACAGCCGTCTCTGAACGTCGGCGGCCTCGGGCGACGCCACATCGCCGGCAAGTCCGCTGCGGTCATGGGGCCGGCGCTTATTGACCCCAATCAGATATTTATAGAAAAGCACCTTACGGCATGCCCTCTCCACCGACTCGATGGAGAGCGTCCCGTCGCGCAATGCCTCGAGCGTAGAGGCCACGGCCCCGCCGGTGGCTGCCGGAGCCACCACTATATCGGCACCCGCCTCCAGTGCCCGCCATGCCTCATAGCCTGCGGCGCCTCCCATATTGAGAGCGTCGGTGAGCACCAGCCCGCGGAAGCCCATCCTTCCTATCAGCAGACCGCTCACCACCGGCGGAGACATAGCGGCAGGACGTCGCAGCGTATCGACGGCCGACACGGCCAGATGGCCGACCATGACGCCAGAGAGGCCCGCCTCTATGTATCGTCTGAATGGATAGAGGTCGATCGAGTCGAGGGCCTCCCAGCCGCGCTCGATCACGGGAAGCTGCTTGTGGCTGTCGACGGCCGGAGAGCCATGGCCCGGAAAATGCTTGGCCACGCTGAGCACCCCTCCCGACTCCACGCCGCGCGCGTAGGCCACGGCGAGGTCGGCAACCCGGTGGGGATTGGCGCCAAACGACCGGCGCCCTATCACGCTGCGCCGGCTCTCCACTACGTCCACCACCGGCCCCAGCAGCATGTTGATGCCCGTGAGCCGGCACTCACGCGCCATCTCACGCCCGTAGTCATACATCATCAGCTCGTCGGCGGTGGCTCCGAGGCGGGAGTTGTCGGGAAACTCCGGCGCCCCGTCGAGACGCATGCTGAGGCCCCACTCCGCGTCGATGGCGATGAACAGCCCTGTCGGCGACATCGAGGCCAGCGTGTCGGCCAGCAGGGCCGCCTCCTCGAGAGTGCCCTTCAGCAACACGATCCCGCCCACATGGCAGTCGGCCACATATCCCCGCAGCAGGCGCAGCGTGGCTCCGTCGGCCGAGGCGTAGACCGCCGGCATGAAGAGCTGCCCCACCTTCCCCTCCAGCGTCATGCGCGAAGCCGCGGAGTCGGCCCAGCGCCATGCCTCCCCGGTGATGTCGGAAGGATCTGGCGACTGCTGCGGCGTGGTGGCCGGCGGAGCTCCCGGGCGGATACAGGCCGCCGCCATCACCAGCGGCATCCAAAGGAGCCGGCGGAAACGGCGGCGGAATATAGGTCTCATGGCGGTCTTGGCTTTAGGCGCTCATGGCAGCTCGACAGCCGGCATGAAGCGTGGTGTAAGGTCGGGAGCCACAGGGAATCCGGCTTCGCCCAGCTCGCTCACATATCTCACCACGGCGGAGCATAGCTCGGCGTCGTCGCGCCAGATCACCCTGTTGCGGGCCAGCGTGGGCATGTCGTCGTTGCCGTGGGCCAGATAGTCGATGGTGGCCATGACGTATTCCCTGTCGGGATCGAGAGGACGGCCGTCGAGAAGCACGGCCACGGAGCCGTCGGGTCTCACGGCCACCCTCATGTTGCGGCTCACGGCCTCCCCTCCCCTGCCGGCCGCGACCTTCATGGCCTCGATGAAGTCGGCGCCCTTGATCGCCACCAGCATGACGCGGTTGGCGAAGGGATATGCGGCGAGGAGCTCACCTTCGGTGATATCGCCCTTCGGCATCGGCTGGCGTATCCCCCCCACGTTCATGAGGGCGAAGTCCACCTGAGGGATATCGAGCCCGGCCTTTCGGAGCGAGTCGGCCTTCATGACGGCGTAGTCTAAACCCATGTCGGCGGTGAAGTTGGGCAGGCCGCCCACATTCACTCCGTTGGAAAGGTCGAATAGCGAGCGCCCCACCACGCGGCGGTTGACGGAATCGATGCGCGCACGGTAGGGAGCGAGAAACGCCGCCATCTCTCCGGAGAGCGCGGAGGCCGGGAAACGGTCGGTCACCGGTATGAGCCGGTAGTCGAAAGCCTCGGTTCCCCTGTCGAGATGCGGAAGGTCGATGCGGATCTCACCGAGATAGACACCCTTCTTGCCGGTCTGCGCCACGAGCACAGGCCGGCCGTCGGCGTTGGCGACGATCCAGTCGGGAGCCGCCGGATCGGAGGGATCGATCTTCGTGTGGCTGTGGCCGCCGATGATGATGTCGATATCCCTCGACGCTTTGGCGAGTTCCACGTCGCCGGGCCGCGACGGAGTGGAGTTCATGTAGCCGATATGGGTCACGGCCACCACGAGGTCGCACTTCTTCTTATGGCGCAGGAAATCTGCCGTCTCGTTGGCTGTCGAGATGATGTCGCGAAACTTCACGGCGATCATCGAGGAGTCGATTAGCCCCTCCGGGTCAAGATTGAGGCCAAAGAAACCTATCTTCCTCCCCTCGACCTTCTTCACCACATATGGAAGCAACACACCCTCGAGGGGAGTGCCGGTGAAGTCGTAGTTGGCCGAGAGGCGGTCGGCCCTGAGGGTCTTGTAATGGCGGGCGAGGCTCTCCATCCCGGTGTCGAACTCATGGTTGCCGAGAATCTGGATATCATAGCCCATCATGTTCATCAGCGGATACTCAACGTCGCCGCCGAAATACTTGAAATAGAGCGAGCCCTGGGCCACATCGCCTGCATCCACGAGAATCACGTTCTTCTCGGCGCGGCGCACGGAGTCGATCACAGCCTTGCGCTGGAGCCAGCCTCCGGCGCCCGAGGCGTCGGGCTCTATGGACGAGTGGGTGTCGTTGGTGTGGAGGATCACCAGCTCCCTGCCGACGGCTCCCTGGGAGCCGAGCAGCAGGAATGCCGATACGAGGGCCACGATACTATGTCGGATAGACATGGCGCGAGGGTAATCAGTCGGTGATGAGGTTGTTGCCGGTCATGTCGGCGGGCTGGGGCAGCCCCATGATGTGGAGCAGGGAGGGAGCCACGTCAGCGAGACGGCCGTCGGCCACTTTCGCGTTCCTGTCGCCCACATAGATGAAGGGCACTGGATTGAGCGAGTGGGCCGTGTTGGGTGTGCCGTCTTCATTGATGGCATGGTCGGCGTTGCCGTGGTCGGCGATGATGATGGCCTGGTAGCCGTGGGCTTTTGCGGCCTCGATCACTGCCTCGACCGACTTGTCGAGCGTGGCCACAGCCTTCTGGATGGCTTCGTAGACGCCGGTGTGACCCACCATGTCGCCGTTGGCGAAATTCACGACGATAAACTCATATTTCTCGGAGTCGATGGCCTCCACCAGCTTGTGTGTCACCTCCAGAGCGCTCATCTCGGGCTGCAGGTCGTAGGTGGCCACCTTCGGCGAGGGCACGAGGATGCGGTCCTCACCCTCGAAGGGAGCCTCGCGGCCGCCGTTGAAGAAGAATGTGACGTGGGCGTATTTCTCCGTCTCGGCGATATGGAGCTGGCAGAGTCCCTTCGAGCTTACATACTCGCCGAGGGTGTTCTCCACGTCGGCCTTCGCGAAAAGCACGTGGACGCCCTTGAAGGAGTCGTCGTAGGGAGTCATGCAGTAATACTGGAGGTCGGGGATGGGGTTCATGCCGTCTTCGGAGTGCTGCGTGAGCACTGTGGTGAGCTCCTTGGCGCGGTCGTTACGGTAGTTGAAGAATATCACCACATGGCCGGCGCCTATGCGGCCGTCGACTGTGTCGTTGACTATCGGCTTGATGAACTCGTCGGTGACGCCGTCGGCATACGACTCCTCAACGGCCTTCACCATGTTGTCGGCATGACGTCCCTCACCATACACGAGCAGGTTGTAGGCCTCCTTGAGGCGCTCCCAGCGCTTGTCGCGGTCCATGGCGTAATAGCGGCCGATTACGGAGGCGATCACGCCGGCCGACCTGCTGCAGTGGCTTTCGATCTCGCCGAGGAAGCCGGCTCCGCTCCTGGGGTCTGTGTCGCGGCCGTCCATGAAGCAGTGGATATACACCTTGTCGAGGCCGTAGGTCTTTGCGGTGTCGCAGAGGGCGTAGAGGTGGCCGAGCGAGCTGTGGACGCCGCCGGCGGAGGCGAGGCCCATGAAGTGGATGGGCACGTTATGCTCGCGGGCGTAGCTGAAGGCGCTCCTGATCTCGGGGTTCTCGGCAAAGGAGCCGTCGGCGATGGCGCGGTTGATCTTCACCAGGTCCTGATATACGACCCTTCCGGCGCCGATGTTGAGGTGCCCGACCTCGCTGTTGCCCATCTGTCCGTCTGGCAGACCCACGCTCTCGCCGCTGGCGTCGAGCTTGGAATGGGGATACTCAGCCATGAGGCTGTCGATATATGGAGTGGGGGTATTGAAGATGGCGTCGTCTTTCTGGTGGTCGCCCAGCCCGAATCCGTCGAGAATCACCAATAATGCTTTGTTTGACATTTTTTTACCTTTTGATTGAAACTTGAATTTTCCTGATATCACGGTCTTCTGCCCGGTGCACGCCACGCGATGGCCCGCAGTGGGCGAAAGATAATGCAAATATAGTCAAAATCCGCGACATTCGGAAATTAGCGCGCGATATGGCATGAAAAAAAACCAGACCCCGGGCCGCGAGGGCCGGGGTCTGATATGATTGATGGAATCTGTTGGCTTAGTCCTGAGTGTTTTTCCTGACGTAACGCTCCTTGATGCGGGCCTTCTTGCCTGTGAGGTTGCGCAGGTAATAGAGCTTGGCGCGACGCACCTTGCCGTATTTGTTGACTGTCACGGACTCGATGAAGGGAGACTCGATGGGGAAGATACGCTCAACGCCGATGCCGTCGGAAATCTTGCGCACTGTGAAGCGCTTCTTGTCCTCGCTGCCGCTGATGCGGATCACGACACCACGATACTGCTGGATTCTCTCCTTGTTGCCCTCTTTGATGCGGTAAGACACTGTCACGGTGTCGCCGGGGCCGAAATCGTCGAATTTCTTTTTGGGAGTGGCGAAAGCCTGCTCCGCGATTTTTATAAGATCCATTTTATTTTATTGATTTTCATTAGATTGCAATATTCGCAAGCCACCATGTCTTGCCAGAGATTGCAATTACGGCTGCAAAGTTAGCAAAAATTTCTTATCCCGCCAATTAATTCCGCCATGCCGCACCACATTTTTCCTTCGGTAAGCGCCGCATTATCAATTGATGAGCTCCGCGAAGTTCATGCCGAGATTGAGCATCAGGCTCGAGGCCGACTTATGGGGCATCGCGTAGGCCACTCCGAAACGGAAGGCCTTCACCTTAAGGCCCATTCCGACCGAGAATCCCGACAGGAAGTTGCGCTGGTAGGCGCTCATGTCGGTGCGTGTCTTGTAGTTGTAGGCCAGATCGAGATAAAAGCGGTCGTTGGGAGCATACTGGAGGCCGAACGTAAGGTGGCGGAAGAGATTGGAGAAGAAGGTCGACTTCAGCTCCGAAGGCTCCGAGCCGTCTTTCGGATGGGTGTAATATGGCAGCTTCCAGTGGTTGAGATGTCGAGCCGTGATTGCGAGGCTGAAGGGCGAGCTTCCGAGCCCCTGCATGTAGCCGATCCTGATGTCGAAGGGCAGCGGGTCGTGGGTCTCGTGGAAGCGCTTCAGCTGGCCCCCCATGTTGGCGAGCACTACAGAAAGCGAGAGGTCTGACTCCTCGTTATAATAATTGATGCCGAGGTCGGCACCCATGGCGAATGCCGAATACTGGTCGTAGTTGCTGTAGACCATCTTCAGGTTGATGCCTCCGCGCAGGCGGTCGGTGATGTCGTGGGAGAACGAGCCCTCGGCCACCACGTCCTGAGGCGAGAAGCTGCCGGTGGCTGAGCCGTCGGGAAGATAGCCGTCGATGGAGCCGTAGTTGAGATATCTGATACCGAAGGCCCAGGCTGCGCGGTCGCCGGCCGCCATTCCGTAGCGCAACCCGGCGAAGTTGCCTCCGGCCATATAATGCATATAGCTGAATGAAAGCTGCTTCTCCAGCTCCGGGCCTATGAGGGCCGGGTTCTGGCCTGCGAGCTCCACATCGTCGTCGATTATGGCGAGGCCGGAGCCTCCCATGCCGAATGCGTGGGAGGAGGTGGGGATGTCGAGGAAGTCGTAGGCCGTGCGCCCGGTCTGGGCGCGCAGGGTCGACATGGCCGGGGAGAGGAGCATGCAGGCTGAGAGCGATATGAACGATAGTCTTTTCATGAGAACTTAAATTAATAACGCCGGGCTCCACAGTCTATTATATCGGATGGCCATTTTGATGGCGCCACATCTCCGCGCAGCCGACACACTGGCGCCCCGAATTGTAAAAAAAAGTAAAACAACCTTAATTATTTAATAATCGCAAGCGCGATATTTGCACAAGTGGAATGTTGCCATTATATTTGCACCGTAAACCGAGACATGACATAAATGACAATGACCAACTATCGCTTCATATTGATTGCCGCCCTCTCCGCCTTCGCAATCTATCTAACAGAAAGCGCCAGCGCGCAGACGTGCAGGGTGACTGCCGGCGTCAGCTCCGACGGTAGCCGAAGCTATAAGGAAGTCTACGAATATGATTATGCCGAGGAGAAACCCACCTTCCCCGGAGGCGACACGCAGCTGGTGAGCTTCATCAACAAGACGCGCCGCTACCCCGCGTCGGCCTATCAGCGCGGCGTGGAGGGACGCGTCACATGCTCGTTTGTGGTCAACGCCGACGGCTCCATCTCCAATATCACCGTGCTCAAGGGCGTCGAGCCCTCGCTCAATCAGGAGGCGATACGCATCTTCAGCAAGATGCCCGACTGGGAGCCCGGCAGAATCAACGGCCAGCCCGTGCCCGTAAGGGTGGTGTGGCCCGTCCCCTTCAGGAAATGACCATCAGAAAGGAATACGGAAAATCTTTTTTAGACATATTGAATAGTTTTGATTTTTAGCACATGAAGAAGGACCAGCCGTGAGGCCAGTCCTTCTTAAATTTTATGGCGGTCCCTCTCCGGAGGAGAGGCCGGATTGTCGCTATCTGTCACACGAGTGTGGCCACGATGTCTTCGTCGGTCTGCGCGATGGTGATCTTCCCCTCGCGGCCAAGCCAGCCGAAGGCGGCCATGATCTCGTCTTTCTTCAGTTTGGTGGCTTTCTTGATGCCTTTCAGGCCAAGCATGCGGGTGTCGGTGTTTTCAAGCGCTTTGTAGACCTCGCCTGCCCAGGTGCCAATAGATTCGATATTCATCTTTATTACAATTTAGGGTTGTTAAACTTCTTTTTCGCTGCAAATTTAGTCATTTTCGACAAATAATCACTGCATCGGCCTATCCGGCCTTCTTATTTTTTAACAATTTTCTCCCCCGGTTTGTTAACAATCGTGTGGATTAATTAATTTTGCACTGAAAAAAACACACTTCACATGGCCAGCAAGAAAAAGACTGCCACGGCGCCCGCCGTCATCGGTGAGGGCCGGGTAGTGAAAAACACAGGCAGCCTGTATATGGTGGAGATGCCCGACGGCCACACCACAGCTTGCCGCATCAAGGGGAATTTCCGCATCAAGGGGATACGCACCACCAATCCGGTGGCCGTAGGCGACCTCGTGACAGTGGCGAAGGCAGCCGACGACGCCGACTACATCACCGCCATCTCCCCACGCCGCAACTACATCATACGCCGCGCCTCCAATCTCTCGAAGGAGAGCCATATCCTGGCGGCCAACATCGACCTCGCCGCCATCGTGGCCACTCTGCGCGAGCCTGCCACCACCACCATTTTCATCGACCGTTTCCTCGCCACGGCCGAGGCCTACAATGTGCCGGCGATGATGATACTCAACAAATGCGATATGTGGGACGACGACGACCGCGAGCTGGCCGAGGCCTGGCGCATCCTATACTCGGGCATCGGATATCCGGTAGCCTTCTGCTCGGCGCGTACGGGCGAAGGTCTGGAGAAGCTCGGCGGAACACTCGCCGGGAAGACAACGCTGCTGGCCGGAAACAGCGGTGTGGGCAAGTCGTCGCTGATCAATGCCCTCGTGCCGGGCTCCGACCTGCGCACCGGCCATATCTCCGACATCCACCACACCGGCACCCACACCACCACCTTCTCGGAGATGATACCGCTCCCGGGCGGCGGCGACATCATCGACATTCCGGGCGTGAGGGGCTTCGGCACAATCGATTTCGCGCCGGAAGAGGTGGGGCATTTCTTTCCCGAGATTTTCAAGTGGAGCGCGCAGTGCAGATACGGCGACTGCAAGCACGCCGACGAGCCCGGATGCGCCGTGATTCCGGCGGTGGAAGACCATTACATCTCCCAGAGCCGCTATTCATCCTATCTGTCGATACTTGACGAGGCTGTAGAAGCCGCCTCCGGCGCCGACAAATACCGCAAGCCCTTTTAGTTTTTCCGCGCCGGATCCTCCGCTCTCCCTCAGCTGGCGAGAAGGGCCTGCGAGAGCACCCTCTCGAGCTCTATGGCGGTGAGCTTCACGTTGAGGGCGCCGTCTTTGGCCACGGAGATGCCCCCGGTCTCCTCGCTCACTATCACGCACACGGCGTCGGTGGCCTGGCTCATGCCGAGGGCGGCGCGGTGGCGCAGGCCGAGGTTCTTCGGGATATTCATGTCGTGGCTCACCGGCAGGATACATCCGGCGGCCGCTATCCTGTCGTCCACGATGATCATGGCGCCGTCGTGGAGCGGCGAGTTCTTGAAGAAGATGTTCTCTATGAGCCTCACGTTGATGGCGGCGTCGATCTCGTCGCCCGTCTTAATATAATCGGTGAGAGGCATCTTGCGCTGAAACACTATCAGCGCGCCGGTCTTCGACTTCGACATGCTCATGCAGGCATACACCACGGCCATAACCCGCGCGTGGTCTTCCTCCCTGTTCTTCTCATGGCGGAAGAGGCGCTTGAAGTTGCGTATCTTCCCCTTGGAGCCGATCTCGATGAGGAAGCGCTTGATCTGGTCCTGGAATAGGATCACCAGCACTATCAGGCCGATGCCCATGAATTTGTCGAGGATCGTGCCCGTGAGCCGCATGGCGAAGATCTCCGAGGCGAGCACCCATATCACGATGAATGCGAGCACTCCGTAGAAGAGGCTCAGTGTGCCGCTGCTCTTCATCACCTTGTAGACATAGAAGAGGAGCAGGGCGATGATGATTATGTCGATTATGTCTTTGATTCCGAAATCGATCATAGGGGCTGCTGATGTAGTGTGGATACGTTTTCCGGGCGATTGCCAGAAGCCGGGCCTCTGAATCCCGGCATGAGCGAGAGCAGCCTGACGGTGTCGGCCGCGGGACGCACGTCGTGTACGCGTATGATGTCGGCGCCGTTGAGGAGGGCTACGGTGTCGAGGGCTACTGTGCCGTCGAGGGTATCCTCCGGAGCGCGGTCGAGCGCCTTCCATATCATCGACTTGCGCGAGAGACCGGCGAGCACCGGCAGCCCGAGGTCTTTGAGATGCGACATGGAGGCGAGGAGTTCGTAGTTCTGCTGAAGCGTCTTCGCGAATCCGAAGCCGGGGTCTATGATGATGTCGGCCACACCCGTCTGCCGCAGACGCGCCACCTTCATGGCGAGGTCGGTATAGACCTCGGCGGTGATGTCAGTATAGCCGGTGAGGGTCTGCATGGTGGCGGGGGTGCCGCGCATGTGCATCAGCACGTAGGCGAGCCTCCGCGAGGCCACCACTTCCCATATCTCGGGGTCGAGGTCGCCGCCGCCGATGTCGTTGATGATGTCGACGCCGTATTGGTCGGCGCATTTCGCGGCCACGGAGGCCCGGAAGGTGTCGACGCTCACCACGGCCCCGGGCCAGCGCCTGCGGATCACCTCGAGGGCCGTAGCCACCCGGCTCCACTCCTCGTCGGGACTCACCTCGTCGGCGCCGGAGCGCGAGCTGTAGCCCCCCACGTCGATACAGTCGGCGCCGTCGGCCATCATGGTGGCCACGCGCTTCTCTATCTCCACAGCGCTACGGGTGCGGCTGCCGCTGTAGAAGCTGTCGGGCGTCACGTTGACGATGCCCATCACCCAGGGGCGCCGGAAGTCGGCCAGACGGCCGCGTATGTTGATTGTGATGTCTGTTGCCATAAGTGATGCGAAGTTACAAAAAAATTCGATATGAACCAATGCGCCGTGCCGTATGTTGTAATAACAAAGCCGGATAGGACTCACAATCCGGCGGTGAAGGCTCCACCTCCCCGAGCGCGAAGCCGGCTGCAGATGGAATAGCTTACATAATTATAAAAAAACGTCCCGGAATCTGACGACAGATCCGGGACGCTTTGTCTTTATATGAATTTCTTCCGTATGAGGAGCATCATTTGCGGATGCCGAGCTCTTTCTTGGCGATGATGGCGCGGTAGCGGTTGATGTCCTTGCGGATGAGATAGTCGAGAAGGCTTCTGCGCTGGCCTACGAGTGCCTTGAGGGCGCGGGCTGTGGCATAGTCCTTGTGGTTGTCCTTGAGGTGCTCAGTGAGGTGCTTGATACGGATGGAGAAAAGTGCGATCTGGCTTTCGGGGCTGCCGGTGTCGGTCTTGCCCTGGCCGTATTTCTCAAAGATTTCCTGCTTCTGCTCTGTTGTAAGATGCATAGTTGTAGAGAGTTTAATTGTTTGAAATATAATTGGTTACTTTTCGTGGAAACGCACCTCCGCGGGACTCTCGGCCCTATGTGCGGCAGACACTTTTCTCAAAAAAGCATGCAAAGTTAATGAAAAACGCCGTCATCTGCAAATATGACGGCGCTTTTATTTTGATTTTTACCTGTTTGCCGATGGCTTGAAATGCCGGCGGCTCAGGAGCGGTTGGCGCGCTTGCGCTCGTTCTCGTCGAGGATGATCTTGCGCAGGCGAAGGTGGTTGGGCGTCACCTCCACATACTCGTCTTCCTTGATATACTCCAGAGCCTCCTCGAGCGAGAACACCACAGGAGGCACGATCCTCGCCTTGTCGTCGGCGCCGGAGGCGCGCATGTTGGTGAGTTTCTTCGACTTGGTGACGTTGACCACGATGTCGCTGTCCTTGGCGTTCTCCCCTACCACCTGGCCGGCATACACCTCTTCCTGCGGAAAGATGAAGAAGCGGCCGCGGTCCTGGAGCTTGTCGATGGCGTAGGCGTAGGCCGTGCCCGCCTCCATGGCGATCAGCGAGCCGTTGACCCTCCGCTCGATATCTCCTTTCCAGGGCTGGTACTCAAGGAAGCGGTGGGCCATGATGGCCTCGCCGGCGGTGGCGGTCAGGACGTTGTTGCGCAGGCCGATGATGCCGCGTGAAGGTATCTGGAACTCGATGTTGATGCGGTCGTTCTGCGTCTCCATCGACACGATGTCGCCCTTGCGGCGCGTCACCATGTCGACCACTTTCGAGCTGTATTCCTCCGGCACGTTGATGGTGAGGGTCTCGACCGGCTCGCATTTCCGGCCGTCGATCTCCTTCACGATCACCTGGGGCTGACCTACCTGGAGCTCATACCCCTCGCGGCGCATGGTCTCGATGAGGATCGAGAGATGGAGCACGCCGCGGCCGTAGACTATCCACTTGTCTTCGGTGTCGCCCTTGCTCACGCGCAAGGCGAGGTTCTTGTCGAGCTCACGCTCGAGACGCTCGGCGATGTGGCGCGAAGTGACGTATTTACCGTCCTTGCCGAAGAAGGGGCTGTCGTTGATGGTGAAGGTCATCGACATGGTGGGCTCGTCGATGGCGATGCGCGGCAGAGGCTCAGGATTCTCTATCGACGACACGGTGTCGCCGATCTCGAAGCCGTCGAGCCCCACGATGGCGCAGATGTCGCCGCTCGACACCTCGGCCACCCTCTTGCGCCCCATGCCCTCGAAGGTATGGAGCTCCTTGATGCGCTGCTTCGACACGGAGCCGTCTTTGCGGCAGAGGGCGATGTCCATCCCCTCGCGGAGGGTGCCGCGATGCACTCGGCCCACGGCGATACGCCCTACATAGCTGCTGTAGTCGAGGCTGGTGATGAGCATCTGCGGGTCGCCCTCGAGCTGCGTGGGAGCCGGAATCGTGGCGATGATGGCGTCGAGCAGGGCCGTGATGTCGGTGGTGGGCTTGCTCCAGTCGGTGCTCATCCAGTTCTGCTTGGCGGAGCCGTATATCGTGGGGAAGTCGAGCTGGTCTTCGGTGGCGTTGAGGTTGAACATCAGGTCAAACACCATCTCGTTGACCTCCTCCG
>CANQRV010000065.1 GCA_947626355.1 uncultured Muribaculaceae bacterium
GAGATTTCAAACGTACTTTTCCGTCAGAGCTATACACCTAAATTCGATGTTTTCAAATTTTTGTCATGTACTTAACTAAAATTTACATTAACTTTGCACCGTGATACACAACCAGCGGGTCGCCGGGACATGACACTGCAGCTCCAATTGTCTCGCAGACCTGGAATATATCTGATTAAAGAAACGGTAAAAAATGAAACACTCCAGAAACCTCAAGGCATTAGCCTTCATAATGATGCTCGGCAACATCCCCTCCGCCCAGGCACAGACCACCTCACAGGGGCAGGCCCCCAAGCTGAAAACCACCACACAGACGCCGGCCACCAACGAAGCCGACACAACAGCATACAACACCTACGAGGACCTCGAAGAGGTGGTGGTGACCGCAAAACGCCCCGTCATCCAGAGCGACGGCGCGAAGCTCACCTATAATGTTGACGAGGATGAATCATCGAAGGGGGGCACCGTGCTCGACATGCTTCGCAAGGTGCCCATGGTGTCGGTAGACGGTGAAGACAATATCCGCATCAACGGCCAGAGCAACTTCAAGATATACGTCAACGGCAAGGAGGAGCCTTTCATGAGCGCCAACTACCAGCGCATACTCAAATCAATGCCCGCGGAGGCAGTGGCTAAGGTAGAGGTGATCACCGAGCCCGATGCCAAATATGACGCCGAGGGCACAGGCGGCATCCTCAACCTCATCACCGAGCGCAAACGGACAGGCGACGGATATTCCGGCTCACTGACAGCCTCACTCAGCAACCGCGAGTCGGGCGCAACACTCTACGGGGGACTGAAGAAAAACAGAGTCAACGCCAATCTGAGCCTCAACTACTACAAATCGCTGCTGTCGCCCCAGGAAAACGCCTCAAGCGTCGTGACGGAATACTTCGGTGAAAACCAGGGGATGAAACAGGTGGAAGACATCACGCAGAAAATAAACTTCGACTTCATGAGCGCCGACGCCGCGATGTCGTGGGAGCCGGACGACAACAACCTCTTCTCCTTCTCCGTCAACGGCAACATGGTGAACGCCAGAGACAAGCATCCGCTGCTGGCCCGCATGAACATGTATCAGCCCGACGGCGCCATAGCATGGGGCTACAGCCGTAGAATCGGAGTGAAGATGATCAACGGAAGCGTGACCACCAACGCCTCCTACCAGCACACCTTCGGAAAGCAGGGCCACAACCTCATACTCTCCTATCTCTTCAACTTCGGCAACAACGACATGAAGCTCAACTACGACTACTTCGACATCGAGAACATGAACCTCGCCTCCCGCCTCGAAAGGAGCCGCAACAACAACTACTCGCGGGAGCACTCCGCGCAGCTCGACTACGCCAATCCCCTTGATGACGGAAAGCACACCTTCGAGGTTGGAGCCAAGGCCCTATGGCGCCACAACACAGCCGACGGCAGCATCATGCGCGGCGACACCTACGAGACCATGACCGCCGACCCGGAGAGCCTCACATCCATGCTCCAGTTTCAGGACATCTACGCGGGCTATGCCTCCTATACCGGAGTCTTCGGAGCATGGTCGACCAAAGCCGGAGCACGCTACGAGCACACCAAAATGGGCACAGACTTCAGGAAAGGCACCATGCCCGACTACACCGCACACCTCAACGACCTGGTGCCCAACGTGTCGCTGACATATTCCTTCTCGCCTATGCAGAACCTGCGTCTGGCCTACCTCATGAGGATCTCGCGCCCGACCATCGAGCAGACCAATCCCTTCGAGACCCGGCTGGAAGCCAACTCGATCCGCATGGGTAATCCCGACCTCGACAGCGAGAAGAGCCACAAGGTGAGCCTGACCTACACCCACTTCGCCGGCGCCATCGGGGGCAACGTCGGAATCGAGTACACCCGCATCAACAACGCCATATCATCCTACTCCTACATGGATGGGATGACAATCTACGACACCTACGCCAATATCGGCCACAACGAGAGCGCCGCCCTCACCGGCTTCCTGACATGGAGCGGAGTGCCCAACCTGAGAGTCAACCTCAACGGACGCCTCGCATACGTGAGCCTGAAATCGCACAACCCCGACTACAGCAACCACGGCTGGACACTCAACTACGGCGTGAGCGCCGACTATAAGCTCCCCGGTAACATCTCGCTCTCTGCCTACGGCGGCCAGAACACACGCGAATACGGACTGCAGAGCACATTCTACGGCTGGTATTACTACGGCATAGGCCTGAGCCGCAGCTTCCTCAAAAACGACGCACTGCGCATCTCACTCAACGCCGGCGACTTCCTGCAGAGCACCAGGAGATTCAAGAATGTAGTGGCCACCGAAAACATGAAGACCACCACCAGATCGCACAACAAGAGCTGGAGAGTGGGCGTTAGCCTGACATGGAACTTCGGAAACGCCAAGACCGACGTGAAGAAGACCAACACCTCAATCGACAACGACGACAAAGCCGACACCGGCTCGTCAAACAAAGGATCAGTACTGTAACCGACAACCTATGGACAACACAAGCAACATTAATGAAGCCAACATAAAGTCACAGATGAGGAAAGGGATGCTGGAATACTGCATCCTCCTCATACTCAGCAAGGGGCGTGCCTATCCATCCGACATCATATCACGGCTCAAGGAAGCCGACATGATAGTGGTGGAGGGCACCCTCTACACCCTTCTCAACCGCCTGCGCAAGGAGGGGAAACTCAACTATGAATGGGAAGAGTCGCCAAAAGGACCTCCGAGAAAATATTTCTTCCTGACCGACTACTGCGAGGAGGTGCTCAGATACACCTCCGACGCATGGAACCAGATAGTAGCCAACGTGGAGCATTTCAGACAGAGCCACGACAACAGACCAGAAACCCCAATAGACCTACAGAAATGAAAAAGACCTTCAACATAAACATAGCCGGGACAGGCTTCACCATCGACGACGACGCCTATACACTTCTGAGCGACTACCTCAGTACACTGGAACACGCTTTCAGCCATCTCGATGACTTCCGGGAGCTGATCGCCGACATAGAGGGGCGCATATCAGAGCTCCTCACCGAGATGAGCGACGGGGGCACCCGCATCATCACCCTCGCAAACGTAGAAGCCGTGATAGCCAGGATGGGGAAGCCGGAAGACTTCATCGACGCCGACGTGAAGATGACAGTAGACTACGACATCCCCAAAGACGAGACCATAATCGACATCGACGAGAAGGCCGAAACCAAGCCGGGAGCTGTGCCGCCACCGTATGTCCCCCACACCGGGAGCGTGAAGAAATTCTTCCGTGACACCCAGGGAGGCATGATCGGGGGCGTATGCGCCGGCATATCCCACTACACAGGCATAGACGTGGTGTGGGTAAGGCTGCTTACAGTGCTTCTCGCCGTTCTCTCCCTCTCAACCGCCGCCCTCGCCTATGTCGTGCTCTGGATAGTTGTGCCACCGGCCGAGACACCCTACGAGAAGATGCAGATGATGGGAGAGACACCGACAATCTCGAATATCGGCCGCACAGTGACCGACAACTTCTACGAGAGCAGCAAGAGCGCCGAGACACCCGGCACGCCAGGGGGCGAAGGCGCCTATATGACGGGCACCCGCAGCGGGTCGTCGAGATTCTTCTCGGTGCTTCTCAAGGTGCTGATAGTGATCGGGCTTATAATATTCGTGCCCGTTGCCATAGCCCTCGTGCTCGGCACACTCGCCTGCCTTATGGGCCTGCTCTTCCTCAGCTTCCTCAATATCGACACGCTTCCACCCGGATTGGAGGATGTGATCGGCACCTACGACGCCACATGGGGCCTGACGCTGGCGATCGCCTCCCAGATAGCGCTCGGCATACCGGTGTTTTTCCTTATACGGGCAATGGCGGGCAACAAACGCTCCATGCAGCGGGGATTCCGCAACACACTGCTGGCGATATGGGTGGTGTCGGTGATAGCGTGCCCGGTGCTCACGGCCAAATTCTTCAACAGACTTGAAAACCGCCGGCCCATCGACATCGACATCGAGACGACAGAAGAGACAGCGTACATCCCCACGGATTCGCTGGCGGCCGACAGCATAAAGGCGACAAAAGAAACCGGCGAGACAAGTCCGGATAAAGTGAAAAGCATCAATATCACCATCAACCGCAAAGACGGTGAGAAATAGAATCCTGACGGATAGGGCGGATTGACAACAACGGCTTTCGTATGTCAGAAAAATTCATTAATTTCGCACCTTAAACAATATATCTTGTATGGGATTTTTTAAGAAGATATTCTCGAAAGAGAAAAAAGAGAAGCTCGACAGCGGACTGCAGAAATCCAAAGAGGGCGTACTCGGCAAAATAACGCGTGCCATCGCCGGAAAAAGCAAGGTAGACGATGAAGTGCTCGACAACCTTGAAGAGGCGTTCATCACCTCCGACGTAGGGGTCGACACCACCCTGAAGATCATCGAGAGGCTTCAGGCCCGCGTCGCCAAAGACAAATACGTGGGCACCTCGGAGCTCAACACCCTGCTTGCCGAGGAGATCAGCGACATGCTCGCGCGCCCGGATAGCGATGGCGAGGAGCCCGACGACTTCCAGGTGCCGAAGAAGGCCAACGGCGACCCCTACGTCATAATGGTGGTGGGCGTCAACGGAGTGGGCAAGACCACCACCATCGGGAAGCTCGCCAACCAATACAAGAAGGCCGGCAACAGCGTGGTGATCGGCGCCGCCGATACTTTCCGCGCCGCCGCCATAGAGCAGCTTGAGATCTGGAGCAGCCGGGTGGGAGTGCCCATCGTGAAGCAGAAGATGAACAGCGACCCCGCTGCCGTGGTATTCGACACCGTGCAGTCGGCTAAAGCCCACGGAGCCGACGTGGTGATCATCGACACGGCGGGACGCCTCCACAACAAGGTGAACCTGATGAACGAGCTCACCAAGATGAAAAACGTAATGAAGAAAGTGGTGGCCGACGCGCCCGACGAGATCCTCCTCGTGCTCGACGGCTCCACGGGCCAGAACGCCTTCGAGCAGGCCCGTCAGTTTGTGGCCGCGACTGAAGTCAACGCCCTGGCCGTGACGAAGCTCGACGGCACCGCCAAAGGTGGAGTAGTGGTGGGAATCTCCGACCAGTTCAGGATACCGGTGAAATATATCGGCATCGGCGAAGGCATCGACGACCTGCAGATCTTCCGTCCGGAGGAATTCGTGCGCTCACTCTTTATCGACAGCGCGAAATGAGGAAGCGGCATATCGACGTCATCTCGATGGGATGCTCGAAAAACCTCATCGACTCAGAGCGACTGATGCGTAGGCTCGAGGCCAAGGGATATGATGTGAGCCACGACCCGGAGAAGCCCTGCGGGGAATACGTGGTGGTGAACACATGCGGCTTCATCAACGACGCCAAGGAAGAGTCGATCGACATGATATTCAGTCTCGTGAAGCTCAAGCAGCAGCGCCGCATAGGCACGCTGGCCGTGATGGGATGTCTCTCGCAGCGATACATGGAGGAGCTGAAGGAGGAGATGCCGGAAGTGGACCGATGGTATGGCAAATTCGACTGGAACGGCTTCATAGATTCGCTGCCCGACCTTAATGACGAGACAAAGCCCCGGGAATGGGAGCGCAGCCTCACCACCCCTCCCCATAGCTGCTACATCAAGATCTCGGAGGGATGCAACCGCCACTGCGCCTTCTGCGCCATCCCCATCATAACAGGACGCCACACCTCGCGACCCATAGATGAGATCCTCGAGGAGACAGCGACGCTTGCCGCCAAGGGAGTGAAGGAATTCAATGTCATAGCCCAGGACCTCTCCAGCTACGGCACCGACCTCTACGGCAAGAGCCGGCTGGCAGAGCTGGTAGACCGTATGGCCGACATCAAGGGAGTGGAATGGATACGCCTTCATTACGCCTATCCGGCCGACTTTCCGATGGATGTGCTCGATGTGATGGCGAAGCGCGACAACGTATGCAAATATCTCGACATAGCGCTGCAGCACGCCAGCGACAAAGTGCTCTCGAGAATGCGGCGGCGCATCGACCGGCGACACACCGAGGAGCTGATAGAGAAGATACGGGAGAAAGTGCCCGGCATAAAGCTGCGCACCACCATGATGGTGGGCTTCCCGGGAGAGGGTGAGGAAGAATTCGAGGAGCTTCTCGAGTTTGTGAGGAAATGGCGCTTCGAGCGTCTCGGCGCCTTCGCCTACAGCATGGAAGACGACACCTACGCCGCCCGGCATTATGCCGACGAGGTAGACGAAGCCACCAAGCAACGCCGTCTCGACCAGCTCATGGAAATCCAGGAGCAGATTTCACTGGAGGAAAACGAGAAGATGGCAGGAAAGCGGGTGAAGGTGCTAATCGACCGCATCCAGACCGACGGCACAGCCATAGGACGCACTCAGTGGGACTCGCCGGAGGTTGACCATGAAGTGATGGTGAAGGGAGAGGGTCTGAAGCCCGGCGACTTCGCGGAAGTGACAGTGACCGGAACATATCCTTTTGAACTCGAGGCAGAGCTATGAGCGAGGAGGAATGGACGATGAGGAGAGACGTCTTCAAGGAGCTCGAGGATTTTTTCCCTGACGCCATATCAAAGGGACTCTCTTTTTACGTCTATAAATACGGCAATTCAAGAGGGCTGAACACAGGGGCATCGTTCTATCCCTGCTCCGGACTGTCGCGCGGATTCGTGATCGGGAGCTTCGACGGCGATCCGCGACACACCATCACCATACCACACGATATCAAATCGCGGGATTTAGGCTCCGTGAGATATATAAAGGTGGAGGGGTTTAACGGAGACACGACGTTCTATCCTTTCCCGAAGCGGAGCACTACCAGAGACGAGCACATAGCCAACGTGAAGGCAGCCGTCAAGGCACTGGAAGGGCATCCCGACCGCAAGATAGTGATGGCACGCACACTTGTAGATGAGACCCCCGACCGCGACAACTACGAGGAACTCGCACGGATATACCGAGACCTGTGTCTGAAATACCCGGACGCATACACCTTTATATACTACACACCATTCACCGGAGTATATATCGGAGCGACGCCGGAAGTGCTGTGTCATGGAGGTAACGGAGAGGTCGGGGTGATGTCGCTGGCGGGGACACGCCCGGCCGGCAGCGAAGGAAAATGGGACGACAAAGACCGGAGGGAGCAGCAGATCGTGACCGACTATCTTCTCGACATCATGTCCACTCAGTTTGGCGAGAGCCATTCCCAAGCGCCGGAGACCCGGAAAGCCGGCAACGTGGAACATCTGCTCACGTGGGTGTCGTCGCCGCTGCCGAAGATCCTCAGCTACGCCGAGCTGCATGAATTCATAGAGAGGCTCTCCCCCACCCCGGCCCTGTGCGGTCTGCCAAAAGAAGAAGCCATGAACTTTATCAAGAGCCGTGAGGATTTCGAGCGTGGATATTACGGAGGATATCTTGGGGAGACCACATCCGGAAAAGGGTTTCATCTGAGAGTGAACCTCCGGTCGGCACGCGTGGAGCGCCACCGGATAGCCTATTTCGCAGGGGGAGGCATCACCGAGCAGTCGGATCCGAAGAAGGAGTGGAGGGAGACGGAAATGAAAATCGCCACCCTGAGAGAAGTGATAGAAAAGGGAAAGAGCTAAAATATATCGAAAAACGATAATTATTTTTGGCAAACCAAATATTTTATATTAATTTTGCAGAGCAGTATCCAATAATGCCGAAATGAAAAAGACCAGCATCAACATACTGTGCATACTTATAATATGCATATTGGCCGCCTCGGTCACCATCCCGTCGTATATGATGGGGACAGCGTTTATCACCGGCTTCACCAAAGGCTGGGACGAGACGCAAGACGGATCCGAGACTATGGAAAGCTATATGCCCGTGGATCTGGCATTCAATCCCGATGAGGGGAGCTACTATCATCCGACGGACACCATCATGATGGCCGACGGACGCGAGCTGCCGGTGATAATACGCAGGGCGGTTGTGATCCTGCCGGAAGACGCCTCCCAGATCACCTTCAACTGGATATCGGTGGGATGCATGGTGGCCGCGCTGGTGTTTTCGATAATGACGGTGATAGAATTCGCCAAATTCATAATCCGCATCAACCGTGGATTCGTCTTCGTGAGGGCCAACGTGAAGCGGCTTCGGAGGCTGGCGGTCTATCTGCTTTGTCTGGCGCTGATGCAGAGCGCGTCAGGCATCATCGACGACTGCATGCTCTCCGGCTTCGACCTCCAGCTCGAAGGCTATTCGCTCTCGTCGTACTGGCTGATACCATGGACCACCTGCATCCTCGGCCTCATGGCGCTTCTCATGGCCGAGATATGGGCCAAAGGCATACAGCTTCAGGAAGACAACGAACTGACAATATAAACCATACATAATAAACCCACCCTTAACCGTGCCTATAATAATAAATCTCGATGTGATGATGGCCAAGCGGAAGATGTCGCTCGGCGAGCTCGCGTCGCGTATGGAAATCACCCCCTCCAACCTGTCGATCCTCAAGACCGGAAAGGCCAAAGCCATACGCTTCTCGACTCTCACCAGCATCTGCGAGATTCTCGACTGCCAGCCGGGCGACATACTGGAATACCGTCCGGCGCCGCAGACCGACACGACAACACAACAAAACAACTAATAATAACATGAAAATCAACACTCTATTAATGGGTCTGGCCATTGCCGTCACCGCTGCGACGGGAGCCAACGCCCAGGAACACCTGAAGAGCCTCGACGCCTCCGGCATCGACAAGACAACGGCTCCTGGCTCCGACTTCTACCAGCACGTCAACAAAGGCTGGATCGAGTCCCACCCGCTTACTCCTGAATATTCCCGCTACGGAATGTTCAACATCCTCAACGACTCGAGCAACAACCGCGTGCAGCGCATAGTGCGCCACCTCGCCTCCACCAATCCCAAGAAAGGCACCGACGCCTATCTGATCGCCACCCTCTACGAGGCCGGCATGGACAGCGTGAAGCGCAACAAGCTGGGAGCGGAGCCCATCAAGCCCATCCTCTCCAAGATCGAGAACGCCAAGCCGGAAGAGATGACCGACCTCTTCTACTGGCTCCATAAATACTACGGCTCGCCCTTCATAGGCGCCGGTCCACAGGAAGACCTCGCCAACTCCTCTCAGTATGCCATGTATCTCGGCAGCGCCGGCCTCGGCCTCGGCGACCGCGACTACTACCTGCTCAACGACAAGCGCAACAAGGAGGTAAGGGAAGCCTATCAGAAGCTCATCGCCGCCCAGATGATGAACGCCGGCCTGAGCAAGAAAGACGCCGCCCGCGTAGTGAAAAACGTGATGAAGATCGAGAAGATGGTGGCCGACAGCGCCATGACGCGCGAGGAAACCCGCAACATACAGCTGATGTATAACCCCATGTCGTTTGAGCAGATCAAGCAGACATATTCCAACCTGCCTCTCGACCGTCTCTTCGTGGAGACCATGGGCATCGAGGCTCCGGAAACCATCATCGTGACCGACCTCAAGGGTATGCGTCAGGCCGACAACCTCTGGAAGAGCCTCACCGACCGCGAGAAGAAAGACTATTACCTCTGGGAGGTGGTGAGCGGCGCGGCTCCCTATCTGAGCGACAGCTTCTCCGATGCCTCGTTTGAGTTCAACAAGGTGATGAGCGGAGTGCAGCAGCAGCGTCCGCGCTGGAAGCGTGCCCTCGGAGTGACCGAAGGCTTCCTCGGCGAAGGCATCGGCAAGCTCTACGTGGAGCAATACTTCCCGGAGAGCTCCAAGGAATACATGATCGGCCTTGTGGAGAACCTGCGCAACGCCCTCGGCAAGCATATCATGCATCTGCCCTGGATGAGCGACGACACCAAGGTGCAGGCCATGAAGAAGCTCAACTCCATCACAGTGAAAATCGGATATCCCGACACATGGAAAGACTACAGCAAGATGGAGCTCGACCCCTCTCTCAGCTATTTCGAGAACGTGCACAATGCCTCGATGTGGGCACAGAAGGAATACCTCTCCAAATGGGGCAAGCCCGTCGACCGCACGGAATGGAGCATGACACCCCAGACCATCAACGCCTACTACAATCCGGTCAACAATGAGATCGTATTCCCCGCCGGCATCCTGCAGGCTCCCTTCTTCGATCCGCAGAGCAGCGACGCCGAGAACTACGGCGGCATCGGTGTCGTGATCGGCCATGAGCTGACCCACGGCTTCGACGACCAGGGATGTATGTTTGACGCCAACGGCAACATGGCCAACTGGTGGAGCGACGAAGACCGCGAGGCATTCGGCAAACTCACCCAGGGTCTCGTGGAGCAGTTTAACGAGGTTGAGGTACTTCCCGGCCTGATGGCCAACGGTCAGTATACCCTCGGCGAGAACATCGCCGACCAGGGCGGCCTCAGAATCGCACGCACGGCTTTCCTCGATTCGCAGAAGAAGAAAGGCGTAGACATCACATCCGAGCAGGCCAGGATCGACGGCTTCGACCCGATGCAGGTGTTCTACATGAACTTCGCCAACCTCTGGGCCAACAATATCCGCGAGGAAGAGATGCGCTCGCTGACCACCGGCGACGTACACTCGCTTGGCAAGAACCGCGTGAACGTATCGCTGCGCAACATCGAGCCCTTCTTCGAGGCATTCGGCATCAAGGAGGGTGAGCCCCTCTACCGCCCGGCCTCGGAGAGAGTGATCATCTGGTAAAACACCAGAACACACCATATAATCGAGTAGGAGGTAAACACTAATCGCAGGTACAACCGTCCGCTATCGCGGACGGTTGTACTCAAGACTGGCGCACGGGGTCAGTCCGCTCTGGATTTTCCAGCTTGCCCTGTTCAAGTTCACGGACAAAGCGCAGTCCGACACCTGATTTCTGAGACAGGTCAACCTGCGTAAGTCCGAACTGCTTGCGCATCTCTTTTACGAATTTAGCCAATTGAGTCATACGATATATACCCTTTAGGGTGCAAAGATAATGAAAATTATCGACATTGCACCATAAGGGGTATAATTTATTTCAAAGAAATGTCAATTATACCCTTTAGGATATACCGATGCCATATTATATACATGACAAAAGCGGCAAGAGGCTGGGCGGTCTTCGTTTTTGGCGGCGATATGCCGTCATAAGATGACGGTGTACGCGCCACTGACACCTTACGACCGCATCACGCCTATGTGCACCGGCGGAAATAACATTCGCGAGTGAGCCGAAAGCATATGTCGGCGAAGTCGGTGCGCGGTGCGCAGCATTCGGACTCACCGCAACACCGAGAACCGGCAACGCCTCCGAGGATCGGCAACGGCTTCGCTGATGCCACCTCTGAGACTTTATGCCGTTCCTCCGTGTTCTTTATCGCCGTTGCCGGATAAGGACTTTTACGACCGCCCGGCCACTTGCCGCTTGTTTCAGCAGTCCACGGGTCGAGACAGTTATAATCCGCCTTCCTGCGTCGCCGGCTTATCACAGACTCGCCCTGCCGGACCTGGGCAGAGATACTTGCTTGTTTCTTTAAGGCTAAGAGGATTCATCTTATTACGGTATCTTTCTACACAAGAACGTACCTATTCAGAATTTACTATTGCCTATGACAGCAATAGGAAAAATCCTTGCTTGATAGTTTTTCGTTTTTTCTGTGGGTACTACTTTTGCAGCGAAATTAAAAAAGCAAAAGTTATGAACCATCCGATTATTGTTTGGTGTGTGATAGTGGGTGTGCTGTTATGCGCATTACTCTTCAGGGCTGTCGAGCGGTATAATTCGGAATGCCGTCACCGCGACCACAAAACCAGACATATTCTCGAAATAGGCAAGGATAAAGACATTTTCTATCTGCCGGGAGACGTTGACGAGGACGATGACTTCGAGGATTTGTAATAAGGCGGTCGACGAATCCGCTTTACGCGGTACTGCCGCTTTCCTTGCCGAGTATGCCTCTCTGTTGTCGGGGTGTGGTGCCACCTGCATCCGGATTGAGAAAAACGCCCGTAGGCTGGCTGACTCATTCGGTGTGGAATTCGACATTTCCATAATGCCGACTCATGTGTATGTATCGGTATGGTTGGACAATCCCGCCGAAGCTGTAGTGGCTTTTCGCAAAACCCCGGCCTGCGGCATCAGTTTCAATCTCAATGCCAAGTTAAGCTGTCTGAGCTGGGAGGTGTCGGACAACAACTTAGGTCTGACCGCGGCGACCGAACGGTTTGAGCGGATACGCCGGACGAAGCAGTCAGGAAAGTGGGAGACGCTGTTTCTCACCGGCCTTGCAAACGCATCGTTCTGCCGTCTTTTCGGAGGCGACGTGATTGCCATGCTCATTGTTTTTATATCCACCCTTGCCGGATACAGGCTGAAACAGATAATGCTCGAAGACAAACGAGACATTCGGCTCACTTTCCTGTGCGCATCATTCTTTTCAGCCGCGCTTAGTGCCGGAGGACACATTTTCAACATCGGCTCTACGCCGGAAATTGCGCTTGGCACAAGCGTTCTGTATCTGATTCCTGGAGTACCGTATATAAACTCGGTCAGCGATCTGATCTACAGACATTACCTTTGTGGGTTCAGCCGTTTTCTTGACGCGGCTGTCCTTACGGTCTGTCTTTCGACAGGGCTTTGCGCCGGTATGCTATTACTTGGATTAAAATGGTTTTAGTGATTATGTGTAATGATATTCTGATTAATATTTTTGAGGACGGATTGTTTGCGGCGATAGCCGCCATCGGATTTTCAAGCATCAGCAATACACCCCGGCGCGCATATCTGACATGCGGGCTGATTGCTGCCGCCGGGCATGCCATACGTTATGTGCTGACGTCGCCCGAGTTCGGAGAAATACATATCATCCCGGCAAGTGTCCTGGCGTCTTTTGCCGTAGGTGTGCTCGCCGTGCTGTTTGCCGGCCGCATAAAATGTCCCGCCGAAGTCTGCTTTTTTCCGGCTTTGCTGCCCATGATACCGGGGATGTATGCCTATCGTACCATCGAGGCACTTTTGTCGTGTCTCTATCACACTCAGGAGGATGTCTTCGGACATTATTTTTATCTGCTCGCATATAATTGCATGACATGTTCGTTTATTATCTTAGGGCTGGTTGTCGGCGCCACGGTGCCGGTTTTTCTTTTCAAAAAACTTTCATTTACGGCTACACGGTAAGCCATATTATCCGTAAATTTGCAATCCAATGGAATTACGACAGTTAAGATATTTTACCAAAGCCGCCGAGACCCTGAACTTCTCCGATGCGGCAAAGTGTCTGAACATAGCCCAAAGTTCGCTCTCGCAGCAGGTCAGGCAACTGGAAGATGAACTCGGGACACAACTTTTCATCCGCAGCAGCCACGCCATCCGTCTGACCGAGGCTGGGGAGGTAATGTTGCCTTTCGCTCTGAGGACGCTTCATGAAGCCGAATCCTGCGCTGACCGCATTCACGATTTGAAGAAACTGCTTTCAGGGACCCTCAATATCGGGGTCACTCATTCCTTCAGCCCCATTCTGACGGAATCGGTCATTTCGTTCATGAAGATGTATCCGGCAATAAAGCTGAACATCGTGTATAAGCAGATGAACGAGCTTATGGAATTGCTCGCAAAACGGGAGATAGATTTCGTCCTCGCTTTCCGGCCTCTCCAGCCGTTGCCCGATGTAGAGTCGCATATCTTGTTTCAGAACGCTTTGTCGGCGATTGTCGGCAACAATCATCCTCTTGCCTCAAAAGAAAAAGTTTCCGTTGCGGAGCTTGAGAAATACGAGCTTGCGCTTCCCTCAAAAGGATTGCAGGCCCGCAATGCCTTCGACAGCATCGTGTCGGATTGCAACAGCTTCAAGATCCGCATTGAACTAAACGAAGTAAACACACTGCTGAAACTTATTCGACAAACCTGTCTTGTCACAGTGCTGGCAGAGGACTCCATATATGATATTCAGGATGTGAAAGCAGTACCTATTGATGTCCCCGACAATGAAATGACGGGTTGCGTCCACATCCTGAAGGATACCTACCGTAAACATTCCATGCAGGAATTCATCCGTATCCTTACCGAATCAATAGCTGTCAAACGCCTCCAGAACAATTGGATTTAGCTAATTTATCCTTGCGAGATACCCTATAGGGTGCACAAAACAGGAAATTATTCAGATTGCACCATTAAGGGTATAAAATATTATACAACAATGAAGATTATACCCTTTTGGGGATATTTATGCGATTTTTATTATTGAGAGTGATTACCATCATCCGATGAATCAGGATATGCGGTGTATTTCCCCTCGCAGGCATCAACGGCCACGGCGATGACTGAACTCGAAGCCAACTTTGGTCTCACAGTGCAATCGGCGGGGCATTTATTGCTTATCTATGCGATTTTTAGTAATTTTGCAGTTAGTAGATGACAAAAATTGAAATTATGCTGTTAAACATTTAATTTTCAGTCGATTAAATTTGCAAAAGTCCCT
>CANQRV010000066.1 GCA_947626355.1 uncultured Muribaculaceae bacterium
CATCATATTTTTAACGGATTAAACACTTGGCTCCTCGGAGCCGTTAACAAACTCTCAAAAAATAACCGAAGTATTGCTTTACGCTCGGCATGATATATTCTGGAATGTATGCCCACGTCTCCACGGTGCTGCTCACGGTGTTCACCCTCGCCGGCATCGTGGTCTCCTTCATGCTCATCCAGAAGTCGGCGCATATCCACAATCACGCGGCCGACAGGATGTGTGGCCTGATCAAGGAGCACGGCTGCGACACAGTGCTCAAGCAGAAGGCGTCTACGTTCTTCGGCCTCTTCGGCTGGAGCGAGGTGGGTATGGCCTATTTCAGCATCACGCTGCTCGTTCTGCTTGTCTTCCCCTCGCAGATACATCATCTCGCGCTGATCAACGCCTGCTGCGTGCCGTTCTCCTTCTGGAGCGTGTGGTATCAGAAATATCGCGCCAAGAGCTGGTGTACGCTCTGTCTCACCGTGCAGTGCCTGCTCTGGTGCCAGTTCGGATGCTATCTGGCCGGCGGCTGGTGGCACGGACTCGACATCGACGTCAACATATTCCTCGTCGGCGCGGCGTATGTCGCCGCCCTGCTCGGGCTCAACCGGCTGATGCCGTCCCTGGAGCGCAAGACCGACGACTGAGCACCGTAGATTATATTATTGCAGGCTATGAAGACTATTGAAAACATACAGCTGCCGGGAGCGCGGAAGCTCTCGCCGCTTGAGATGAACAAGATATATTTCGAGACGGGACGTCACACTCCGCTCACCACGCTGTCGGGCGCCGATCCGGTGGTCAGGCCACGCTCATAACCCCGCCACGTCGCCTTGAGGTCGGCGATCTGCGTGAGCAGTCGTCCTATCTCCATGTCGAGGCGGCTGAGCTCCGCGGCCACCCAACGGTGGTCGCGCAGGCGTGATTCCATAGTGAATGGATAGCTCAGCAGACTCTCCTCGAGCTCGGCCCTCACGGCCGATATGCGGCTCTCGAGGCGGCGCCGCGTGGCTTTGTCGGGTTGGGACCCCGATTCTCCGCCGCTGTATTCACGGGCTACGTCGGCGAATATCTCCGACTCCGCGATCTCGGTGGGCGCGGCCGAGAGGCTGCGTGCCTCCCGGTCGAGGTATTCCTTCTGCTTGAGCAGCATCCTCTCTCGCATGGGGGCGACACGCCCGGCCGCCTCAGCCGCTATGTCGGCGAAGGGGCGCCCCGATTTCTCGGCGATGGCTTTCTCGGCCTCGCCGCAGCATATATACAGCTCTGTCGCCTCTATGGCGAGCGACAGAAGCCGAAGGTTTTTCGCTCCAAACAATGCGACATAACGGTTGTGGATGCTTCCGGCTTCCACTTTCTGCATCCGTTCCACCTTCGCAAGGAGAGTGGCGAGTTCTTCCTGGAGCGCTACTGTCGACTTGCTTTGGTCAGAGGGGGCGGAGTGTCGTGATTCAGTTGCTGACATTTCAGCGGTGTCGCTATGTTATTTATCTGCTTTGATAACTGTTGGAAATTTCTACGCAAAAATAATTACTGCGGAAGAAATTTCAAAATATTCTCCCGCAGAAAATAGTTAAAAAAAGTTTAGCGACTC
This sequence comes from uncultured Muribaculaceae bacterium, assembly GCA_947626355.1. Taxonomy (GTDB): domain Bacteria; phylum Bacteroidota; class Bacteroidia; order Bacteroidales; family Muribaculaceae; genus Lepagella. The sequence goes on from CANQRV010000066.1 coordinate 1,580, forward strand.
AATTGTAACGTTTGCTGAATCTGAAAGTTAGCCTCTCCGGATTTGTTAAACGTTTGAATAATCCGGGCCACTTCCTCAGAAGAAGATGTAGGCCACGGCCACGGCTGCCACGGCGCCGGTGATGTCGGCGAGCAGGGCGTATCCGGCGGCATATCTTGTCTTCATCACGCCCACGGAGCCGAAGTAGACGGCGAGGATATAGAAGGTGGTGTCGGTCGAGCCTCTCACGGCGGCGGCGAGCTTGCTGACGAATGCGTCGGGCCCGTTGGCCTTCATCACGTCGAGCATCATGGCGCAGGAGCCGCTGCCGCTCAGCGGCTTCATCAGCATTGTGGGCAGCGCGCCCACCCATTGCGAGTCAAAGCCCAGGGCGTTGACTCCGCACTCCACCCATCCCGTGAGCATGTCAAGCGCTCCGGAGGCCCTGAACATGCCGATGGCCACCAGGATGGCCACCAGATAGGGGATGATCATCACGGCTGTCTTGAATCCGTCTTTCGCTCCCTCGATGAAGGTGTCGTAGACGTTGAGCTTCTTTCTTATCCCGGCTATGATGAAGGCTATGATCACGCTGAAGAGTATGAAGTTGGCGCCGAATGTGGAGTAGAGCTGCACCTTCTCGGCCGGGAGGCGCATGAAGAAGGAGGTGATGGCGGCCACGGCGAGGCCGATGCCCAGCAGCCAGCTCCATATCACGGCGTCCATCCTGATTCGCTGCCTGATGCAGAGCGCCGTGAGCCCCACGAGCGTGGCGATGGCGGTGGCTATCAGTATGGGGATGAAGACGTCGGTGGGATTGGCGGCGCCCCCCTGGGCACGATACATCATGATGCTGATGGGTATCAGGCAGAGCCCCGACGAGTTGAGCACGAGAAACATTATCATGGCGTCGGTGGCCGTGTCTTTCCGCGGGTTGAGCTTCTGCATCTCCTGCATGGCGCGGAGCCCCATGGGGGTGGCGGCGTTGTCGAGGCCGAGCATGTTGGCGGAGATGTTCATGAAGATGGCGCCCATGGCCGGATGCCCTTTGGGTATGCCGGGGAAGAGGCGCGAGAAGAAAGGGCTGATGATGCGTCCGAAAAACTCGATGACGCCGGCCTTCTCTCCGATCTTCATGATGCCGAGCCAGAGGGTGAGCACTCCGGTGAGGCCGAGCGAGATCTCGAAGGCGAAGGCCGCCTGGGAGAATGAGCTGTTCATGATGTCGGTCCACACGGCGAGGTCGCCGGTGGCGAGGCTTTTGCCGGCGGCGGTTAGGAAAGCGGCGGCGAAGAAAGCGATCCAGATCCAGTTGAGTGCCATGATGTAGTTGTTGGTCTTTTATCAGTCGGTGTGTAGGGAGTCGATGTCGCATTCGCCCGGCACGTAATGGTGTAGGGCGCCGCATTCGTGGAGGGTGTGGTCGATGATGAGGTGGCGGCTGGCCATACCCGATATCACCGACATCTCGTGGCTCACGAGCACTATGGTGCATCTGCTGGCCAACTGCTCCATGATGTTGTAGATCTGCCGCTCGAAACGCTTGTCGACGTATGACAGTGGCTCGTCGAGCATCAGCACCTCCGGGTCGGTCATCAGCGCCCTTCCGAGAAGTGTGCGCTGCAGCTGGCCTCCGGAGAGCTCGCCGATCTGCTTGTCGAGGTAGCTCCGGATGCCCATGAGCTCCACGATCTCGTCGTATCGCTGCGCCGACCGGCCTCTCGCGTGCCTGGCGAGCGCTCCCGACGTGACGACCTCGGCCACGGATATGGGGAAGCGGGTGTCGATGTTGCTTTTCTGCGGCAGATAGCCGATGGCGAGGCTTGACGTTGGTTTGCCGCCGGCATAGTATGTCACCGTGCCGCGCGTGGGTTTCAGCAGCTTGAGCATCACTCGGAGGAAGGTGGTCTTGCCGCCGCCGTTGGGCCCGCTGAGCGCTATGAAGTCGCCGCGGCGGATGTCGAGGTTGACGTTCTTGAGCACTGCGCGGCAGTCGTAGACCACGCTGATGCCTCTGGCGCTCATCAGCAGCTCGCCGGCGGAGTGTGTGGTGTGTGGTTCGGTCATCGTTTGGGTTGGCTCGGTCATTATTAGGGATTTTTCCGGCCGGCGATGGCGGCGGCTGTCTTCCTCATCTGCTGCGGCCAGTCCTCGCTGTTGAGGCGCAGCTCTACGAGCGGCACGCCGATCTGGCGGGCGAGCTCCGCGGCCTGTTCCGGGTTGTGTTCCCTCTCGAAAAACATCACCGACGGATGGTGGCCTATGGCGTAGGCGAGCCTTTCGGCCATCTGCGCCGGCGAGGGCTCCTTCCCATCGCTCTCGATCGGAATCTGCTCCAGGCCGTAGTCGCGGGCGAAATAGCTGAGCGAGGGGTGCTGGATGGCGAAAGCCCGGTTGCCCGAGGCCTTCAGCGTGGAGGCTATCTCCGCGTCGAGGGCGTCGAGGCTCGCGGTCAGCGAGTCGAGGCGGGGCTTGTAGTATGAAGCGCCAGCGGGGTCGATTGCGGATAGCTCTCGGGCCATATTCGCGGCGATTGTCCGGGCGTTTCTCACGGAGTTCCAGATGTGCGGATCGCCGTGGGAGTCATCGGCGTGGGTGCCCTCTATGCGTTCTATGCCGGCGCTCACGTCGGCCACCCTCGCGCTGTCGCTCCTGGCAAGGGCCTTGAAGCGGGATGCCATCGACTCCTCGAAGCCCGGCGTGTTCATCTGGAAATAGGCGGCGCAGTCGCCGAGGCGGCGGAGCTCCGCCATCGTGGGGTCGTAGCTCTCGGGATTGGCACCGGGAGGCAGCGTCACTGTCACGTCGCAGCGCTCGCCGGCCACCTCGCGCAGCAGATACGCCAGCGGGCCGTAGGTCACGGCTATAGTGGGTTTGCCATCGTGTTTCGCCTCCTTGTTGCCGTCGTTGCCGCAGGCGGCCGTCGGGAGGAGCAGCGTCAGGAGGATAAGCCAGCCGACGGCCGGAAGCATCCAGGATGCCGCCGGCCGCCGGTGTGTAGGTGTATTATGTCGCGGGCTCATCGTCAGAATTTCCTGATGCCCATTATCTCCCTGACATCGCGGAGGGTGTCGGCGGCGGCCGCGCGTGCGGCCTCGGCGCCGCGTCTCACCACCTTGGAGAGGTATTCGTCGTTGCTGCGGATGTCGAGGATTCGCTCGCGGATGGGGAGCGTCACCTTCAGCAGGTCTTCGGCGAGCTGCTTCTTCATGTCGCCGTAGCGTATGGAGCAGTCGGCGTAGGCATCGCGGAAGTGCTTCACGGTCTCGGGGTCGGAGACGAGATTCATGAGGGTGAAGAGGTTCTCCACCGGCTGGCTTACGGGCTGGTTGGGCTCCTTTGGCCCCTCGTCGGTGACTGCCCTCATCACCTTCTTTCGGAGGGTCTTCTCGTCGTCGACGAGGTAGATGCAGTTGCCCTCGCTCTTGCCCATCTTTCCGGAACCGTCGAGGCCGGGCACCTTGAGCGCCTCGCCGCCGAAGTTGAAGTTGACTGGCTCTCCGAAGTAGTCGACGCCGTAGAAGGAGTTGAAGCGGCGTGCGAATCGTCGTGTGAGCTCGAGGTGCTGTTCCTGGTCCTTTCCCACGGGCACGAAGTCGGCGTGGTGGATCAGGATGTCGACAGCCATGAGCGTGGGGTAGGTGAGGAGTCCGGCGTTGACGCGCTGGTTGGTCTGGTTGCCGATGATCTCCTTCTCTATCTCGTCGCCGTCGCTGGAGATTCCGAGGGCCTTTCTGGCCTTGTCCTTGAAGGAGGCTGTGCGCATGAGCTCGCCGATGCCTACGTGCATGTTCATGAGCAGATACATCTCGGCGATCTCGGGCACGTCGCTCTGCACGTAGAGCACGTTCTTCTCTGGGTCGAGTCCGGCGGCGAGATACTCGGCGAGGATGTCCTTCACGTTCTCGTGGAGCATCTTGGGGTCGGGGTGTGTGGTGAGGGCGTGGAGGTCGGCCACGAAGTAACGGCAGTCGTAGTCGTCCTGCATCCTTACGAACTTGCTCAGGGCTCCGAAGTAGTTGCCGAGGTGTAGGTTGCCGGTGGCGCGGATGCCGCTGAGCACGATTTTTTTATCTTTGTTGTCTGTATTCATGTCAAAACTGTTGAATTTTCTGCAAAATTAGCAAAAAAATCCATCATGAGTCAATATAAAGCGAAAAAGGGTAGTGTTAGCCGAGCTCGATTACCTCGGCGTCCCGCATGTCGGCGCCGTCGATGGTGAGCCTGACGAGCGTCCGCTTCTTCTGCCATCCCTGGAGGCCTGCGGCTCCGGGATTGATGTGGAGCGCTCCGGTCTCCCTGTCGAAGATGATCTTCAGCAGGTGGGAGTGGCCGTCCACCATGAGGTTGATGCGGCGGTCGGAGAGGAGCTTCTTCATGCCCGGGGCCCATCGGCCGGGATATCCGCCGATGTGTGTGAGGAGCACGTTGACGTCTTCCACGCGGAAGATCTCGAGCTCGCGGCATCGGCGTCTCACGGCGCCGTGGTCGACGTTACCGGCCACGGCCCTGACCGGAGCGATCTCCTCGAGGCGTTCCAGCAGTGAGATGTCGCCTATGTCGCCGGCGTGCCATATCTCGTCGCAGTCCTTGAAATAGACGGCGTAGCGGTCGTCCCAGTGTGAGTGGGTGTCGCTGAGGATGCCGATTCTGGTCATAGCCAGACTGGGGCGAGATACTTGGCGAGGAGGTATCCGCCGCCGATGAGCCAGAGGTCGAGCCAGAAGGCGAGGATGAATGGCTTTGCGCCGGCCTTCTTGAACTTGTCGATGCTGGTCTCGGCGCCGAGTGCGGCCATAGCCATTGTGAGCAGGAAGGTGTCGATGTAGTTGATCACGTTGATCCACGACTCCGGGATGATGTTGAGGGAATTGAAGGCGATCACTACGAGGAATCCGACTGCAAACCAGGGTATGTTGATCTTGCCCTTCTCGCCTGAGGCCTCGGAGCCGGCAGTGCGTCGTGCGGCCCAGAAACCGAGGATGAGGAGCACCGGCACGAGGAGCATCACGCGGATCATCTTCACGATGATGGCGGAATTGGAGATGTCGGTGCCCATGGCGTTGCCGGCGCCGACGGCGTGGGCCACCTCATGCAGCGTCGAGCCTGCGAAGATGCCCATCTGCTCGGGGCCGAGGTCGAGGAGGCCGGAGCGGTAGGCCACCGGATAGAGGAACATGGAGATTGTGCCGAAGATTACTACGGTTGCCACGGCCACGGCGGTCTTGTAGGGCTGGGTGCGGATCGTCGACTCGGCGCCGAGCACGGCGGCCGCGCCGCAGATGCCGCTTCCCACGGATGTGAGCAGCGCGATGTCGCTGTCCATCTTCATGAGCTTGCCGAGGGCGATGCCGCCGAGGATGGTGACGGCCACGATGATGCTGTCGATCACGATGCCGGCCACGCCGACGGCGGCGATGTCCTGGAAGGTGAGCCGGAAGCCGTAGAGGATGATGCCGAGGCGCAGTATCTTCTTGGAGCAGAACTGTATGCCGGGCACCCATGTCTCGGGCAGGTTGTTGCGCAGGGAGTTGGCGTATATCATGCCGAGGATGATGCCGATGATCATCGGACTGAACGATATGTCTTTGAATATCTGGGCGTCGCCGATGTAGAAGGCGGCGCAGGAGAAGAGCGCGATGAGGAGCACTCCGTGGAGCATGCTTATCCTCTGGTGGGTTAATTTTGCCATTGGCTGTTCTTTTGGATTATAGTATGAGATTCTTTCAAATGATAACGTTTGCGTCTTTGCAATTGTTGTGTGGGGCTGCGGGTCGGGCGACGTGAGGCGAACGTCGGCCTACACCCATCTGAGCCTTCGGAGTATAATGAAGGCCACCGCCGTGAGTATGGCTGCGATGGCGATGATGATCCAGAAGGCGTATCTCACTCCGCCGAGCAGGATGTCGACGTTCATGCCGTAGAGCGAGGCCACGAAGGTTGGCACCATGAGCATTATGGAGAGCCCCGACATGCGCTTCATCACGCTGTTGACGTTGTTGGAGATGATTGAGGCGTATGAGTTGAGAGTGCCCTCGAGGATGTCGCTGTAGATGGCCACCGTGGAGTCGGCCTGCCGGAACTCGATGTCGACGTCCTCCACGAGGTCGGCGTCGAGACGGTTGCCGAATATCTTCTGTATCCTGTCGAGCACCATCATGTCGCCCTTTATGGAGGTATTGAAGAATACGAGCGACTTCTGCAGCCGCATGAGCCATATGAGGTCGGAATTCTGGATCGACTTCTCGAGGTCTTTCTCGGCTCCGGTCACGTCGGAGGTCATGGTCCTGAGATTGGAGAGATACCAGTAGGCTGTGCTGTAGAAAATGCGGAGGGTGAACTCGGCCACGTCGCCGACCTCGATGCATTTCTGCTTGGTGTGGCTGGCGAAGTCGGCGGTGAGCTGAGAGGGATGGCAGCAGAGTGTGATCACGCGGTGGCAGTCCTTGCTGATGATGCCGATAGGGACCGTGGCGTAGGGCATATCGCCGGCTCGGCACTCCACGGGGATGCGGAGGATGGTCATCATCCATTGGCCGTCGCGCTCCACGCGCGGCCGCTCGTCCTTGTCGGAGAGGTATTCGAGAAACATCTCCGGCACCCCCTCCTCGTCGGTGAGATATGTCCTGTCGCTGCTGTCGGGGTCCGTGATGTCGATCCATGCCGCTTCATCCGCACAGGCCGCGGCCTTGAACCCTCCGTCGCATTTGTAATAATTCCTCATATATCGTCGCGGCCGTTTTATCGTCGCCTACCTAATATAACATATCAGGGAGGCTTTATCGTTTTGCGGAATTGTATTAAATTTGCAGCGGAAAAAGAAAAAGGAATGAAAATGACAGACGACAGATTCGGACGTTGTCCCGACCGGCGCCCGGAGGCGCAGGCCATCTGGGAGGAGATGAAGAGCGGGCGCCCATACGATGCCGCCGACCGTTATCTTACGGATATGCTGATGGCCGTGCGCGTGAAGACGCGGCGGTTCAACGACTGCCGGCCTGACGACCGCGCGGGTCTTGATGCGGCCATCCGCGACATCCTGGGCGGCTGTGGCGAGCGCATACAGGTCAACCAGCCGTTCCGGTGCGACTACGGGGTCAACATCCGGGTGGGGGAGGACTTCTTCGCCAACTTCAACCTGACGGTGCTCGACGAGGGGGAGGTGGTGATCGGTGACAACGCGTTCATCGGCCCGAACGTGAGTATCTATACGGCGTGTCATCCTCTGGAGCCGGAAGAGCGCAACCGGTGTGTGGAGTGGTCGATGCCGGTCGTAATCGGGAATAACGTGTGGATCGGCGGGAGCGTGACAATCCTTCCGGGCGTCACGATTGGCGACAACTGCGTGATCGGGGCCGGGTCGGTCGTTGCTCGCGACATCCCGTCGGGCAGCGTGGCCGTCGGCAACCCGTGCCGGGTGGTGAAGGCGCTGACGCGGCAAGAGTGAAGGGTCGTGAAGAGCGGAGGCTTGCTGGGCTACGCTGACCGGGGTCGCGAAGTCGACTTCGCGAAACAGAACCGAATCCGCGGCTGCTGTCGCACCGCGAAAAGGATAGCAATGGACTCGCGGGTGGCGGCGGGGACGTCGCCTCTCCCAGAACGTTACTTTTGGTAACGTATTGAGAAAGTTGAGGTGGGATTTGGCACAGTTTTAGGACCCTTGTGGTCTTTTCTAATTTTAGAGGTCATAAGGACGAGGAATGTATCAGTTGAGGAACTGGCTGAAATATTGCTTCATATCTTCCTTGCTGATAACATTCTCACATTTGGCGCCGAGAGGCAGGCCGTTGCGGGCATTGATCCAGGGAGTCTGGGCATGAGTCAAAGCCTCAAGTTCGAAACCGGATTCCTTGTCATAGAGGTCCAGCACTTCATTGACAAGGTCTATCTGGTCTTGAGTCAGCAGCGATTGCACCAGTATAGCAGGATCCGGATCAGAATCAGAAGCAGGCTCATAGCCGACATCCGCATATAATCTTGACTTATCCTTAAGCGAATCGTAGACCTTACGCGACACCGGACCATGAGTCCATGCCTGGAACTCATCATCTATAAGACTTTCAGTAAAATAAGCAAGATGATATCCCTCAATCAGATACAGAAGCTTTTGAAGCTTGAGGTGCGACATCGGGCCATGTGTAGAGAGCACATAGTCTGCCAGCAAGCTGGAATCAATTGAAGAAATAGATTTGACGGTTTTCATATCTAACGCGATTACACAATGCAAAGTTACTGAATTATATCTAAATAACAAATCAAAGAATGATAATCTTTCGGAAATCGCTTGGATTTTAGCGTGTGTGTTTTGACTCTTGACGACACTTACGCGAAGCGAAATGAAAAAGGGCCGTGGGAGGGATGCGTACTTGCCGGAGTTACATCCCTTCCTCGGCCGCGATGGATTATTAAAGATATTATACTTCACAGAGTGAACGGGCTGTCGAAGTCCTTAAGCATCGGGTGGCGGGTGTCCTTGTCGGAGAGGAGGGCCTGGGAGGGGTCGAGACGCCAGTCGATGGCAAGCGACGAGTCGGCGATCGAGATGCCTCCGTCTGCCTCCGGATGGTAGTAGTTGTCACACTTATACTGGAACACAGCGATGTCTGATAGCACCGCGAAGCCGTGGGCGAACCCGCGGGGTATGAACAGCTGCCGGTGATTGTCCTCCGTCAGTTCCACGGCCACATGCTGGCCATAGGTAGGCGAGCCCTTGCGGATGTCCACCGCCACATCGAGCACTGCTCCCTTCACGCAGCGCACGAGCTTCGCCTGCGCGAACGTCATTAAACACCCTCGGCTCCAGAATCACCACGCCCTCGATGGCGGTCTTGATAACATTCATATTCTTGTCAGAAATTTATCGTATTGAAAAAGCGAAACCGAGGCAGGGATGCGTACTTGCCAGTACATCCACCGCCTCGGCTCCACCGGACTTCCAGTGGCGTAGCTGAGTCCACCGGAATCCGGAGTCTTCGGTATCCGAGACATGTAATCCTGGTTTGTACATTTTACAAAAAAATATAGAAGGGAACCGATTTCGGGGATGCCTATGTGCAGACTCGGCATCGTTAGGAGTATTATTTGTGGTCATTGGATTCGTATTCCTCAGTTGAATTGACTGCGGATCGTAGGTAGAGTGCGAAGATGTGTCTAACGTAAATTTTACAATTACGGCGCCAGCTTGCAAAGAATAGTAAGCCGGCAACCGCACTTATGGTCATTATTGTTAAATCTGATTGCCTTAAAAGGAAATAGTCGAAAATAAGTCCGACTATGAAAAGAACCTGGGCACATAACAAATTCCGTCCTAGAATGCTCTTGAAATAATATGTGTCAAGGGAAGAAATGTCAACAGATTGCTTGGCCTTTGACAGCATATCATTAGCCTCTGAATTTGAATATAAGGCATAAGGGCCTCTTCCTAATTTCATAAGCAACTTTTTCTTGTCAACGATTTTGTATCTTCTGGTTTTCCCTTCGAGAATTATGCGTGAAGGTCTCTTGAAATATTTGCAGCAGTATAGCCAGTATTCACCTTGGCTTGCAATATAGTTTATCAGATATCCCATTACAAAGCTGACAAATGGGATGAAAAACACGGTTGCGGATGTTGCTACACCGTCTGGCAATTGTTTCAGAAGCTCAAAGCATGACTGAAAATCGATGTTATCCATGAAAGGGCTCAATACGAATAAACATACTAAGCAAAGTAAATAAAGGCCCGGTATAAGCCATATGATTATTTCATTATATCTAAATTCCATTATACGTTAGGTTTTAAACCCGGTGTTTTATAGTCATAGCCTGGAGGTGGTGATTTATAATCGGGATGATGTTGTCCAAGCGTACTCTTAAATTGGGCCTCCACAAGACTGGCCACTGGAAGAATTACAGTCTGCACAGAAAATTGATTTGATCCGTAATGAGAATAAATGATGCGTTCAAAAGGCTGTTTTTTCGGGCTGAATACCATAGAGCCGCCGTGAAAACCTGTATTGCAAATCACCACATTGCAATAGATCAATCTGGAAGCTGACTCAGCGAGATGGTTGAATGACTCTGTATCCTGATTATATGCTATTAGCAGCAGATGCTGAATCTGGCCCTGATAAATGAGATAGCGCTCAATGTCATAGAAATCGGCGCAAATCGCCAGGCCCACACGACCATAACATCCTAAGTCAAGGATATACACCCTCTCCGCTTGGTCAAAAGAGTAATTCTGATTAGTCTGCGTTTTATGGTGCTTGATATATTCATTTTCTCTCCAGGCAGGATGACGCTTGCCGAAATGGAACGATTGTCGATCAGACAGACCTTTTGAAAAAGGCCAATTATAAGGAATTGACACAAGAGCTTCATTCCTGACTTTGTTATCATTCTTAGCCAAATCTAGACCACATATCACAATAGCCCCTGTCAGCTTCGCGAAAGAATGAAGGTCGGACTCATATTTTCTGGCAGCCCCAAATTCTGGCAGTATGATGATATGAGGTTTCTTGTTTTCCGGCAAAAGGGAAATCGATTTGAGAGCGTCCCATACCTCATCCCACACTCTGGCAGCTTCCCATCGGTTCATTTCAGGAAACGATGGCAAGCCTTTAAGCCAAGCGATGTCTTTATTGAGAGTGGTCTGAACAATAGCAATACGAATATTTTCAGTCGGTTCCATTAATTCGTCTCTATTATTTTAAATTCAGTCACCTTGAAGCCGTCGTTGTTGTCATCCGGTTTGCCGTTCAAGATATGACCCGTCTCAACCGATCTCAAAACGATATTATCCTTCAGACTTCGTTTCAAGGAGTTAAGACGTTTTTCCAAAACCATCAAATTCTTTACAGCCAGATCATGATTTCTTTTAGAGATAGAGCCGTTGATGCGAAACGATTCCCAGACATAGGGCAGAAGGCATCCCTGCAGAATTCTCTTGGAAGCTGTGCTTATGCGACCTGAGTCTGCAAGACGATTGATTTTTGATTTCCAGTTATAGCCGTTTTCCTTGAACAGCTTTTGCCAGTCATCAACAGGCTCTCCACATAATAGATTGTAAAAGATGACGCCCAATTCAAAGACTCTGGCATGTTCATATTCCGATTCTGCGAGGAGAGATGGCGCTTTGTATAGACGTTGTAGGATTTGATTGGCATTTTCATCCGAAAACGAGACATGAATTGTATATGACTCTGATAGGAGAGATGTCCAGCGCAAATTTTTTATTTCATCTTTGTTAATAAATATGCTTGAGATATTAAAAGAAACAGACCTGAGACGTTGGGTGATGCTTTTAGTATTTGTGATATGGCTGACTACGTCACAGAGGATCTTCACGGCGACATACTCGGATGAACTGAATCTTGACTCCTTCCAGCTTTTGGATTGGAGGAGCTCTCTGATAGATATTTGCTCATGGTCTGGCTCATTGTGTTTATAAGTGGCGAGGGTATAAGCGTCTTTAATCTCCTGTGAATTAATTGAATCAACTATGTGCTTAAGATTTTTTAGCTCTATGATGTTGGGAATCGAAGCAGTATCTATGACATTTATAATAAGAGCAGCTGTGTATCCCTCCGAAGGATTTACTCTTAATAGCAATAAATCAATGGCATCTGCCACCTTCTTACTGGAATCAAGACAATCAGCCAAATTGATAAGATATATTAGGAGGAAAGAAGACTCACCCTTTAAATCAGAATTTATTAGTCCATCGAAATTATCCGCTTCTCCATTGATCAAAAGGTTATAGAAAGCTTTTGCGAGCTCATACAATTTATTGGTGCCGTCAAAGAAATAGTAATTGTCGTCAGCCTTTTTCAAGTCGGAAATAAAAGTAGAGATGAACTCATAGCCTGTGGAATCGAAATCGACCGATCCTTTGGGGAAAGCATATAGATGCCAGACAGCCCGTATGAATCTTGTGGTGCATAGAGATAGCAATTGCCTTTTCAGAAAAGCAACGCCAAGGGGGAGGAGGTCTTTTCCTGAGATATTGTCAAGCCGATTGAAAATATCAGTTATATGCGATGGCGCATGTCGGATGCAGAATTCCGTAGTGCGAATCCAGATATTTGCCTTGTCCGGAGCTTCCGCGAGAGCCCTTTCCAAAAGATAAAACACCTTTGAAGCGCGTCGCCTTGAATCCTTCTCTGCCTTATTGATATCTTCTCTAATCTCGTCCAGTACCTCCCATCTGATACCTTTTTCTTTATCTACGGTCTCCTTCTCAGGCTTTTTTTCGTAATCATCGAAAGCATAAGTCAGATATTTGTCGATATTACCGATACGCGAGACCAGGTCATTGATACATTGAGCCTTGATCTCGGCAGGGATGGCAGGGTTGTTCTCTAATGTGTTTATATTCTGATTAAGAGAGATCTTGAGACTGAAACACGAATCGATAAAAGACTTCCTGAGCCCCATCAGCTTGTCTAAATCAAGAGTCGACGCCATGAGTATACGTGAAATGATGGTGCTTGCGAAAGATATTCGGGTCTCCTTTTTTATCTCGGTATCGGGATAATCAACAGTAATAAGTGACTTCAAGTCATGAAATATCAAATCGGTTTCATTCTTAGAGAGCAGATTGAGATTTAATTTTGAAATCTGCGACACCTTGTCTAGTCCTGAAAAATCTTGACTAAAAAGTTAAAGATTTTAACGGACAATGAGTGAAGAAATCAAAAAAATCTG
>CANQRV010000067.1 GCA_947626355.1 uncultured Muribaculaceae bacterium
TCCCCATTCAGACTTCCCCCGCTATAAAATAACAGGCTTTTCGGAAGCACAAGACATTTTTAAATGAAAGAGCCGTGTTCCCGCTGTTCTCTTTTTTTGCGTTTAGTTTGCCTTTATTAAAGATTATTATTAATTTTGCCTCTGTTAACCTCAGCACTTCATGGATACCGTAACCCGTGATGATACCACTGTCCCGCCGACATGGATCCATATATGGAACCGATTGTCTCGCGACATCCGTTTTGCCATCAAGAAAACATATATATAAGATGATTAAAAAACTTTTGCTTTCCATTGCATGCATTGCATTGACATCCGGCGCCTATGCCGATGTGCTCACACCGGAGCAGGCTTTGCAGCGCCTTCAATCCTCGCGCGGTAACTTCTCTGCTGCTAAGGATGTCACCCCCAGAAAACTCGTCCATACGTCTTTCACAGAGAGCAGCGTCCCGGCTCTGTATGTGTTCGACCGTGGGAATGCCTCGGGTTTTATCGTGCTGAGTGCCGATGACGCGGCTGCTCCGGTTCTCGGTTATTCCGACTCCGGTTCGTTTGATGCCGGCAACATCCCCGCTCAGATGAAATGGTGGATGGAGGAATACGGGCGCCAGATGCAGTTTGCCCGCGAAAACTCCCTGCCTGCCTACACTCCCTCAAAGGTGCTCGACGGATATGGCGCAATCGAGCCTCTCCTCTCCACCAAATGGAACCAGGACGCGCCCTACAATAATGACTGCCCTTCCAAAGGCAGCCGCCGCGCCCCGACAGGCTGCGTGGCAACCTCGATGGCGCAGGTCATGAACTATTTCCAGTATCCCGACATAGGCCAGGGAAGGAAAAACTATACATGCGGCGCCTTCGGACGCCTCGAGATGAACTTCGGAGTCACTCCTTTCGACTGGGACAATATGCTTGACGTCTACAATAAAGGCGAATACAACGATACCCAGGCCGCGGCCGTGGCCTATCTGATGAAAGCCTGCGGATATTCGGTGGAGATGGGTTATACGCTGGAATCTTCCGGCGCGATCAGCAACGAGATTCCCGGTGCTCTCGTGAAATATTTCAAATATGACGAGGGCGCGAGATACCTCAACCGTATTTTCTTCTCGGAGGAGGAGTGGAGCGAGATGATATATGACAACCTCAAGAATGTTGGCCCCGTGATCTACGACGGCAGTTCCCCTCAGGAAGGCGGTCATTCCTTTGTGTGCGACGGCTACGACGGCAACGGCTATTTCCATTTCAACTGGGGATGGGGAGGCGCTGCCGACGGATATTTCCTGCTCAACGCGCTCAATCCCACCACACAGGGTATCGGCGGCTCGGCCGGCGGCTTCAACTTCAGCCAGGACGTGGTGCTCGGCATCCGCAAGCCCACCGGCGAGCCCGTGCCGGCGCCTGATCCCGTGCTGTCGCAATACGGCGGCCTCATAGGCAGCGCCAGCGGCATGCAGCTCTCGTTTACTCTCGAGGGGTGGAACCCGCGGGGATGGGCCAACTACACCGGCGACCGCATGCGTGTGGTGATGGGCGTCATAATCGAGTCGGACGCTCTCGCGCAGCCTCTGTATGTGGAATCGAATCTCGGGATGATCTCCTTCACGGCAAACAGCTTTATTTCGGCAGCCAGCAACACTCCGGCGGTCGAGATTCCGGCATCGCTCGCCGACGGACGATACAAGGTGACCCTTGCCACAAGAGCCAGTGACGGCGACACATGGTATCCTGTCCGTCCGGTCTACGGTCTGCCCAATCTTGTGTATATAGTCAAATCAGGAAATTCCATCGAAGTGGAGAATCTCTCTTCCGAGGGCCTGGTGGTGGAGTCGGCTGAGTTTACGAGCGATTGCTATTATGATTATCCCGTCAAGGTCTCGATCACGATTCATAATCCTTCGGAATATACAATGACAAGGGGCTTCAGCCCGGTTCTTGTGGCAGATGGTAAAAGGCAGTTTACCGGCGAGAGCGTGCTCTGCACACTTCAGCCGGGCGAGACTCTGACCCGTGAATGGGTCGCCTCGTTTACTGAGGCTGCGAACGCATCCGTGCCGGCCTCAGGCGAAAGCAAGACCTATACCCTTCAGATTCTGAATCCAGAGATAGGGCTCGTGTATGGCACGTTCGGCGACATCGAGATGAGCCGCCTCAAAGCATCTTTTAAAGTCCGCTCAAGAGGCACCGAGGTAGTTGGAGCATCCACGGTCAATTATCCTGAAATCGGCACGATGGCTGTGGTCGACGATGCCCATGACATAGAGATAAAGCAGAACATCGAGCTCGTGTCGGGATATTTCGCATATCCTCTCGTTGCCAGAGTATACTTGCGTAACGAAGATACCGGAAACCTTAATCTTGAGCTTGAGAAGTCGTTTGAGGAAATACCGTTTATATCAACTACAGGCGAGGTGTTCGGCTACACCACTACCATGGATTTCTTCAATGGCGTGGCGGATACCCCATATACCCTCATCACCTATTATGTGCGTGACAACCGTCTCGAGACTCTGGGCCAGACGCGGTTCATCATCGCCGGCGACGGAGTGGCTTCCGTCGATGACGACCGCATGATGAGTGTCAGCGTCGACAGGAAGGCAAAGACCCTGAAGGCGTATGCCCCCGATGGCGTCGCCGAGGTCAGGGTGATGACGCCTGACGGCAGAATATGCGATATCGCCTATAGCTCCGCCGCTTCGGAGTGCGAGTCTGTTGTCTCCCTCGACGGCGTTGAGAGTGGAATCGCGATTGTAAGCGTCGTGGACCGCAGCGGAAACCACAGGTCGTTTAAAATAGCACTTTGATATCCGATTATAGACAATCCGGGATGATTGCGGCGTCATACTTCCGCAATCATCCCGGATTGCCTTTATCATCGCCTGTTTCCTGTTTTACGGATTATCGCCTACGTTTAAAAGGCATCCTGAGGTCTAATCTTTTTTTTATATTTTTTTTGGTTTATAGAAGATATTTTGTACCTTTGCAATCGAATAGTCAAGACCGTCAGGTCTTGATGACGAAGAGAGAACATACACAAACAACAAATTAATCATCAAACAAATGACAAAACATTACGCAATCGTGGCAGCTGCGATAGCATGCTGCCTCTCGGCTTCGGCAGCCACGCCGAAGATGCAGAGCGCCATCTCGCAGGAGATGACCTCCATGAAGGCCGCGTCTTTTGTCGCCGTCGACAAAGAGGCTGAGGCCGCAAAGGCTCCCGCTAAGATCGCTTCCGCAGAGGAAATCTATGGAGACTATGCCTTCACCTACTACAACGCTTTCGACGATCCCTATGGTGGCTGGCAGAACTCAAGCATCGTGATCGGCCCAGCCAACGACGACAGCCAGGTGATCCTCAACTTCAACGGCCAGATGGACTGGGTGGCTGATCTCGACATCGCCGCCAACACGATAACCATCAAGAAACAGTTTGTTTACACCAATGATGAGGGCAAGGACGTCTATCTGACCCCGCTTCACTGGAATGCAACGGGCGATGGCATCGATGAAATCGATGCGGTGGTCGGCAATATCGGCGATGGCGAGATCACATTCGATGAGGAAGCTCTTCTCGGTCTCCCTGTTCCTGGAAGCCCCGGAAGCTACTATGTGGCAATCCTCGGCTATCACATGCACATGGTAGCAGATCCCCTCTATGTCATCAACATGGACGAGTGGAACGTGAATGGCAAAACAGCTTCATTCCGCGACGGATGGCTCTCCGAAGTATTCTCTGAAGATCCCGAGAGCGTTGAGTACGAAGTGAATTTCGCTGTCAACAAGACAAACCCCAACCTTCTCCTTCTTGTCAACCCTTACGGAGCCAACACTCCTTACAGCCAGGTCAACACATGCTCTGAGGAAGGCTACATCTTAGTGGATGTCTCCGATCCCGAGCTCGTTCTCGTTCAGACACGTCTCGGATCCGGCTTCGCTTGCGAGGATCTTGACAATGAGCAGTTCTACATGTACAACATGGAGGGTTATCTCTACTACATCAACGGTGTAGATCCCGAGGAAATCCTCGACCGTATCTTCAACAGCAATCTCGATCCCTCCACCTACAATGGCAAGAATGTCGTTGAGATTACAAATCCTGTATTCGGCACTCAGTCAAACAAGAACGCTGCTTACAGCTGGTCTGAGGTAGACATGATTCCCTCCATCATCACTCTTCCCGATGATTGGCAGACTAACGCAGTTGACGACATCAACGTTGACAACAGCAACGCTCCCGTGCGCTACTTCAATCTCCAGGGTGTTGAGGTCGCCAATCCCGAGCAGGGCCAGATCGTGATCAAGCGTCAGGGCACAAACTCCACAAAGGTCATCATGTAATCCTCAAAGGATACACAATACCTACCAAAGAGGGGCATTCCATCGAGGAATGCCCCTCAAATTATTTATTGACTTTAGTATCAGACTTGTAGGGACGTGCCTTTGGCACGTCCCTACACCGTCTCGAGTGAAGCTGGCCGGCAGGTGGTTGCAACATGCCGGAGGCATGTCCCTACTGAGATATGTAGACATAACGCGAGAGGAGGATGCACCCGGGTGCATCCTCCTCTCGCGTTGGAGCGGTAAACGAGGCTCGAACTCGCGACCCTCAGCTTGGGAAGCTGATGCTCTACCAACTGAGCTATTACCGCGTTTCCTGTCTGCAAAATTAATACTTTCCCCGCTTATCTCCAAATCTTTTTCCTAAAAATCTCCTTCCCCCTTTGACTCCTGCGCGATGCATACCCTGGGAGAGGCGGCGTCTCGCCGCCCGCCTGCTTGTCCACAGGTATTCGATGCCTTCTGCCGGAACCTCGCTTCGCGAAGGCGCCGAGACGCCGCCACTCCCAATTTCACCCTTGACGACTCTTGCGCGAAGCGCCCCGCAACATATCACCTCCCCGAGGCGTTTATATATTGTAATTTTTCGATTATATGAACGCTATCAAGTTTCGTTTGGCTGCTATGGGCGCTCTGCTCGGCGCCGGCCTCGCCGTCATGGCGATGCCGGCTACGCCGGTGGCCCCGCGTCAGGCCGTCAGCAAGACAGCCGCCACGCCCGACACAACGCAACACTACATAAAGAAGGTGCTCGCCATCGGCGACTCCATGACCGGATGGATGGCCGAGCGCCTCAATGCCTACGGCGAGATCAACGGCTTCGATGTCGCAACCGTGGTCTGGGACGGCTCCACCATATCGAAATGGGGTAGCACGCCGCGCCTCAAGGAGATCATCGACGAGCAGAAGCCTGACCTCATCGTGGTGAGCCTCGGCATGAACGAGCTCTTCGAGTCCAATCCGGCCTCTCGTCTGGAAGCCCCGGTGAGCCGCATACTCGAGGCAGCGGGCAAGACACCGCTCCTATGGGTCGGGCCCCCTTCGTGGCCAGGAAAGGCCAAGGGTGCGAAACTCAACGACTGGCTCGCCTCGCGGCTCGGAGCCGGCCGATTCTTCCGCAGCTTCGACCTCGAGATACCGCGACAGAGCTCAACCAATCCGCATCCATCCCGACAAGGCATGGAGCAGTGGGTCGACAGCATGGTGAAGTGGATTCCGGGCAACACCTCGCTGCGTTTCCGCAGCCTCGACGCGCCCGCTCCCGGCAGGATGTCGAGGGGCAAGACCTTCGTCTACCGCCGCTTGAAGGAGCAGCTATGAAATATCATTCAATCGCCGGCCTGTAGGGATGCTTTTCAAAGCGTCCGCCCGGTGAAGACCGGCAAACCAGAACACTCTATAAAAACAATATTATGGAATTCAAGACATTGGAGATGAAAGACTATCCCGCCTTCCTCCGCCTCTACAACAGCGCCTTCCCTCCTGAAGAGCGCCGCGACTATGAAGACGAACGCCACCTCGATGAATACATCAGAATGAAGGGGGGCAAGTTTCATGCCTTCGTCGCCAAGGACGGCGACCTCTTCCTCGGCTTCCTGAGCTACTGGGTATTCGAGGGCTACACCTATATCGAGCATTTCGCCGTGGAGCCCGAGCACCGCGGCAAGAACATCGGGCGCCTGATGCTCGGGCATCTATTCAAGGAGGTGAGTCCCGACGTGCTCATCGAGGTCGAGAAGCCCGACGACGACGACTCCAGGCGCCGGATAGCCTTCTATGAGAAATGCGGTTTCCGCGTGCGCGACGAGTTCGGCTACATCCAGCCTGCCTATTCGCCCGACAAGAAGCCGGTGGAGATGCTGCTCATGACCCACGGCGACGTGAGCCTGCACAACTACGACAGTATCCGCGAGATGCTACGCGAGGTCTACAATGTAGACAACGCGCAATGAGCCTCCGGCATCAGGCATGAAAGATAAAGCAGCGGCGGGACGCCCCATGAGGTGTCCCGCCGCCGTGTGTAGGGTAAGCATTCACTCGCCGCTCCCGGGAGCATTGCCGGAATCCACGGCGTCGCCCTGAGGGAGCGCATGGCTCTCCCTGCGCGACTTGATCTTCACCTTCATGGCGTCGAAGCCCTTGCCGTAGACACCGTTGGCCGGCGACTGGGCTATGAACGCGTCGGGGTCGATCGACTTGATGATTCGGAAGATCGTCACGGCCTCTATCTTCCTGCACCACACAAGAAGCATCTGCACCTCATGTTTCGTATACCATCCCTTGCCGTCGAGCACCGTCACTCCACGGTGGGCCTCCTGGTTGATGCTGTCGGCTATTTTCTTCCAGTGACGGGAGAATATGACGAACTGCGTGGCCTGCCGGTTGGTGTTGATCAGCGTGTCGGTGATATAGGAATATATGAAGATGGTGACCCAGCCGTAGATGATGCGGGGCACGGTGTTCTGGATGCGCTCCTCCATCGTGCCGTCGAACGGGAGGAAGAACGTGAGGCCCACGATCGACATGTCGACTATCATCATCGTGCGCCCTACGCTCACGTTGGAGACCTTGGTGACGAGAGCCGCCACGATATCCGTGCCTCCCGAGGTGCCGTTGTGGATGTAGATCGTGCCGATGCCCAGGCCGCACAGGATGCCCCCGAGCACGATGCTCATCGCCGTGTCGGCCAGAATAGGCGGATGCGCCACGAAATACCCTTCTATGAGGCCGATGAAGACGGAGATGCCGGTAGCGCCGAATATGGTGCGCGCTACAAACGCCTTGCCGAGCACTTTCCACCCGATGGCTATCAGCACCAGGTTGACTCCATACATGGTCACCGCCACTGGGATGAATTTGTTGCTGGCGAAGTAGACGAGTGTGCCGAGACCCGCCATGCCGCCGATCACGATGGCGTGAGGGAGGATAAACGCGCAGAACCCGATCGCGTAGAGGATCAGGCCGAACGTGATCATCGTGAAGTCTCTCACGTTGCTCATCAGACTGTTGTATCTTGATTTTGTCATGGTTGTGATTCTGTCTTGCCGACAGGATTACGGTTAGGTTTTTATGGTTATGTTGTCTTTGACGGCTGCAAAATTAGATAATTTTTTCCATATTTCTGCTATTCTTGCCCCGTTATCGCATAATCTTGACGGCAGGGCCTCTCTTTTCGTTTTCTTTGACGGATTTTTATTACCTTTGCCTCATAAAACACGATTACACATGAACTACAGCATCTCCCGTATCGCCGCCCTCCTCATGGCGGCCGCCGCTCTCCTGATTCCGGCCAAGGGCGCGGCCTAGGACTTCATCTCGCGCGAGGCCCCGCAGTCGCTCTTCAACATCGGCCTCCGTCTCGGCCTCAACGCCTCCAACCGCACTGTCGACGGGAAGGCATTCCCGGAATGGAACCGCGATAGCTGGGGCACCGGCTTCGACGCCGGTGTGGTGGTCGACATCAATGTGCGCGACTTCCTCTCAGTGCAGCCCGGCTTCTTCTACGAGTCGCGCAGCGGCAACTACGCCTACGCCTCCACCCAGCTGATC
Source organism: uncultured Muribaculaceae bacterium (assembly GCA_947626355.1). Lineage (GTDB taxonomy): Bacteria > Bacteroidota > Bacteroidia > Bacteroidales > Muribaculaceae > Lepagella. The sequence continues at coordinate 7,891 of CANQRV010000067.1, forward strand.
GACGGAGCGACGGAGACAGTGTTCTCCCAGATGGGACATTACAGGAGCTACAACTTCGAGGTGCCCGTGATGGTGGCCTTCCATTTCAACCTCAGCCCCGACATCAGATGGAATGTGGATTTCGGCCCTGACTTCCGCTTCCGCCTCCACAATTCCGACAGCGACAGGATAAGGGTGGTGGCCCAGCCTGACCCGATGACGCCTCCGGAGACAGTCGACGCCGCCCTGAAGTCGTTTGACTTCGGCCTCCGGTTTGGCACGGGCCTGACCCTCAAGCGCCATTACGTGGTGGAAGTGCATTATGTGGCCGGCCTCTCCGACGCCTGGAAGACCCCCGGCATGGGCGGCTGCAACAAGGCATGGCAGTTTGCCGTCGGCTACAATTTCTGACTCTTCACCCTTCACCCTTCACTCTTAAAAGAATCCTCGAGGCGCCCTCTTCCGCAGTCGGCGCCTCGATCCATATTATGTTGTGGTCGCGCCGCAGCCACGTCAGCTGCTTGCGGGCATAGACCCGCGTGTTGCGCTTGATGGCTGCCACAGCCTCTGCCAGGGTGGCCTTCCCGTCGAGATAGCCGAGGATCTCCTTCACCCCTACGGTGTTGAGAGAGTTGAGCGCCCGCAACGGCGCCACGCGCTCCACCTCCTTCACGAGGCCGCGCTCCACCATCTCGTCGACCCTCAGGTCGATGCGCCGGTAAAGCTCCTCGCGCTCCAGGGCCACCGCGAACTTCCGTATGCGGAACGGCCGCCGCACACGCGCCGCGCCCAGAAGGGTGGAATACGGGCGGCCGGCCGCAAGACTGAGCTCTACGGCATGCACCACCCGCTTCATGTTGTCGAGGTCGACGCGCGTGTAATAGTCGGGGTCGAGGCCCAGCAGCCGGAGGCGCATCGCCGCGTCGCCCTGACGGCGCCACTGGGCATAGACCGACTCGCGGATCTTCGGCGGCACGTCGGGCAGGTCGTCGATGCCGTGGCAGAGAGCGTCGACATACATCATCGAGCCGCCGCACACCACCGCCTCGCTGTGCCGGCTGAAGATATCCTCGAGGCTGGCGAGGGCGTCGCGCTCGTAGCGCGCCGCGCTATAGGGCTCCGTGAGCTCGAGCGTCTCCACGAGATGATGCCTTACCCCGCGCCGCTCCTCCTCGCCGGCCACCGCCGTGGCCACCGGAATGCCCCGGTAGACCTGGCGGCTGTCGGCTCCGACAACCTCCGTGTCGAGGCGAAGGGCCACGGATACGGCAAGGGCCGACTTCCCGGAGGCTGTCGGCCCTGTGATCACTATTGCCGTGTGCCGGTCGCTCATTCGGCCACCAGCCTGCAGATGTTCACGATTACCTCGGCTGCCTTCTCCATCGAAGGGATGGCCACGAACTCATAGCGCCCGTGGAAGTTCTCGCCGCCGGCGAAGATGTTGGGGCAGGGGAGACCCTTGAACGAGAGCTGAGCGCCGTCGGTGCCCCCACGGATCGGCTGCACCTTGGGCTCGATGCCGGCCTCGCGCATGGCGCGCTCGGCCACCTCGATGATGTGCATCACCGGCTCGATCTTCTCGCGCATGTTGTAATACTGGTCGGCGATCTCCACGCTGGCGCTGCCGGGAAACTCCATGTTGGTCTTCCTCACGAGATGCTCGATCTCGCGTTTGCGGCTCTCGAAGCGCGCGCGGTCGTGGTCGCGGATGATGTAGGTCAATACCGTCTGCTCCACGCTTCCCTCGATGCCTACAAGGTGGTAGAACCCCTCGTAGCCCTCGGTGTGCTCCGGGGTCTCCCAGCGGGGAAGCATGGCGATAAACTGGCTGGCGATGCGGATGGAGTTGACCATCTTGTGTTTCGCCGTGCCGGGATGCACGTTGCGTCCCTTGATGGTGACGCGTGCCGACGCAGCGTTGAAGTTCTCGTATTCCAGCTCGCCGAGCGCGCCGCCGTCCATCGTATAGGCGAAGGAGGCGCCAAACTGCTTGACGTCAAACTTGTGGGCGCCCTTGCCGATCTCCTCGTCGGGGTTGAAGGCGATGCGGATCTTGCCGTGCTTGATCTCCGGATGCGCCTGCAGGTAGGCCATCGCCGTCACGATCTCGGCTATGCCCGCCTTATCGTCGGCGCCGAGCAGCGTCGTGCCGTCGGTCACTATGAGGTCCTGGCCGAGATAGTTGAGCAGCTCCGGAAACTCGTTCGGGCTCAGCGTGATGTCGAGCTTCTCGTTGAGCACGATGTCCTTGCCGTCGTATTTCTCCACGATGCGGGGCTTCACGTGACGGCCGCTCATGTCGGGCGACGTGTCGAGATGGGCGATGAAGCCCACCACCGGCGTCCCGTCGGCGCCCCCGTTGGCCGGAAGCGTGGCCATAAGATAGCCGTTGGCGTCAAGCGTCACTTCCTCGAGCCCCATCCTCTCAAGCTCTTCCTTGAGATAGCTCGCAAATTCCATCTGACCGGGTGTCGAGGGCGTCATGTTGGTCTCCTCGTCGCTCTGCGTGTCAAATTTCACATATCTAAGAAACGGTTCGGTTACGTTCATGGTTAAAAGATTTTTCGCGTATGCTGTTTCGTAATCTTCTGCAAAATTAAAAAATATATCTCAACTTACCCCATACTTGCGTAATCGATTTTCAAATTTTGCGTCTTTTATGTAATTTCGCGTTATAATTTCGTTTTCTCATGAATGATATTCACGCTTCATCCATCTTTTCAGGCCGCATCAAGACTGTCGCGGCCGCCATGGTCCTCATCCCGGTGATCGCTGCCTGCGCCAGCACAGAGCCGGATGATTCCGGTTCTACCGTCCCCGGCGCTGCATTGCATTACAAGGACCTTGACCGCGTAGCCACTCCCTCCGGGGTAGCCTCGCAGCTCAAGAGCTACGAGGGCTTCAACCTCTCGTTCAATAAAGACAACGGCACCCCCAACTGGGTGGCCTGGGAGCTCCTCGGAACCGAGGCCGACGGCGAGCAGGAACGATACAACCGGTTCTGGCAAGACGAGGATATCGAGGGATGCCCGCAGCATTCCGACTATACCCACTCCGGCTACGACCGAGGCCACATGTGCCCCGCCGCCGACCAGAAATGGAGCTATGAGGCAATGGTCGACTGCTTCTCGATGGCGAACATCTGTCCGCAGGACCATTCGCTCAATTCCGGAGCCTGGAATACCCTCGAGAATAAGGAACGAGCATGGGCGCGCCGCGACTCCGCTATCGTGATAGTGGCCGGGCCCATCTACGACGTCACCGACAGGACGCGTATCGGAGAGGCCGGCGTCAGGGTGCCCGGCGCCTTCTTCAAGGTGATGGCAGCCCCCTATGCCGACCCGCCGAGAGGCATAGCCTTCATATATCCCAATATGTCGTCGCCGGGCAATATGGAGAATTATGTCACCACCATCGACGACGTGGAGGCCGTGACTGGCCTCGACTTCTTCAGCGCCCTTCCCGACGACATCGAACAGCAGATAGAGAAATCGTCATCGTTTAAGGAATGGAACAGACGCTGACCTCCGCCACCACGGCTGTGGCCGTGGCCTCACCCTCCGGAGAGGGTGCCGTGGCAACGGTGAGGGTGTCGGGCCCTGACGCCATCTCTATCGTGGGCGCCGCCTGGCGCGGCCGTAGCCTCGAAGACATCAGGCCCCGCACCGCCACTCTCGGCTGCTACCTAGCTGTCGACGGCGAGGAGCTCGACCAGTGTGTCGCGACTGTCTTCAGGGCCCCGGCCTCCTTTACCGGCGAGGACTCCGTGGAGCTCTCCATCCACGGCTCGCGCTGGATACAGCAGGCGGTCGTGGCTGACCTCATCTCACGCGGATGTGTCATGGCCGGAAGGGGAGAGTTCTCGCGCCGCGCCTTCCTCAACGGCAAGATCGACCTCGCGCAGGCCGAGGGTATCGCCGATCTCATCGCCGCCTCGTCGCGTGCCGCCCACCGCCTCGCCTTCTCCCAGACGAAAGGCGCCTTCTCACGCCGCCTCGACGCCTTGCGCGCCGACCTCATAGAGCTCGCCTCTCTCCTCGAGCTGGAACTCGACTTCTCCGAGGAAGACGTGGAGTTTGCCGACCGCCCGCGGCTTCTCCACATCGCCCGCCGCACGCAGGAGCTCGTCGACCGCCTCGCCGCCTCCTACGCCGCGGGACACGCCATCGCCGACGGCGTGGGCATCGTGATCGCCGGCGCTCCGAACGCCGGGAAATCCACCCTGCTCAACCTCCTTATTGACGACGACAAGGCAATCGTCTCCGACATCCCCGGCACCACGCGCGACGTAATCGAGGCCACGCGCGAGATCAACGGAGTGCTGTATCGGTTTATCGACACTGCCGGCCTGCGCGACACCGACGATCCTGTGGAACGCCTCGGCATCGACCGCACACGCGACCGTGCAGCACGCGCCTCCGCCGTGGTCTGGCTCCTCGATGCAGCGGCGCCGCTCGACCCTCAGCTGAAAGAGCGCGACGCCCTCGCCGCGGGCATTCCCGAAGTGCCCGTCATCACCGTTGCCAACAAAGCCGACCTCCTTCCGGCCAGACAGACCACTGCCCCCGATGCGGCCGCCGTTCCCGGCGCATGCATCGGGAGAGCCCCGGTCCCGGGCCTTGATGCCGGCATAGCAACCCCCGGCCCAGGCATCGACATAGCCTCCGTCCACGGCTCCGTGCGCGGAGCCGTGTGCGAAATATCGGCCAAGACAGGCGAGGGTATTGACAGCCTGATAGCAGAGATCGGGAAGACCGTAGGCGGAGGTCTTGACTGGCAGACAGATCTCATGGTGACCAACGGGCGTCATTACGAGAGTCTGTTGAAGATAGGGGAGGCATTGCGTCAGACCATTGCCGGCCTGGAGACCGGCCTTAGCGCCGACCTGATAGCCGAAGACCTGCGCATCGCCATCCACCATCTGGGCACCATCACCGGCGCCGTCACCACCGACACCCTCCTCTCCACCATATTCTCCCGCTTCTGCATCGGCAAGTAATTAGTTGATTATCAATGATTTATATTGATAGTAATTGACTGCTACTGAGCGATAAAACTTAACTCTTACAAGAACGCCTAATGCTGATAACTGTCAGTGTTGGGCGTTTTTATGCACCATTTTGTACGGATTTTGTACGACAGCGACTCATTTCACCCCAAGCGTCAGCAAGGTGGTGGAGAATGTGGTACGTCACGGTACGTCGTGATACGCCATGATACGAGTAATAACGAAATTAACACGTATGACATGAGTAGCAACATCAAAGTTGAGAGAATCTGCGAATGGTGTGGAAAGAAATTTATCGCCCAGACCACAGTCACACGCTTCTGCTCGAAGCGGTGTTCGGAGCGTTCATACAAAGAGCGATTCCGACAGAAGAAGATGACAATATCAAATCAGGAGACTGCCACAAATACCGCCAACAATAAATGGAGAGATAAAGATTTCCTGACTCCGACTCAAGCGGCTGAATTGCTAGGAATTGGCAGAATGTCAATCTACCGCTATATCCGGAATGGAAAAATCAAGGTCGTTAGATTCGAGCGAAAAACGCTCATCAGCAAAGCCGACATTCAGGCGATGTTCGATTTTCTCTCACCGAAAGAAAGTGAGCCGAAGGAAGAGCACTCTGAGAAAAAAGGAAAGTCTATCTCCGACTTTTACACACGCGCCGAGATTCGAGAGAAATTCGGTGTGAAAGATTCCTGGATTTACAAGGTCGTCGCCGAGAATAATGTGCCCAAGACCATTCTTCGCGGCAAGGCTTATTTCAGCAAGAGCCATATCGACCGACTTTTCTCAGCGAGAAAGGAGAATCCGGAGATTACCGAATGGTATTCGGTCGAAGATATTCAGGAAAAATACGGCATGACCCTCTCGGCAATTTACACTCTGGTCTCAAAAATCGGAATCCCGAAACGCAAGGAGGGACCAAAAGTATATTACTCCAAATATCACTTCGATGTGGCAAAAGGTGCCAAATCAGCCGAGGATGTGGAGTTTATCTCAGTGCCCGAAGCCATGGGAAAATACTCTCTGACCCGCGACCAGCTGTATCACTATGTCAAGACATACAAGATAACCAAGCTCCGTTGCGGCAAGTATGTAAAACTGAACGCCAAGGAGTTAGAGGCGTTATTCAACCCCGAGATTCGGTTATAATCCGGTGATTTTTCTCACCAGACAACCACCATTTACCTTTGCACCTTATAATTCTAAATATTACTGTCCGCTAAACTTTTTGAGTCACGATAAAATTAGGGCTGGCACCTATTGCAGGAGTCAGCCCTAAATGG
>CANQRV010000068.1 GCA_947626355.1 uncultured Muribaculaceae bacterium
ATTTTTTTGATTTCTTCACTCATTGTCCGTTAAAATCTTTAACTTTTTAGTCAAGATTTTTCAGGACTAGACATTGTGATAAGGCGATAATTTACATTTATATAGTTGTACCATTAGTATATTCCTACTCTATTAGTTTGTTCAGTTACACCAAATTGATAATACCATATTAGTCTATTTGAATAAAACGAAAAGAATATATTGAGGTATTACTCAAAGATATTATTGTGATAAATACCTAATATCTAAATAGTCGATTAACGTATTATTCTAATATTACAATCTCAATACTACATATTATCTAAATTGTCAAATATGCTATTAATTGAATTGAGTATTCACATCTTTGGATATTGGTATATTTGAGTATTGACATATTTGCATAATTGGCATAAGCTATATTGACAGATTAAAGAATTGTGTCCAAATGTAAATGTAGTATTATGCTAAACAAGTAATTTCGGTTCATCAATGTTCCCGGGTGACGAGTACTGCCTTGCAGAATTTGTGTAGCAAGTTGTGCCTTACGCCGTACAAAACTCTGTTTTGACTGCATAAGGCGACTTGCCGACCGCTTCGCGTCGGGGCAACTGCGTTGCGTTTCGCTTTGCGAAAATGGGTTAAGGGAGCTTTGTTGTAATAACGTATTTATGTAAGATGAAACGCAGAACCGAAAGAATTGAACTACGTCTGACCCCCGAAGAAGCTCAGTATATTAAAGAAAAAGCAAGCTCCTTTCAGAGTATCAGCCAGTATATCCGTATGGCTGTCAAGGAGTATTCAGATATAGATGCAAGAAAGAAGCTGGAACTCATAAACGATCTGACCAACCTATGCGTGAAATTCCGAGATGAACTCGCATGGGCAGGAGGGAATCTCAATCAGGCGATGAAACACGCCAACGAGCTTGCAAAAATTGATCTGCTTAATCGGGACTATATGTTGAATACAGTGCTTCCGGCGGTGGTCTCTGCCGAGAAGATTGTAAAGGACGTGAAGCTACAACTTATTGACCTCGCCAAAAAAGCCACCAAGTTATCTTAATAGGTAAATACCACATTTGCTAAAATCCCCATTACTTCGTTTGGAATTTCAGTCATTATGTCATTGTTATTTTTCATCAAGACCCAAAAGAGGTAGTAATGGATTATTTAATTTCATCATTGCCCAATTACATTAATTCATCAATATGATAGCGACGATCTTGCCATCGAGTGCCAATTTTCATGCCGTATTATATAATGAGAGGAAAGTGGCAAAAGGTGTTGCCCGGCTTATCGAGATTAAGAATTTCAAAGGCATTGGAGTTTTGAGTGAGGCTACTCCCGATGAAAAAGTAGCGTATCTCAAAGAATATTCCTCGGTCAACCGAAAAATCCAGAACACCCAGTTCCATTTGGCTATCTCTTGCAAAGGTCATGAAATGACGGAGGAAGAGCTGTTGAAATTTGCACATTCATATCTCAAGGAAATGGGATATGGCGAAGATGGACAACCTCTATTGATCTACTCTCACTATGACACGGATAATACTCATCTTCATATAGTGACTTCTCGTGTAGGTCCGGACGGGAAGAAAATCAATGACCACAACGAGCGTCGCCGTTCACAGAGCGTCATCGACAAGTTGCTTGGGACTGACAGGAAGAAAACAGTTGAAGAAGATTTTGAAAAAGCAAAGGGCTATTCATTCTCAACCTTTGCCCAGTTCAAGGCTGTCATGTCCACTATGGGCTATGAGGTTTATGAGAAAGATGATACTGTCTATATAAAGAAAGGTGGTCGCGTTCAGATGAAGGTGCCATTTGTAGATTTTAACGAACTATATAAATATGGTGCCTCTGATAAAGCCCGTGCCCGACAACTCAGAGCCATTTTGAAGAAATATCGGGCCACTTGCAGCAACAAGGAAGAATTGCAGAAGGAGATGAAAACAAAGTTTGGAGTTGACATCGTATTCTTCGGCAAGAAAGACTCTCCATATGGTTATATGCTCATCGACCATAACAAGAAGATGGTTCTTCATGGCGCAAGAGTTCTTGGTATGGACGAACTGCTGGACTTTGCAACTCCCGAAGAACGAATCTGGAGAGTTGAAAGTTTCTTAGACTCCCTTCTCCAACTTAATCCTAAAATTACACAAACAGAGATATTCCAAAAACTCCGTCAGCACAGGGCATACATCAAGAAAGGCAGTGTTATTTTCTACGATGGACCGACATTCAACTTAAAACCTTATATGGCAGATGCCATTGATAGAAACAACAGAATATCTTGGGTAGAGAGCTTCAAACCCACGAGCAAGGAAGAAGTAGATTTCCTTTGTAAGATGGGCAAGGTCAATCGAACGGATTTAGTTTCTATCTCTACGAATAAGTCAGCTCAGTGGCAGACGATGATAAATGATATTAGAACCATATTCAATGACCCAGATAAAGTATATGTAAAACCGGCTATCAAAGCAGCCGGATACAAAGTGCTTAAAGATGGGGATAATTACTTTGCCGTTGATTTCACCAATCATATAATCGTAAACCTCGGAGAAGAAGGATTCAACCTGCGTCGTCTCGAATGGCAACCGAATATCAATAAGCAACAGAAGAAGAACAAGCCACAGCAACAAAAGCCCTCCGGCAGACCTACGAAAAAGATGAAAGATCTTGGCGTAGGACGTGGTGACAACCGAGAATGGGAAGTCGGTTACAAGGGCAGACGATACGATGATATTGATGATGAAAACACCCTGAAAAGATAGTCTGACAATTTTCTTACTCCGCCAAAAAAGCCGTGACATCATTCATACATTTGCATATTGCTTCATTTGGTTAATATGTGATTACCTCATTACCTAAATAGTGTCCAAACAGACCATTTACAAGTGCGGTTGAATTTAATTTTGCTAAAAAATTAACGACCGCGCCCTATGGACGATACCATTCTAATCACATTCGCCAATCAGAAAGGAGGAGTCGGAAAGACTACCCTTTGCGCCATCTTCGCCAATTATCTGGTGAAGAAAGGGTGCCCTGTTATGATTGTTGATTGCGACGCCCAACAGAGTATAAAGGAGCGCAGGAAGAATGATCTCCTTGTTTATGGGGGCGAGGATATGAAGTTACCCTATGAGGTAATCTCATTTGACATAAGTAAGACAGAGCAGCTTCTTGTATTCATCGAGAATCTTAGACAATCCCGTGGAATAGTCTTGATTGACTCACCGGGCACTCTGGACTTACAGGGTCTTGTTATCTTGCTTGCAAGTTCCGATTTCATTGTCTGCCCTTTCCACTATGACAAGACAACCATTCCTTCCACCGTCTCATTTATCGCTCTTGTCGAGAGGATAAGAAATGAGATGGGCAAACGAATGAGTGCCCAACTTATCCTTATCCCAAACAAACAGGATCCGCGTGTCGGAAAAAGAGATGAGCTTGTACTATGGGACGAAACGAGGGAGGCTTTCAGCAACTATGGGATAGTAACGCCGAAGATTACTGTGAGAGCTGACATGGAGCGGTTCAGTACCATTTCCGACCTTGATAATCAGCTTGAGATTGTTTCGCCTGCCTTTGATGTAATCTACAAGGAAATATTTGGAACAACAGAATCTTTAATTAAGTGATAAATAGATATGTCTGACAATAAATCATTTCCGGAAATCAATGGATTACTTTCCGGGCTAAGAACTTTCGATACACCGGTTAGGCAGACCCCGGACTCTGCGCCCGTAACTGAGCCTGTATCCGAAGTTACTAACATAATATCCGAAAGCCCACCCTCAGTCGCACTTTCCGGACCGAATACCCTTTGGGACGAGTTTATGCACAATCTCAGGGAATGTCCGGCCCGATGCCGCAAGCCAGACCGACTGTCTTATTTCATAGACAAGGATATTGCGGATTCTATCTCTGAGTGCAATATCGAGAAGCGTAGCAATTCCGACATCATCAATGCGATTCTCAGGACTTTCCTAAGCCTAAACCTCGAACAGTTCAATATGTACCGGCAGGAAAGCAAGACATTGTTTAACACAAGAAAATTACCGCAATGAGCAAATTGAACTGGACAGACGAAATGATTGCCTTGCTGAAAGAACTCTATCCCAATGAAACTATCGAAAAGGTAGCGTCTCTGTTGGGCGTTGGCAAGACTTCGGTCAAGAACAAAGCCACAGAACTCGGCTTGGAGAAAGGCATCAAGCGCGAATGGCTTGAAAAGGTTGAAGAAGTCCGCAATCTCAACTCTACCCATTCAATATCCGAGATAGCTGATAAGGTAGGAATATCAGAACGGACGGTTTCCCGTATAAAGGCTTATCTTAACCTTAGTAAGAATAAGGAGGAAGATAAAGCCATGCGGTCGAGGATCCGCAATGAGCTTCTTCAGCGTGAACGACGGCGAATGGTATTCGGACTAAATCCCCTCACGAAAATCAAGATAGTCACCAATAAAAAAAAGATTGAACTGAGACACAAACTGAAGAAAATGGGATGCGAGGTTAGCCGGGGAGCAAATATCATCTACTATTCCGAAGATATTTGCTTGCGTGAAGATCACTTTGTAGCAAGTAAAAGACTCGGACTTCATCTCATGCCAATTCCAACGTAATAAACTAAAAATATTTATGATATGCTTTACGGCCAAATAATCACATTCCTTTTTGTCCTCTTGATAATGTACTATATCGGTATGATTGTGATGGACTTACACAAAGCCAAGAAGATGAAAGAACTGGAAGCAGATAAAGTGTCTGAAAATGACATCGACATATCAGACGAAGCCAAGAACTTCAAAACAATCTTTATCTCCAGGGAGGAGCCACAGCGTCCTGCGGCTAATAGCAAAACAACAACTGGTAAAGTCAAAACACGAATACCCAAAGAACCCTCCATGACCGGAGCGATTCCGGTTGAAGAGCTTGCCTCAAAAATTAAGGACTGCAATGGGACTCTTCCCGACGACCTTGGGAATATTATTCACAAGTGTCAAGCAGCCTGACATCATTCTCCAAATATTTCCTTTAAGCCCTTTGTTCCACTTTAACGCCCTTTGATGCTTTAATGCCCTGTGTTGTCTTTATCGCCCAGTTTGAAACGATAAAAATCACAGAAATGCAGAAAATCAAAAAAGTTTGTCTTCGTGCGGTAGCACGATTCAAGAACTCCGGCTTTGTACGTCAGTTGTCTCTCGTAGTTGGGGCACTCATGTTCGCTGTATGCGATGCAATGGCAGCCAGCAAGGGTGCCGCAGGTTTCACAAAAGCCACCCAGGAGGTTAGCTCCTACCAGACCCCGGTTTCCAACCTGATGAAGGCTATCGCAGCAGTCATCGTTCTGGTCGGTGCCTTCAACGTCTACTTCAAGATGCAGAACGGCGATCAGGACGTGAAAAAGACTATCATGCTGACGATTGGTGGCTGTATCGCCTTCATCGCCCTGTCCGAGGCTCTTCCCCTTTTCTTCAACTGACCTCACGCAAAGCAAGACAGTCATGGCGATGAATAACAACGGTTATCCGGTTTTCAAAGGGTTACAGAAACCTCTGGAGTTTATGGGCATACGCGGAAGATTCCTCACACTTGCGGCAGCGGCCATCGGTGTATCATTCGTAGGTTTCATCGTGTTTTCCATTGCACTCGGCAAATTAGCCGGGTTCATCGCCATGCTTGTTCTCGCTGTCGCCGGACTGGTGACAATCTACATCAAGCAAAGCGGTGGTCTTCACAACAAGAAACGCAACCGTGAAATCTTCATTTATCACAACTTATTCAAACGCTGACAAATGGCTAAACAACAAAAGAAAATACTTGACGGCCTATACGCACAGCTGGAGGAAACGGACGGGAATGTGGTGTTGTTCGACGCCAAGGGCTCCCCCTCGGTCATTTTTGAGATGACCAATCCGGTGCTCCGTCTCTGCACCGACTCGGAGCAGTATCTTCTCTTTCAAGATGTACTCGCCAACATAACCCAGACTCTCGGTGAAGGATATGCCTTGCAAAAGCAGGATATTTTCTGCCGACAGAAATATGATCACGAGGTACCGGAAAATGCGGAGTTTCTGACAAGAAGCTATTTCAATTACTTCAAGGGAAGAGAATTTACCGAAATCTCCTCATATCTTATTATCACACAGGAGGCTCAGAGAGGGCAATTCGTCCAGTATGACCCAAAAAAATGGCTCGACTTCCATTCTAAGGTGGCAAAGGTTGATGATATTCTTACGGAAAAGAATATCCGGCATAAGAAACTCACCAAACCGGAAGTGAACGAGTACATTCACCGGTTTATGGCTTTCCATTTCCAATCGGGAGCATTCTCAATGACAAATTTCAAATCGTCAGACGAATATCTGAGGATTGGGAATAAGATTATCCGTTCTTATCCTCTGGTAGATATTGATGAAATCAATCTTCCATCGGTAGTCAAACCGTTTACCGAAATGAGCATCAACGGCTATCCGGTTGCTACCGACCTGTTTTCATTTCTTGCCGAAGTACCTCACGCCGATTGCGTGGTGTTCAACCAGGTTGTTCAGATACCCAACCAGCGCAAGCTGCTGAGGAAACTGCAAGGCAAAGCCAAACGTCACGGCTCCATGCCCGACCCAAGCAATAAGATTGCCAAGGCTGACATTGAGGAAGTCCTCAATGTCCTCGCAGTCGATTCTTCCCTTCTGGTCAACACCAACTTCAACATCATAGTGAGTTGTCCGGCTGACAAAGTTACTCCTGTAACGTCCTTTCTGGAAACCAAACTCTATGAATGTGGCATCATGCCCTCCCGAACTGCCTACAATCAGTTAGAACTCTTCATTGATTCCTTCCCCGGCAATGCCTATTCATTCAATCCGGACTATGATCTTTTCTTGACTCTGAGTGATGCCGCGCTCTGTCTATTTTTCAAAGAACATATGAAAGAGAGCGAACAGACCCCTCTCACCACATTCTACACCGACCGCCAGGGATTACCCGTGTGCATCGACATCACCGGAAAGGAGGGTAAGGTCAAGATGACAGACAATGCAAATTTCTTTTGTATCGGTCCTTCGGGAAGTGGCAAGAGCTTCCACATGAACTCAGTGGTCAGACAGTTACTTGAACAAGGGACTGACGTAGTTATGGTCGATACCGGTGACTCTTATGAGGGTATCTGCGGCTACTTTGGAGGCACCTACATAAGCTACTCCAAAGAGAAGCCCATCTCTATGAACCCCTTTAAGGTGACGAAAGAGGAATATGACTTAAATTTTGGCGAGAAAAAGAACTTCCTCAAATCCCTGATATTTTTGATTTTCAAGGGTAACGAGGCTCCCTCAAAAATTGAGGATATGCTTGTGAACCAGACAATCGTGGAGTATTACGAGGCATATTTCCACCCATTTGAAAAATTTACAGACGAAGAGCGTGATGGATTGCGACGTAAACTACTTGTAGATGCAAAAATGGAGGACGACTACGAGCAGTATGCCCATGATATGGAGGACATCGAGGAACAGTTGAATCAGGAGCCTCCAAAAATTGAGAGCCGTGCCCTCATTCTCCCGTCTGAGGAACGCAGGTTGCGTCTGCTACGTCAATGCCGGGCTTTCCGTGCTATCGTAATTGATAATGCGGCCACTGATGCCGAAAAAGAAAAAGCTGCTGAAAAGCTTGAGATCTACAAGAAGGAACTTCACGAGAACTCAATGCTAATCAAGATTGACAAGCAGATAGACCACATTGAGGAGCAGAAGAGACGTTTGAAAGTCAATGAGCTGTCGTTCAACAGCTACTATGAGTTTGCCCTTGAGCGTATCCCTCAGATTACATCACTTGAAAAAGTGCATTTCGACATACGCGACTTCGCAGCCATTCTCAAGCAGTTCTATCGTGGCGGTGAGTTGGAAATGACCCTCAATTCCGACCTCGATGCCAACCTCTTTGACGAGCGTTTCATTGTCTTTGAGATTGACAAGATCAAGGACGACCCAGTTCTTTTCCCTATTGTCGTGCTGATAATCATGGACGTATTCTTACAGAAAATGCGTATCAAGAAAGGACGCAAGGCCTTGATTATCGAGGAAGCGTGGAAAGCCATCGCCTCCCCGACAATGGCCGAATATATAAAATTCCTGTATAAGACTGTCCGAAAATTTCACGGCATTGCCGGTGTCGTCACCCAGGAACTCAACGACGTGATAGACTCGCCAATCGTCAAGGAGGCCATCATCAACAACTCGGATGTCAAGATACTTCTCGACCAGTCAAAATTCAAGGACCGATACGACGATATTTCAGCCATTCTCGGTCTGACAGCCATTCAGAAACAACAGATCTTCACAATCAATGCCCTCAACAACCACGATAACCGCAACTATTTCAAGGAGGTGTGGATTTGCCGTGGGCAGAACTCAGATGTGTTTGGCGTCGAGGAACCACCGGAATGTTACTGGGCATACACAACTGAACGGGCTGAGAAGGAGGCATTGAAGATATACCTCCGTCACTACGGCTCTATGCAGGAGGCTATAACTCGCATTGAGATTGACCGCAAGAAAGCCGGTATCGGCAAGTATCTTGATTTCGCACGAAAGGTAAACCAACAACAGAAAGTAATGCAATTATGGTAATACTCAGAAAACTCATACTGCTTCTTTTCTTCGTGGCAGCCGTTTCTGCAAACGCGCAGTACCGGGTTGTCATAGACCCATATTGTATTGAGGCTGTCGGTCAGAATATGGCTACACAAAAAGCCATCGAAGGAGAACATAACAAACGTCTCGACTCCATTGCCTCTAAGCAGAACAAGCTGGAGCAGTACACTGTCAGCATGGCTACCATCAAGGAACTTTACAAGGTCACTATGGAGAATATCTCCGGCTTCGGCACCGAGAGCAAGTATTATACCGAGATCGGACGCTGCGCGCTCGATATAGTGCTTGATGTTCCGGAGCTTGTCAAGGTTGTGAACAAGGCTAAGTTCGCCAACAAAGTGCTTTGCCTCAATGAGCTTGCCAATGTCGTGGCGCAGACCCAGCAGCTTGTGGGCGATTTTGTGAACATAGTCAACAATGCCAAGATAGAGAATCCACTGAAAGGACAAGGCACTTCCGAGAAGAAGAGCGACGGCTACAATCTCCTTGACCGTTATGAGCGTCTGACCCTTGCCAACCGCATATACTCCGACCTTATGAGTATCCGCTACAAGATACAGGGAATGATGGCTATGGCACAGTATGCCACAATGAATGATCTCTTTTTCGCCATTGATCCGGAGGGCTGGGCAAACGTGATGGTGATGAAGAATCAGGTAGGTGGACTCATTTCAGCTTGGAACGGTTTTGTCCCTGTCAAATGGGACTTGACTATCAACCCTGATATTGTCAATAAAGACCTTATCGACTATTTCAAATGGGGCAAATGAAAGCAAGGGTATTGATAACACTCAGCCTCATTCTCGTATCTCTGCCTGTCATGGCTTTCGATTTTCCGAAAGACCTGCCGACTTTTGAGGCTCTGATGGCATTGCACAAGGCTGTGAAGAAGGACGAGGACCAGGCTCTTACCCGGATAGCTACAAGTTTCGGGGAACAGTCACTTGTCACAAAAGGGGCGACGAAGTTCAATGATGTCCGCACTACCCTTGATACAAAGCTGGGCAACGCCCACTCCTATGTAGTCCTTGCAGCAGCCATATCATCGACGGCAAGTGCTATGTACCGGCTGGTAAAGGAATATGAGGATTTTACCGTAAACACTTTCAAATATGTGACGGACAAACCATTCGTGGGTTGGTACTACACGGAGGCTAATGTGGCTGTCGCCCGTGAGATAAAGCATTGCTATACCCTCTATGCCTCCGTCGCCGCTTCCGGTATAAACGTGATGAAAGCGTCAATGGACGAGAAACTGAATCTTGTGTTCACCCTCAAAAACTCCGTTGACCGTGCCCGGTATATAATCGACAATGCCAACCTTTACTGCTATCTCATCACCAACTGCGGCTGGAAACCTGACTATATCTGGGAGATACTGACCTCGGAAGTCAAGGACGAGATAGTGAAAATTGTAATCAATAACTGGAACAAAGGATATGAAAATTAGACACTTCACTTTTGCGGCTCTGATGATAGCCGCACTCTCATTGCCTGTTCTTCTTTCCGCCAAGACTCCCTCCATTCACGACGACCAGAAGGAAAAACAATGGAAGTCAATGGAAAACGGACCTTGGGATTTTGCCCCGGACTGGTATTATTACTTTCTCCACAAGAATTACTCCGGAGCCGAAATGTATTGGAAATGGGCAGGTTTCAAGTCCGGCTACCGTGTAAGGTTCAAGGAAGAAAAATCCAATGTCAAGCGCATTATGCCTGTCCGTGTGACGGCCGAGGAAACCCAGCGCCAGAAACTCGGCAAGGTCGAGGAAGAAAGGAAAAAGGTCGAGGAACTTTACAACGAGGAACTTTTAAGGGAAGCTGACCGCAATGTGGATCTCTCATACGCCTCCTACAAAGATGAGTTCAACCGTATGCAGGATTGCATCACCGACGGACTCCTGTACTGCCTCAAGAAGAGTGACGGCAAGCTACAGTATCAGGTTGATGAGCTTTCCCGGCAGAACGAGATAATCTGCGCAAATGTCGCCTATATCCATAAGACAGGCGTGGGCTATGGTCTTGAAAATGCCAAACGTCAGCAGGCCTACGAGGAAGCGAAGGAGCAGATGGGCGAACTTGTAAGCCGTACTGCCCGGCTGTGTGCTGTAGCCGCAACTCACTACTAATCTCAAACCATTGGATATGACTTTATTAAGCATACTCTGTACGATGGGACTCCCATCTATCGACGAGAGCCTTGACAAGCTCCTTGTAGCTATGGAGACGTTCCCGAATGTTGCCGTCCTCGGCGATGCCGTAGGACTGGCAAGGATTATCGGTCTGTGCCTCGCTTTATGTGTCGGATCCTACGAATGTTGGATGATGATGCTTGGCAGACGGGGAATGGACGTGATGAAGCTCCTCCGCATTGTCGGAATATCCATCTGTATCTCCAGTTCCTCTTGGATCTGTTCGGCTCTCCAGACTCCCGGCAAGGGACTGGAGTCCGCTACAAAGGCGATGGCGATGTCAAAGAACAAGGAAGTCGCTGCATTTGAATTGAAAGTGGCCCAAAAACAGGGTAAATATCTCGACAGGCTCCGTGAGGTTCAGGATTCTATCGCAACGGCACAGCAAGTAGCAGCCATTGGTGAGGACGCCCATTGGTGGGACAAGCTCATCTATAATGTCGAGAACCTTGGAAACACCATAAACAACTACGCCCAGCGCGCAGCCGTGGCCGCCGAGACAAAGGTCAGCGAATGGATAAACGATGTTATCCGCTTTGTCGGTGAGCTTGTGTTCCAGATGTCCTATTACGGCATACTTGTGGCACAGAGAATCTTCCTCGCTATCATGGCGATATTCTGTCCGATAATGTTCGCTATGTCCTTGGCGCCGCCTTGGAATTCGGCTTGGAGCCAATGGATGTCGAAATATCTCTCATTGACTCTATGGGGGTTCGTAACCTATATGTGCCTCTATTACATTGACTTCATTCTACTATACAATCTCCAGCAGGATATGATTGCCTACGACCACCTACTTACCGGTTCGGTAAACTCCTGGTCCCAAATCGGTGCCCTCGGTCTTCAGGGCATAGGCTCAAACTGTATGTACGCTATGGGTATGCTGGTGGGAGCCTACATTATCCGCTTCGTTCCCGAAGTGTCTTCTTGGCTCATTCCGGGTGGTGTAAGTAGTGGCGCGGCTGCTCCGGCAGGTGCTTTCGCTATGGGTGTCGCTCAGACTGGTGCCTCTATGGGTAAATCGGCTGTTGTCGGAGGTGCAAAAGCAATTATCTAAAATATAATCCTATGCTTATACAATCTTTAGCACAGAAAACAAAACTCGCCATGATGACGGTGTTGGCCGCAGTTGCCGGCTGCACCCTCATCTGTGGGTTCACCATAATCACCTGCATGAATATGGTGACCAAGGAACGGCAGCAGATCTACGTCCTTGACGGTGATATCCCTTTCCTCGCCGAGAGAGCGCAACTCGAAGCCAACTTCACTATGGAGGCAAGGGCACATATCCAGTTGTTCCATCAATACTTTTTCAACTTGCCCCCTGATAATGACTATATCAAGTGGACAGTGGGAAAGGCAATGTATATGGCTGACGGTACGGCTCTGAAACAGAAGCAGGCTCTTGATGAAAACGGATTTTATTCTGACATCATATCATCTTCCGCTGTCTGCACCATAATCTGCGACTCAATCAACTTTGACGAGCATGAGCGTAAGTTCACATACTACGGCACCCAGCTTATCAAGAGACGTACACGCGACCTTAAACGGAGTATGGTGACAACGGGCTATATCGAGAACGTGCCTCGTTCCCAGAACAATCCTCATGGTCTGATGATAACCAACTGGCGAACAATCGAGAACAAGGATAAGGACTATTGAAGATGAAATCCATACGCAAAACCATAAGGAACAGCCGTCTTGCCACTTCCAATCAGATCAAGTCTTGGCTCCAGCCAAAGGTGGGAGCAATTGGCACACGCTACCGACTCGCCGCAAGAATAAGGCTTGCCAACTCCTGGGCCACCAAGCACCCCAAAAAGACATTCGGCTATGTTGTCGGCACTTTGATTGCGATAATTTTCTGCGACATAGCCATTGCCGGAATCCGCGCTGAATCGCAGATGGATAACGTAAATCAGATTGCGAATGTGGAGCCTATCTTCAACGGGTTCCGCGCTATTCAGGCAAACAAGGAGAGTCAGCGCCAGACCATTCTTGAAATGACCAATCAAGGACAGCTCCTCCGCCATGAGCTTGACTCCCTGATAGCCATTCCCCGGAAATCACACCGTGATTCAGTAGAAATAATACGCCGCTACACACGGCTTGAAAACATTGTCAAATCACTTAAACAGAACGATAATGAATAAAATCAATTTCAAACAGCCGAAGTATATCTTCCCGATAGCGATATTCGTTCCGCTATGCTTTCTGGTGTATTTCGTTATGCAGACTTTCGGTGGTGGTGAGGAGAAACCGACTGTCGCCACCGACCGTATCAACGCCACTCTTCCGGAGGCTAATGCTGAGGAAGCACACGACAAGATGTTCGAGATGTCACGCCGCTTTGGTGACGAGGACGCTTTTACGGCGGTAAACAAACTCGGTGAGGAACAAGCCGATGATGAATATATCGACCACGGATATTCAGAAGAAGAGCTTAACCGTCTTGATGCCGCTGAAGCAGAGCGAATCCGTCAGCAGCAGGAACTTGAAGAACTGGAACGCTCCCTTGCCGAGTCCCGGCGTCATATCAACTCCTACGCATACGGGGACAGTTACAATCCAGCCGATTATGTCCCGGCTGTTGATCCGCGTGACGAATATGCGCGTGAGCTTGCTGAAATCCAGCAGCGCAGCTTTGAACGCCAGAAAGCCATTGAGTCCGGGTTAGGCTATGGCAAGCCCGATCCAGAAGAAGTAGCGCAAAAGCAAAGGGCGGACTCCATCGCCAAGGCAAAGGTTATCGAGCGAGAGAAGAACAGGCCTCTGCTTGTACTGAAATCACAGAACACCAATGCCGAGAAGTTCAACACGGTAGGAAACGATGTCGCCTCAGATGAATCACCGCTTATCCGTGCGATGATTGACCAGACTACAAAGGCTCATGAGGGTACACGGCTACGCTTCAAGCTACTTGATGACGTGACAATCCATGATGTCAAGCTGAAAAAAGGCACATATCTCTACGGAACTGTCGCAGGTTTCGGACAGCAGCGTGTCAAGGCTACCATCACCAGTATTCTTGTTGGCTCCCGGTTCCTCAAAGTGAACCTGTCAGTTTTCGACAACGACGGTATGGAGGGCTTCTACGTCCCGGAGTCAGCTTTCCGAGATTTTATGAAAGACGCCGGGGCAAACACCGTCCAGCAGAACATCAGCTTTGAATCTGACAATGGATATGGTTCGGGAATATCGGGAGAGGCAATAGCATTACAGGCACTTCAGAATATGTATAACTCCGC
>CANQRV010000069.1 GCA_947626355.1 uncultured Muribaculaceae bacterium
GGGGTCTTTGTAAAGTTACGAAATATCTATGACATTGGCAAATAATCAGTTAGCAATTAACTGAATATCCCTACTTACGCAGAATATAAGCCGAGGGCTGCCGCCGTTTTCCGGCGACGGCCCTCTTTTCAATCTCTTTTTTCTCAACACGACTTCCCGCAATGAAAAATACCCCAGGCTCCACACAGCTTCCCCCTCTCATCGGCATGACCCTGCCGCAGCTTCAGGGCGTCGCCCGCGCCGGCGGCATGCCTGCTTTCGTAGGCCGTCAGATTGCCGACTGGCTCTACTCGAAGAAGGTGACCTCTTTCGACGAGATGATCAACATCTCGAAGACCAACCGCCAATGGCTCGCCGACAACTACACCGTGGGGCGCGCCGCGCCAGTGAAGCGCTCGAAAAGCGTCGACGGCACTGTGAAATACCTCTTTGATGTCGGATGTGGCAATTCCATAGAGTCGGTATATATTCCCGACAAGGACCGCGCCACCCTCTGTGTGTCCTCGCAGGCCGGGTGCAAGATGAACTGCTACTTCTGCGCCACAGGGCGCCACGGCTTCAAGGCCGACCTCACGCCGGCACAGATCATCAACCAGATTCTCTCCGTCCCGCCGGCTCCTGCTCCGGGTGCCCGCAAGGAGACGGAGCTCACCAATGTCGTCTTCATGGGAATGGGGGAGCCCCTCGACAACCTGAAGGCAGTCCTCCCGGTGATCGACATCCTGACCGCTCCCTGGGGTCTCGCCTGGAGCCCGAAGCGGATCACGGTCTCTACCGTGGGCAAGCTCCCCGAGCTCAAGGAGCTCCTCGACCGAACACAGGTGCACGTCGCCGTAAGTGTCCACACTCCCGATCCCGCGGAGCGTGAGGCGATGATGCCCGCGCAGAAGGCGTTCCCCATCGCGAATGTCATGAAAGTGCTCGAAGGCTACGATTTCACCCGGCAGCGACGCCTCTCGCTCGAATATATAATGTGGCGCGGCGTCAACGACGACATCGCCCATGCCGACCAGCTCATCCGTCTCATCGGCCGCAATGACGTCAGGGTCAACCTCATAAGGTTTCACTCAATACCCGGAGTAGAGCTCCACACTGCAAGCGACGAGCGCATGGTGATGTTTCGCAATTATCTCAATTCCAAAGGCGTCAAGGCTACGATACGCACTTCGCGTGGAGAGGATATCATGGCGGCGTGCGGCATGCTTGCAGGAAAAAACGCTCCCGCTAAGTGACTCTCGCCCCTGTTTGGATTTTTTTTAGTAATTTTGAAGTCTCTTTCTATTTGATTGAATCATCCTTATGGCTAAAAAGATAAAGGTGGGTATTACCCACGGTGATTTCAACGGCGTCGGATATGAGGTCATACTCAAGGCTCTGGCCGACGAGGCGATGACCGAGCTCTGCACTCCCGTGATCTACGGCAGCCCGCGAGCCGCTTCCGAATGGACTTCCCTCCTCTCTCTGGAGGGCCCGAGGCTCAACAAGGCGCTCTCCGCCGCGGAGGCTCCCGACGGGCGCGTCAGCATCATCGATGTCTGCGGCGAGATCGGTCATATCGCTCCCGGAGTCGCCACTCCCGAATCGGGCGCGGCCGCCGTCAAGGCACTCGATGCTGCCCTCGACGCCCTGAAGGCGGGGGAAATCGACGTGCTTGTCACGGCTCCTATATGCAAGGAGAACGTCCAGTCCGACTCTTTCCGTTTCCCCGGTCATACGGAGTATCTTCAGGCCGCCTTTGGCGAGGGCGCCTCGGCCATGATGATACTCTTCGACGATATCCTCCGCGTGGCTCTGGTCACGACCCATCTCCCCATAGCGAAGGTGGCCGCCGCCATTTCGCGCCAGAATGTGGCCGACACGGTGAAGCGTCTCGACTCCACGCTGCGCCGCGATTTCGGCATCGAGCGCCCCAGGATCGCCGTGCTGGCCCTCAATCCCCATGCCGGCGACAACGGCCTGCTCGGCGACGAAGAGAAGGAGCGAATAGCGCCCGCCATCGAGGATGCCTCGGAGGCCGGGGTGCTCGCTTTCGGCCCGTTCCCGGCCGACGGCTTCTTCGGCTCCGGGTCGTTCAGGGCCTACGATGCGGTGGTGGCCATGTATCACGACCAGGGCCTCGCCCCATTCAAGGCCCTGGCCGGCGCCTCCGGTGTCAATTTCACGGCCGGTCTTCCGTTTGTCAGGACATCTCCCGACCACGGCACGGCGTTCAATATAGCAGGAAAGGGCGTCGCCGACGAGGCTTCGATGCGTCAGGCCATATACGCCGCCATCGACATCTTCAGGCGCCGGGCGGTCTTCGACCGCGCCTCCGCCAATCCCCTCAAAAGGCATTTCGTGGAGCGCGGAGCCGACAAGACCGTCGACCTATCTGCCGACGAGCCTGTCGACAGATAGCCTCCTCCATTCCTGGCCTATGGCCTGTTTCCCGATAGTCAACAATCACCAATACATCTGAATATGAATTTCGGTATCATAGCGGCCGGCGAGGGTTCGCGCCTCGTGCAGGAGGGAGTGGCCCTTCCCAAGCCCCTCGTTCAACTCTGCGGCTCTCCGATGATCGGACGCCTTATCGATATTTTCCTCTCCAACGGCGCCGGCGAGATTGACGTCATCGTCAACGGGCACATGACGGAGGTGGCGCGATTTCTCGAGCTCGCGAGGCCCGAGGTCATGGCCCGCGGCTGCTTCCTCAATGTGGTGGTGAAGTCCACCCCCTCCTCCATGCACAGCTTCTTCGAGCTCTCGCGTCTGCTCAGGGGCAAAGGCCGTTTTGTCGTCACCACGGTCGACACCGTGTTCCGTCCCGACGACTTCGCCGGATATGTCGATGCCTTCCGCGACGCTCCCGACTCCGTCGACGGAATGATGGCCGTCACGTCATATATCGACGACGAGAAGCCGCTCTATGTGGCCACCGCCCCCGATATGCGCGTCACGGCTTTCTCCGACACTCCGGTGGCTGACGCCCGCTTTATCAGCGGAGGCATCTACGGCCTCTCCGACAAGGCCCTCGATGTGCTCGGGCTCTGCATGGAGAAAGGCGTGTCGAGGATGCGCAACTATCAGCGCGCACTCCTTGAGAACGGCCTTTCACTCCGCGCCTACGACATGAACAAGATAATAGATGTAGACCATGCCGCCGACATCGCCACGGCCGAGGCCTTCCTCGGTTGCCCGCGACGCCCGTAAGGCGGCTAATCCACTCAATACCTGATGGCAGAAATAAAGATAGCCGGGGTGATGAGGGCCGGCGCCTTCTCCCCCAATCATATCGGCAACGACGCGGCGATCTTCAACGCCGCCGCCGAGCAGCTCCGCAAACGTGGCTGCGAGGTGAATATCTACAGCGAGGAGTCGTTCAGGCAGGGGCCTGTCGACGAGCCGATCATCCTCAACATGTGTCGCGAGCAGGCATCGATCGCCCTGCTCCAGCAGATGGAGGAGAGCGGACGCCTCTGCATCAATTCCGGTTTCGGCATCGAGAACTGCACCCGCGAGAGGATGACCCGCATCCTGCTCGGAAATGGCGTGCCTTATCCCGAGAGCCTCATAGTCAACACCAATGAGAACGTGATCTCCGACCTCGAGAAGGCCGGCTTCACCTCCTGCTGGATCAAGCGCGGCGACTTCCACGCCATGCATAAGGAAGACGTCTCCTATTGCCGCCATCCCGAGGAGGCCCAGGAGGTGCTTCACGAGTATTTCTACCGCGGCATCAAGCGTGCCGTCATCAACCGACACCTCGTGGGCGACCTGGTTAAGTTCTACGGCGTGGCCGGTCAGCCTTTCTTCTACTGGTTCTATCCCTACGACGAGGGCCACAGCAAGTATGGCCACGAGGCCGTCAACGGCAAGAGCCAGGGCATACCCTTCGACGAGGCGCATCTCCGCAGCATATGCGCCGACGCCGCCCGCATACTGGGAGTCTCCGTCTACGGCGGCGATTGCATAGTGGACCTTGACGGCTCCATCCGCATCATCGACTTCAACGACTGGCCCAGCTTCGCGCCCTGCCGTGCGGCCGCCGCCCCCTATATCGCCAAATGCGTGCTCCAGAGTGTGAAATTATGGAAGAAAGGAGAGCTGCAATGACAGATGCCAAGAAGAAGCCTGGTTTCAAGGACTCCCTGAAGTCGATGGACACGGAAGAGACCTTCGACCTTATTTTCTACCGTCCGATAGGCTATGGCTGGGCCCTCCTCGCCCGCAGGCTCGGCGTTACTCCCAATGCCATCACCATAGCCTCGATATTTCTCGGCATCGCCGCCGGAGCCGCTTTCTATTTCGACAATATCTGGATCAATATCCTCGGAGTCGTGCTCCTCATCTGGGCCGACTCCTTCGACAGCGCCGACGGCCAGCTCGCCAGGATGACCGGCCAGTACTCCCGCATCGGCCGTATCCTCGACGGACTCAGCGGCGACCTTTGGTTTGCCGCCATCTATATCGCCATCTGTCTGCGTGAGAATGTCACCTCTCCGTTCTTCTCCTCCCACCACTGGGTCATCTGGGTGATGGCGGTGGTCACCGGATCCTGCCACGCCATACAGGCCGCCATGGCCGACTACTACCGCCAGTTTCACCTCTATTTCCTTAAGGGGGAGCAGGGGAGTGAGCTCGACTCCGCGGCCGACCTCTGGCGACGCTTCCACGCCCTCTCCTGGCGCCACGACTTCTGGCAGAGGATCACCCTCGCCTTCTACACCAACTACACGGTAGGCCAGGAGAAGCGCACTCCCTGGATGCAGCGCCTGCGCCGCTGCCTGAAGCAGAAGTTCGGCGACACGGTGCCCGACTCTTTCCGGGCCACTTTCCGCGTCGCCAGCAAGCCTCTGATGAAATACACCAATATCCTTTCGTTCAATACCCGCACGTTCGCCCTCTTCGCCGCCATCCTCGTCTTCCGAATGCCATGGCTCTATTTCGCTTTCGAGCTCACGGTGCTTAACGTCATCCTCATATATATGATGTGGCGCCACGAGCGGATGTGCCGTAATTTTGTTAAAGATCTTCAGTCATGATCAAAGGTATAATCTTAGACTACGGAGGCACCCTCGACACCGGGGGCGACCATTGGAGCTACGTCATCTACGATGCCTGGCAGAAGGCAGGCGTAGCCGCCGACGAGGCCGAGTTTCGCGTCTGCTACGTCTGGGCCGAGCGCGAGCTGGCCCGCACACGCCACATCCTGCCTCATCACGATTTCCACGACCTCCTTCTCATCAAGATGCGTCTCGAGCTCCAGAAGCTCGCTTCCGACGGCAATTTCGACCCCGCCGGCATCGACGCCACGGCGGCCCGTGTGGCCGACCTATGCTATGAGGCCGCCAAAGCCAGCATCGAGAAGGCCCGTCCCACCCTCGATGCTCTCTCCGCCCGCTTCCCCGTCGTGCTCGTCAGCAATTTCTACGGCAATGTAGAGACGGTGCTCGCCGATTTCGGCATCGACCGCTATTTCAGGAAGGTGATAGAGAGTGCTGTGGTCGGGGTGCGGAAGCCCGACCCGCAGATCTTCTCCCTCGGCGTCGAGGCCCTCGGTCTCAAGCCGGAGGAGGTGATGGTGATCGGCGACAGCTACCGCAAGGACATAGAGCCCGCGCTCAAGGCCGGCTGCCACGCCATATGGATCAAGGGACGCACGTGGAGCCAAGAGGAGAGCGACACCTATTATCCGGCCACTATCGCCAGCCTCGCCGAGGCCCTCGCTCTCATCGACGCCATCTGACAGCAGCGATGCGATATGCCCGTTTGTAGCTAATTTGCAGCCAGGGAACGCTCGTGCCTCGTTAAGATTTGTTAACTGGAATCGGTATAAATTAACAAATATTATATAAAAATCGGTCTGTTTATGAAATTTTAGGAAAATTTAGCAATTAGGGTCTTTAATTTTCCTCGCTTTTCCTTTGCAGTCTCCGATTTTGGTAATAATTTTACGCCCTGAAACGCCTGACGGGTGCTTTCCGAAAGGTCGGCACCCTTTTCAGGCCACTGTTTCCCTCTCGCCTCGACTTAATTTTAAAAACAATATAACAACACATAATTACTACTATCAACTATGGCAACAAAAGCACAGGAGCCCAAAGGTAAGCTGGGCGTCATGGTAGTGGGTCTCGGAGCTGTCGCTTCCACTTTCATGACTGGCGTCCTCATGGCCCGCAAGGGTCTCGCCAAGCCCATCGGCTCTATGACTCAGTATGACAAAATCCGCGTAGGTAGCGGCGAAGACAAGAAATATCTCCACTATAAAGACATAATCCCTCTGGCCGACCTCAACGACATCGAGTTCGCCGCCTGGGACGTCTATCCCGCCAACGCTTACGAGTCGGCCATCAACGCCGAGGTCCTCAAGGAGAAAGACATCAATCCCGTGAAGGACGAGCTCGAGAAGATCAAGCCCATGAAGGCCGCCTTCGACCACAACTACGCCAAGCGTCTCGACGGCGACAACGTGAAGACCGTCAAAGACCGCTGGGATATGATGGAGCAGATCCGCGAGGACATCCGCAATTTCAAGAAGGAGTCGGGCGTCGACCGCGTTGTCGTGCTCTGGGCTGCCTCGACTGAGATCTACGTCCCCGTCGACGAGGAGATCCACGGCTCGCTCGCTGCTCTCGAGAAGGCCATGAAGGCCGACGACCGCGAGCATATCTCTCCCTCGATGTGCTACGCCTACGCCGCACTTTCCGAGGGATGCCCCTTCATCATGGGCGCCCCCAACACCACCGTCGACATCCCCGCCATGTGGGAGCTTGCAGAGAAGACCGGCATGCCTATCGCGGGCAAGGACTTCAAGACAGGCCAGACTCTCGTGAAGTCGGGATTCGCACCCATAATCGGCACCCGCTGCCTCGGTCTCCACGGATGGTTCTCCACAAACATCCTCGGAAACCGCGACGGCCTCGTGCTCGACGAGCCCGCCAATTTCCGCACCAAGGAGGTCAGCAAGCTTTCCACTCTCGAGTCGATCCTCGTGCCCGAGAACCAGCCCGACCTCTATGGCCACGGCAACGACGAAGACACCCAGTACTACCACAAGGTGCGCATCAACTACTATCCTCCCCGCAACGACAACAAGGAGGGATGGGACAACATCGACATCTTCGGCTGGATGGGCTATCCGATGCAGATCAAGATCAACTTCCTCTGCCGCGACTCCATCCTCGCCGCTCCTCTCTGTCTCGACCTCGTGCTCCTCAGCGACGTCGCCATGAGGGCCGGACGCCACGGCATCCAGCGCTTCCTCAGCTTTTTCCTCAAGAGCCCGATGCACGACTACACGAAGAATGAGGTGCCTGTCAACAACCTCTTCCAGCAGTACACAATGCTCAAGAACGCCATCCGCGAGATGGGCGGCTACGAGGCTGACGAGCAGATCGACTGATCGGCTGCCTCCGGCATGAGCTTTACCGATACGGCCGGCGCGAACTTTTTCGCGCCGGCTTTCTTAATCCTTCCATGATATGAGAATCGACATCATAACTGTTCTCCCCGAGATGCTCGAGTCCCCTCTCGGCTGCTCCATTCTCAAGAGGGCGCAGGACAAGGGCCTAGCCGAGATCGTGGTCCACAACCTCCGCGACTACACCGACAGCAGATACCGAAAGGTCGACGACTATCCCTTCGGAGGCGAGGCCGGCATGGTAATGCAGATCCAGCCCGTCGACGCCTGCATCTCCCGTCTCCGCGAGCAGAGGCATTACGACGAGGTCATCTATACCTCCCCCGATGGCCAGACCCTGACGCAGCCGATGGCAAACCGCCTCTCGCTGCTGCAGAACATCATAATACTCTGCGGACACTATAAGGGTATCGACTACCGTATCCGCGAGCATCTCGTCACCATGGAGATCTCCATCGGCGACTATGTGCTCACCGGGGGCGAGCTCCCCGCCGCTGTCATCGCCGATGCCGTCGTCAGGCTGATTCCAGGCGTTATCGGCGACGAGCAGAGCGCCCTCTCCGACTCTTTCCAGGATGGTCTTCTGGCCCCTCCGGTCTATACACGTCCTGCCGAATACAAGGGATGGCGCGTGCCCGATATCCTTCTTTCCGGCCATGCGGCGAAAATCGCCGACTGGCGATATGAACAGGCCCTCGAGCGCACACGTCGCCTGCGTCCCGACCTCCTCGGCGAGAAGCCGGAATAAGTAAAGCCGCCTCCGGCAGGAAGCGGCTTTTATTTGCACTTGATTTCAGCTATATTTTGCTTTATTGTCAAAAATCTCGGGTTGTGGTCTTCTCTGACTGTTGTCCGGGGGGAAAGCAACAATGGCTTGGGTTATTATCTTTCCTGCCTCAGCGGTAGTCTTTCAGCATCGCCTGCAGTCGCTTGCGGGCGAAGAAGATGCGGCTCTTCACCGTGCCGAGCGGCAACCCCATCTTTTCGGCTATCTCGCTGTATTTATAGCCGGCGATATACATACTGAACGGCACCTTGTAGTCGTCGCTGAAGCCGTTGATGGCGAGCGATATCTCTTTGGCGGCATAGCTCCCCTCCGGGGTGGTCAGCCCTGACTCCTGCGAGAGGTTCAGGTGGTAGAGGTCCTCCGTCTTGTCCACCACTGTCGCGCTCCTCACCTGACGTCGGTAGTTGTTGATGAAGATGTTGCGCATGATGGTGAAGACCCATCCCTTGAAGTTTACGTTGTCTACATACTTCGACTCGTTGTCGAGCACTTTGAGCGTCGTGTCCTGGACCAGGTCTTCCGCTGCTTCGCGGTTGGTGGTCAGCTGGTAGGCGAAGTTCAGGAGGTTGCCCTGAAGTCCTAACAATTTCTGCTTGAATGTGATGGAGTTTGCCATTGTTGATATAGTTTGGTGGTCTGCCTCCCCTTATGGTTTGGCCTTTTATGTTATTATAACAACCTCGTGTCGTTTTTTATCATCCGTTTTGCCACTTTTTTTCAATCGTTTTCAATTTTTATGCTTTTTACCCCTTTTTACTGTTTATGACAACATTTTTTAACAGTCATTTCCTCCCTCACGCTCAATTTTTTATTCCGCTCTTTCTTTTTTTCAGTAGATTATGACTAATTTTGCATTTTGTTACGGTCGTCTTCCGGCCTGTGCGTCTGCTTATGGAAAAGAAACGCCTCAAGATGTTCTCCTTATGGCTGCACCGCCGCAGCCAGCTCCCGCTCATCGCGGTGGGCTCCCTTGTCGTGATGCTTCTTCTGTTCAACGATGACACATCCGTGGCCCTCAATATGGAATACGAGCGTCAGGTCAATGCCCTGAAGCTCGAGATCCGTGAGTGTCGCGACTCCGCAGCCTATTTCCGCTCCCGTCGCCTCGCCATAGAGCGCGGTGGCGCCGACCTCGAGCATATAGCCCGCGAGCAGTATCACATGCAGCGCCCCACCGAAGACGTCTTTATTCTTAAATGACCATGCCGGCGTCGCTGTGGCGCTTGCTCTTTTAGTCTATGTCATAATGGCAAAGTCAAATCATTCCGGTTCAGGACCCATGCAGCCCGCGGAGGTCTCCGACAGACGTCGCTATGTGGAGTATGCCGCCACTTTCGGCCTTCTCCTGATATGCGCTTCCCTGGTGGTGCCTTTCTTCTCTCACGATTATCTCGCCGTGGCTGCCGTCTTCAAATGGGTCTATGCCGCCGGTGCCCTCGTCTTCACTGTCGCGCGTGTCATCGGCGTGCGCGACCCCCTCGACCATCCTAAGGTCACGCGCATGAAGCGCATGGAGTGCTGGGCGGGTTTCGCTTTCATCATCGCGGTCGCCTGTTGGTTTTTCTCCGAGTCACGTCTCCGCGACATGCCCGGCGTCGGAATCCTCGCCCTCATGCGTTCCACAGTGCTGTTCACCCTCGTCGGCGCCGCCCTCCAGATCGTGGCCTCATGGCTTATCGTGGCGCGTGCCGGGAAACTACAGAATAATTCCCGTTCCTGAGAATGTCTGCCGATCCGCGCGATACCCGTTGTGTCATCACTGTTGACTGCGGCAACACCATGGTCAAGGCCGTGGCGTGGCACGGCTCCGTCCCTGTAGCCCGTATTGCCGGTGCCTCGCCGGGCATCGCCGAGCTATGGCGTCTCGTCGGCGGCGTCGCTCCCTACGGCGTGGCCGTCTGCTCGGTGGCCGCTCCGTCCGGGGCGCTGATTTCCGCTTTGAACTGCCTCTCTCCCGCGAGGATGCTCGAGATCTCACATCTCACCCCGTTCCCTCTGCGTATCGACTA
This sequence comes from uncultured Muribaculaceae bacterium, assembly GCA_947626355.1. Lineage (GTDB taxonomy): Bacteria > Bacteroidota > Bacteroidia > Bacteroidales > Muribaculaceae > Lepagella. Next base: position 10,199 of record CANQRV010000069.1, read on the forward strand.
CGCCACCCCCCACTCGCTGGGCCTCGACAGGATAGCCGCCGCATGCGCATGCCCGGCCCGTTTCCCCGGAAAGGCGCTGCTGGTGGTCGATGCCGGCACCGCCGTCACTCTCGACATCGTCACTGCCGACGGCGCTTTCGCAGGCGGCGACATAGCCCCGGGCCTCTCTCTGCGTTTCTCCTCTCTTCACGACCACACCTCGCGCCTTCCGCTCGTGAAGGCCGAAGGTCAGCTTCCTTGTTTCGGCCGTGACACCGATTCCGCGATCCGTTGTGGAGTCGTGGGCGGAGTCATCGCGCAGATCGAGCGCTCTTTCCGGCTCGCCCGCGATATCTATGGTGTCTCTGACATTGTGCTCGGTGGGGGAGACGCCCCGTTTCTTCATCCTTTGCTTCTCGATGCCGGCCTCCCGGTCAGCGTCTTCCCGGATATGGTAAGCGCCGGGATTCTCGAAATCTTCAATTATTCCGAATCATGAATAAATTTGTCATATCAGCTTTCCTCGCGGCTGCCTCTCTCCAATGGGCGTCAGCCCAGAACGTCACCACTCCATACTCCATGTATGGCTATGGCATCATCGGCGACCGTGCCTCTTCCATGCAGCGCCAGATGGGGTCGGTCGGAGTCGCCATGAATTCCGGCCGACAGATCAACGTCATCAACCCCGCCTCATACGCGGCTGTCGACTCCCTGACTTTCCTTTTCGATATAGGGGCCGACCTCTGCTTCCTCAACCAGAAGGAAGACGATGTGCGCCACAACTCCGTCGGCGGCGGCCTTGATTACATCACCATGCAGTTCCCTGTCTGGAAACACATCGGCGCTTCAATCGGCATGCTCCCTTATTCTTCCGTCGGATACGCTTTCGGAAGCAAGATCGAGCACGGCGCCATGACCAATCAGGGCGACGGCGGCATCAATATGGCATATCTCGGCCTCGCCGGCTCTTACGCGGGCTTCTCTCTCGGCGTGAATGTGAGCTATAATTTCGGCAATATCAGAAACGACATATATTCCCAGCCCGGCAATTCCGGTCGTTCCCTCTTCGAGCATGTGATGGAGGTGCGCGACTGGGACATCAGCCTCGGCGCCCAGTATGATCTCCGCTTCCGCCGGTTTCATAAGCTGACGCTGGGTCTGACCTGGAGCCCCAAGAAGTCGCTGCACGGCAATTCATGGTGTACGGTGCAGGAGCTCTCCAACGATGCGCGTCCCGACACTGTCGGCACGCTGCGCCTCGCCGGCAACTATTATCAGCCCATGAGCCTCGCCGGCGGCCTCAGCTACACCTACGAGCGTCAGTCGCGCTTCATGGTGGAGGCCGACGTCTTCTTCCAGCAGTGGTCGAAGGCTCCCTATTCCGCCATGTACGACATCTCCGACCCCAAGGCCGTGGTCTTTCAAGGCATGAAGTTCTTCGACAGGGTGCGTGTCGGCGCCGGTGCTGAATACGTCCACCGTCTCCGCGGCTCCTATCTCCAGAGGATCACCTACCGCGCAGGCGCTTATTTCTGCAACGACTACCTCAATATCCTCGGTAACCGCGTGCGCGATTATGGCCTCACCGCCGGATTCGGCTTTCCCACTCCAGAGGGCAAGACGATGATCAACCTCGGCTTTGAGTGGAAACACCGTGCCGCTCACCCCAATACCCTCATCTCCGAGAATTACTTCAACATCACGCTCGGCGTCAATTTCAACGAGCTGTGGTTCTGGCAGCGTAAGATCAGGTAATGCTTCAGCTTCGTCTGCTTCCGGCCGCTGCGGTCGCCTTCGCTGTCCTGCTCGCCGCCACTTCATGTCGCGACGAGCGGAAGATCGACATATCGAAAACGATACATCCCGACAGGATGCCGACCATGACCACCCACAACGTCTCGACGCTGATCTCCGACTCCGGCATCACCCAATATAAGATCGTCTCTCCCGTGTGGTATGTCTACGATGAGGTCGACACTCCCTATTGGAATTTCCCCAAGGGCCTCTATCTCCAGAAGTTCGACCACGCTTTCCATGTCATCGCAACGGTGGCTGCCGACTCGGCGCGGTATTTCAGGCTCGAGCGCCTCTGGAAGCTTGAGGGGAACGTGGAGCTCACAAAGGCTCCGCGCGACCTCTTCCTCTCGCAGCGCCTTTTCTGGAACCAACGTCAGGGACGCATCTATTCCGACACATTCATCCACATCGAGACTGACACCCATGTGCTCGAGGGCACAGGGTTTGTCTCCAACGAGAACCTCTCCGTCTACCGGATCCTCAAGCCCGAGGGTATTTTCCCGGTCGACCGCTCAAAGCTCCGTCCCGGAGCGAATCCCTGACCAACCCCTGACGACTCTTCACTCTTAACCCTTATCCCCGATGACCATCGCAACAGCTGTCATAATCACCGTCATAGCTCTTATCTTCTCCGGGCTCTTCTCCGGCTCCGAGATCGCCTTCGTTCAGTCGAGCAAGGTGAAAATGGAGATCGAGGCCGCTCGCGGTGGCCTCCTCAACAGAATAATCCACGGCTTCTCCCGATCGGAAGACATGTTCATCTCCACACTCCTTGTCGGAAACAATGTCGTGCTCGTAATCTATGGCATCACTTTCTCCTTCCTGGTCAACCCCTTGCTGGAGCGGTTTATCCATTCCGGGCCTCTCGTGCTTGTCTGCAACACCGTGCTCTCCACAGGCGTCGTGCTGATCTTCGGCGAGATGCTCCCGAAAAGCGTCTTCCGCATCAACCCCAACACCATGATGCGCACTTTCGCACTTCCGCTTTTCCTTATATACATTGCGCTCTATCCCGTCTCGGTGCTCGTCTCATGGATCTCCAAAGGGCTCATGAAGCTATTCCGTCTATCCGGGAGCGCCCCGGAGTCGGCCCTAATCACCATCGACCAGATTGACGACTATCTTGAGCAGCAGATTGCCGGCACCGAAAACAAGGAGGAGGTGGAGAATGAAGTCAAGATCTTCCGCAATGCCATCGACTTCAAGGATACGCAGATCTCGGAATGCATGATTCCGAGAAACGAGATTGTGGCCGTGCCGCTCCGCGGCACAACCCGCGACGACCTCGTGAGGCTGTTCATTTCCACCGGCCTGTCCAAAATCATAGTCTTCAACGAGGATATCGACGATGTGGCAGGATACATTCATATCGCCGAGATGTTTAATGCCTCGGCCGACTGGACCTCACATATCCGTAAGGTCATCTTCACTCCCGAGACCATGCTCGCCAACAAGATGATGAGGCGAATGCTCGCCGAGAAGCGCTCTATCGCCATTGTCGTCGATGAGTTTGGGGGCACATCCGGCCTCGTCACCCTCGAAGACCTTGTGGAGGAGATCTTCGGTGAGATTGAGGATGAGCATGACCGCAACCGTCAGCTCGGCCGTGAGGTGAGCCCCGGAGTGTTTGAATTCGCCGGTCGCGCCGAGATTGAGTATGTCAACGAGAATTCATCTCTCGACATACCCGAGAGCGAAGACTATCACACCATCGCCGGTTACATCCTCGACAATCTCGGGCGTCTTCCGGCAAGGGGTGAGGCGTTCGACATAGGCCGTCTCCAGTTCACAATCCTCCGTATGTCGGCCACAAAGATCGAGCTCGTGCGCATTCAGCCAGTGGTCGATGACCGGTAAGATGTCTTTTACATCGTTTCTACGCCATATTTTCCCGTTTTCTCTTGTTTTGGTGAAACGGTTGAATTTTTTTTTAATTTTCTTGCCAAAAGATTTTAAATACCGAAATAAAACATTACCTTTGCCCTCCGAAGTTACGAAAAGAGTGTAATTTATTGGAAATGAGCGTAGGTTAATTGCTCTTGATAGTAATAGGTTACGATTTA
>CANQRV010000070.1 GCA_947626355.1 uncultured Muribaculaceae bacterium
AGAAAAATTACCCGCTCCGGACTGAAGCGGGTAAGGGAGGATGTGCTCTTTATTTTAGTTTAAATGAAAGAGCCGTGGGGATCGTCCGTCAAATCGCCGCATTATCGCGCCACATAGACGATATATGAAAAAAATTGCTTAAATTTGCAGATTGAACAGCTTTAAAGCGCTTTATCAGGAATTAACACTCATCCAATGCTAACCAAGAAATATCAGCTGATAAACAACGCGGGCGGCTGGCTCGTGTTCGCAATCGCCCTGGTGACCTACTGGCTCACCCTGGAGCCGACAGCCTCCTACTGGGACTGCGGCGAATTCATAATACAGGCCGACAAGCTCGAGATCGGCCACCCGCCGGGCAACCCCATCTTCATGCTCACGGCGCGATTCTTCGCCAATTTCGCCACCTCGGCCCAGACGGTGTCGGTGATGGTCAACGCCATGAGCGGCCTGCTCAGCGCTCTCACCATACTGCTGCTGTTCTGGACCATCACCCATCTGGTGCGCCGCCTCGTGGTGAAAGACGGCCAGCGCAAGGAGCCCTCCCTCCAGCAATACCTCGCCATCATGGGCTCCGGCCTCGTGGGCTCGCTGGCCTACTGCTGGAGCGACACCTTCTGGTTCTCGGCCGTGGAAGGTGAGGTCTACGCCTTCTCCTCGTTCTGCACCGCCCTGGTGTTCTGGCTGATACTGAAATGGGAAAACCGCGCCGACGAGCCCCACTCCGACCGCTATCTCATCCTCATCGCCTACATCATAGGCGTCAGCGTGGCCGTACACCTCCTCAACCTGCTGTGTATCCCGGCCATCGTGCTCGTGTTCGCCTACCGCAAATGGAAAGACATGGACCTGGTGAAATCTCTGATCACCCTGGCCGTGTCGTTCGTGATCATCTTCGTGGTGCTCTACGGCCTCGTGCCGGGCTTCATCAAGGTGGCACAGCAGTTTGAGCTCCTCTTCGTCAACGGCTTCCACCTCTCCTTCAACAGCGGCGCCATAGCCTACGCCTTCGTGATGGCCGCCATCTTCATCTGGACCCTCCGCGAGCTCTACGCCCAGAAGTCGCCGGCCTTCATCAAGGTGGCCTTCCTGCTGAGCGTGGCATGCTCGGGAGCCCTATTCATAGGCAGCAGCTTCCTCTGGGGATGGATCCTCATCGCGGCCCTCGCCGCATGGCTCTTCTCCCGCTGGGCGAGGCCCCTCCCCGTCAGGGTGCTCACCGTCATCACCTGGAGCATGGCAGTGATTTTCGTGGGATACTCCTCCTACGCCCTGATCCTCATACGCTCCACCGCCGACACGCCGATGAACCAGAACTCGCCCGACAACGTATTCGACCTGGCGTCATACCTCAACCGCGAGCAGTATGGCGAGAACCCGCTGCTCTACGGCGAGACACTATACTCCTCTCCCCAGAAGACCCTCGAGGGAACCTACACCGACACCGTGACCTACTACGAAGGCTCCCCTGTGCTCCTCTCCTCGCCGGCCTACTCCCCCGTGGTGGAAGCCGGAAAGCCCCTATACGCCAAGGGTGTGAAGGGAGCCGTGCCGCAGTCTGACTACAACTTCCTCTCCGAGGGCGAGAAGGGCGCCAACGCCTCGCTCGCCGCCCGTGGCGGCGACTACTACGTGAAGCGCGACTACAAGCCGGAGCCCAAGATGAACCCCGAGCTCAACATGCTCTTCCCGCGACTCTACAGCCGCCAGCACCGCGACCTCTACTCGCAGTGGGTATCGCTCGACACGGCCGGAGGCAGCCTCGTGGCCGTCAACGCCATCGACCGGACCACCGGCGAGAAGGTGCCCGAGCTCGACACCTCGCGCGAGCCGGCCTACAACCAGGTGACAGGAGTGTATTCCTACCCCCAGAAATTCGCTTTCAAGCCCGGATGGGGACAGAACCTCTCCTACTTCATCAACTACCAGCTCAACCACATGTATCTCAGATATTTCATGTGGAACTTCGCCGGACGCCAGAACGACATCCTCAACCAGGCGGGCGAGGTCGACGCCGGTAACTGGATCTCCGGCATCCCGATGATCGACAACCCCCGCCTCGGCGACCAGAGCCTCCTGCCTGACGACATCGGCAAGGACAACCAGGGCCACAACGTCTACTACATGCTGCCGCTCATCCTCGGCATCATCGGCCTGCTCTGGCAGTCGTTTGCCGGCAAGAGGGGCATCGAGCAGTTCTGGGTGGTATTCTTCCTCTTCTTCATGACGGGCATCGCCATCGTGCTCTACCTCAACCAGACACCCGGACAGCCGCGTGAGCGCGACTACGCCTTCGCGGGCTCCTTCTACGCCTACGCCATATGGATAGGCATGGGGGTGGCCGGCCTCTGGCGCTGCCTGCTCTGGATCCTCGACCCGGCGCGCAAGAACCGCAAGCGCTCCACGGAGGCCGACGAACAGGTGGCCCTCGTGGTCGATGAGCCCGCGCGGCTCTCGCGAGCCAGCCGCTACGCAGCCGTGGCCGCATGCATCATCGGCATCGCCGTGCCCCTGCAGATGGTGAGCCAGACATGGGACGACCACGACCGCTCCGGCCGGTTCGCCGCCCGCGACTTCGCCATCAACTATCTCGAGAGCCTCGAGCCAAACGCCATCGTATTCTGCAACGGCGACAACGACACCTTCCCACTCTGGTATGTGCAGGAGGTGGAGGGCGTGCGCCCCGACGTGCGCATCATCAACCTCAGCTACCTCAACTCCGACTGGTATGCCAACCAGCTGCGCCAGCAGGCCTACGACTCCGCGCCGGTGGCCATGACGGCCACTCCCGCCGACTATGCCTACGGGCGCTCCGACGTGGCCCTGCTCGGCAACGAGACGGCGCCGGCCGACCTCCTCTCCAGCCTCAGAATCTTCTATGAGGCGCCGCGCACTCCCAACAGCTACCCGCAGTTCCCCTCCGCCGTCATCTCCGTGCCGGTCGACAGGCAGAAGGTGATCGAGCGCGGCCTCGTGCCCGCCGGCGACGAAGACAACATCGCCGACCGCATCGTGGTCAACCTCCGCGACACCAAATCGTTCCAGAGCAAGGGATACCTCAGCCTCGGAGAGATCCTCATGCTCGACATCATCGCCACCAACGCCGCCAACGGCTGGCCCAGGCCCATCTACTGGGTGACCACCGTAGGCACTGAATACCACCTCGGATTCACTCCCTACCTGCGCTCGACCGGCATGGCCCACCAGCTTACCCCCACCGTCAACGACGGCGTGCCCTCACGCACCGACCGCGCATTCGACGTGGTGACGAAGAAATACCGCTGGGGAGGCGCCGACACCCAGGGCAGCGCCCCATACTACGACGAGACCGCCCGCCGCATGCTCCTGACCACCCGCTCCTCGATGCTCGACGTGGTGAGCGAATGCATCTACGAGGGCGACAGAGCCCTGACGCAGGGCGACTCCGTGAAGGGCAAGGCCGACTACGGCAAGGCCCTCCAGGTGCTCTCCCTCATCGAGAAGAGACTCGGCGAGAATACGGCTCCCTACGGCCTCAACATAGCATCCACGATGGCCGAGGCCTACTGCGAGCTCGGAGACCCGCGCCGCCTCAACGACAGCAGGATAAAGGCAAAGGGCGTGAATATGTTCTACTCGCTCATCGAGCGCTACGCCCCCTACCTCCCCTACAGCCGCGAGCTCGCCATGACATTCGGCAACCCCGCGCTCCTGCTCGAGACACGCTACGTGCCCTACCAGATCCACCGCATGATCGAGGTCTACACCCAGAACGGAGGCGACGTCAGGAAGGTCGACGCCCTGCTGAAGCGCTACGGCTCCTCCTCCGCCGAGCTCAAGAGCAACTACAACAAGGCCTACAGCTCCAACGCCTACGGCGACTACGTCGACTCGGGAGTGGGAGCCGGACAGGCCGACCAGACGACCCTCGCCAGCTATGTGGCCGAGATAGAACACTACGCCGAGATCGTCAACGAGCTCACCGGGCTCTCGCCCGAGCAGTATGCGGCCCGCTCCGACCAGGAGCGCCTCATCGACTCAATGTTCATGAGCGCCGTAGACTTCTACATCGAGGCCGGCGGCAAGGAGGAAGACCTCAGGTCGAAGCCCAACTTCTCGAAGGTCGACATGCAGCGCAGCCGCAGGCTCGCCGATGAGTTCACCGCCTCCCATCCGGAGCTCACCCAGCAGTAACCCCCAGCGCCACGACATGCTGATAGAGCGACCGCCACGCATCTTCCGCGCCCTCTTCCCCGGCGCCCTCTTCCGCATCCCGCGGAAGGGGCGGCGCCCGAAGACGGTGTATCTCACTTTCGACGACGGCCCGATACCCGAAGCCACCCCCTTCGTGCTCGACACGCTGAGGGAATACGGCATCCACGCCACTTTCTTCATGGTAGGGCAGAACGTGGAGCGCCATCCGGAGCTCATGGAGCGCGTACGCGCCGAGGGACACACGCTCGGCTGCCACACGATGCACCATCTCCAGGGCTCCCACGTCACCACCATGCGCTATATGCTCGACGTGGCGCGAAGCGCCCAGCTCATCGGCACCACCCTCTTCCGGCCCCCCCACGGATGGCTCCGACCCCAGCAGGCCTGGCGACTCGCCAGGGAATACACGCTGGTGATGTATGACCTGGTGACACGCGACTACAGCTGGCGCATAGATGCCGACAGGGTGGTGGAGAACGTGCGACGATACGCGCGCCCGGGCTCCATCATCGTATTCCACGACTCGCTGAAAAGCATCGACAAACTACGCACCGCCCTCCCCGAGGCCATCGACTGGCTCCTCGGCGAAGGCTATGATTTCGACACCCTTGAGCGCTTCGCCCACTCCGGAAGCGCCCGCAACAACATAAAGGAATGAACGACATCTCCTCCCCCCGCCCCCGCAGGGTGCTCATCGTGGGCGCCGGCGGCTTTGCCGGAGGCTTCATCGCCGCCGAGAGCCTCCGACGCGGCTACGACACCACGGCGGCCGTCAGGGCATCCACCTCGCGCCGATGGCTCTCCGACCCCGCGCTCCGCTTCCTCGAGCTCGACTTCGAGAAGCCCGAGACCCTCGCGCAGGCACTCCGCGCCGAGGCCGACGCCAACGGCCTCTGGGACTACGTGGTCTACAACCTCGGAGCCACGAAGGCGCTCACCTTCGGTGACTTCTCGAAAATCAACTACGACTATCTCCGCTATTTCCTCGACGCTCTGAAAGCGGCTGAGCTCGTGCCGCAGAAGCTCCTCTACATCAGCAGCCTCTCGGCTGTGGGACCCAAGGACGAGAAGACCTACACCCCCATCAGCGAGCAGAGCGTGCCCCAACCCAACACCCGCTATGGCGCCTCCAAACTCAAGGCAGAGATGCTCCTGGCCATGAGCGGAACGCCATACGTCGTGGTGCGCGCCACCGGCCTCTACGGCCCCCGCGACAAAGACTATTTCCTGGAGTTCGAGGCCATAGCCAAGGGCGTCGACTTCTCGGTGGGCTACCGCCGCCAGATGCTTACCTTCCTCTATGTGGAAGACCTGGCACGCGCCGTCTTCGACGCCCTCGAGAAGGCGCCTGCCGGCCAGACCTACAACCTGGCCCATCCCCATGCATACTCGCAGAAGGAATTCCGCCGCATTGCGGCCAGGGCCGTGGGACGACGCCACGTGCTCTCTGTGGCCCTCCCGCTCTGGGCCGTGAAGGCCGTCTCCGCCGTGGCTGAGAAATGGGGTGTGATGAGGGGGAAGCCTTCCACCCTCAACCGCGACAAATACAACATACTCAAGCAGCGCAACTGGACCGTCGACATATCGAAGGCGCGGCATGACTTCGGCTTCGAGCCGCATGTCGACCTCGAGGAGGGTGTGGAAAAGGCCGTGGCATGGTATAGGAAGGAGGGATGGCTATGAACCTGCGTCCCGACTCCACCTCCCTTGCCGTGCCCGTGGCCGTCAATCCCGTCGATGTGGCCGGCCCGCTGCCCGCGCGCACAGAGCCTGCTGTGGCGGAAACGGAGGCCCGGACCACGTCGCAGACCGCCACGCGCCAGACGCAGACCACCTGGCAGCGGAAGGCTCCCGCGCTGCCGCGAATCCCGGCCACTCCCGCCAACATCATCCCCCCCTACCGCCACGACGCCACTTTCATGTATCCCATAGCGGGAAAGACAGCCGCACCGCAGGCCGACACCTCCGACACGCGTCAGACACTCGCCGCCGACTCCATCTCCATGGCCGCCGACTCCACGGCACAGGCAGAGAAGGCACCCCCGGCCATAGTGCTCACCCCTCCGCGCGGCAGACAGCTTCCCAAGATCAGCATGCCCGACTCCACCTCCTGGATCACCGGGCTGCTCCTGCTCCTCTTCTGCCTCGTATGCTTCCGCTTCCGCAACAACAAGAAATACGTCAGCGGGCTTCTGCGCGACCTTTTCGAGGTGCGCGAGCGCCACAATGTCTTCGACGACACGGTGCGCGAGACCTCCTTCCTGGTGCTTCTCAACATCCTCTGGAGCGTGAGCGCCGGGGTGCTGCTCTGGGGCGTCCTCATATGGGCGATGCCCTACAACGCCACCTTCAGCTTCACCATGCCCCCCTCTCCGGAGCGCGCCATCAAGATATGCATCGGGGTGACGCTCTGCTATACCATCCTCATGTCGGGGGCATACTATCTCGTGGGCAGTGTCTTCTCCGACCGGCGCCACGCCGCCATGTGGGTGAAGGGATACGCCGCCAGCCAGGCTCTCCTCTCCGTGCTTTTCTTCCCGCTCGCCCTGCTGTGCCTCTACTACCCGGAATGGCGGGGAATCATCCTCGCAGTAGCCCTCGGAGGCTTCATCCTGGCCAAAATCATATTCATATGCAAAGGTTTCAGGATTTTTTTCGCCCAACTTTCGTCGTGGGTGCTATTTTTATACTACCTTTGCAGTCTGGAACTGGTGCCTCTCGCACTCACCTTCTTTTCCGCATGCCAACTATGCGCATATCTGCTGCACTGAACACCGCAGCCGTCATAACACTACAGTAATGAAGATAAAGAAAATCCTGGTGTCGCAGCCACGTCCTGCCAACGAAAAGTCTCCTTATTTCGACATCGCCACGCGCCATAATGTCGAAATCGTGTTTCGCCCCATGATCAAGGTCGAGGGCCTGACATCGAAAGAATTCCGACAGCTCAAAATCAACCTCGCCGACTTCACGGCCGTGATTTTCACGTCGAAGGCCGCCGTCGACCATTTCTTCCGCCTCTGCGAGGAGATGCGCGTCAACGTCCCCGACACGATGCGCTATTTCTGCACCACCGAGGCCATCGCCCTATATCTTCAGAAATATATCGTCTACCGGAAGAGGAAGATTTCTTTCGGCACCTCCGGAAAGCTCGACGACCCGCATCTGGTGCAGGCCATCGTGAAAAACCACAAGGAGAAGTTCCTCTTCCCGGTCTCCGACGTGCACAAGGACAGCCACGACATCCTCACCCAGAACAAGATCGACTTCACCGAGGCCGTGATGTACCGCACCGTGAGCAACGACTTCACTCCCGACGAGCCCTTCGACTACGACCTGCTCCTCTTCTTCAGCCCCCAGGGTATCGCCTCGCTGCAGAAGAATTTCCCCGACTTCGGCAAGGACGACCAGCAGATGTATATCGGCACTTTCGGCGCCGCCACCTCACAGGCCGTGACCGACGCCGGCCTCCGGCTCGACTTCCAGGCTCCCACGCCCGAGAACCCCTCGATGACCGCCGCCCTCGACGCCTTCCTCACCGCCAACGAGGCCGATAACGCCGACTGACGTCATGAACACCGTCGACGACTCCCTCCTCTCGCGTCTATACCTCAAGGACACGGCCTTCCAGAACCTCATGCAGAAGCGCATCTTCAATGTGCTTCTCATAGCCACCCCATACGACGCCTTCATCATGGAGGAAGACGGTCGCGTGGAGGAGCAGGTGTATTTCGAATACGTCTCGCTCAACCTCTCCTCGCCGCCGCGCTTCACAAAGGCCGCCAACTACGCCGAGGCCTACGAGCTGCTCGGGAGCCGCGAGTTCGACCTCGTCATAGCCATGCCCGGCGTCGATGTGGGAGAGACATTCAAGGAGGCCCGCAACATCAAGGAGCGCTGGCCAGGCATCCCTTTCGTGGTGCTCACCCCTTTCTCCAAGGAGGTGAGGCGCCGCATCGCCAACGAAGACACCTCGGCGGTCGACTACGTCTTCTCCTGGCTCGGCAACGTCGACCTCATCCTGGCCATCATCAAGCTGATCGAAGACCGCATGAACGCCGACAACGACATCCTCCACGTCGGCGTCCAGACCATCATCGTGGTGGAGGATTCAATCCGCTTCATATCCTCCCTCCTGCCCGACCTCTTCCGCTACCTGCTCCGCCAGTCGATGACCTTCTCCACGGAGGCCCTCAACGAGCATGAGCAGATGCTCCGCATGAGGGGACGCCCGAAGGTGCTCTTCGCACGCGACTACGCCGAGGCCACGGCGCTTGTCGACCGCTACGGCTCCCATGTGCTCGGCGTGATCTCCGACGTGCGTTTCCCCGTCGACGGCGTCAAGAAGCCCGACGCCGGATTCATGCTCGCCGACTACGTGCGCCGCTCCCAGCCCTTCGTGCCGGTGATCATGCAGAGCCAGGAGAGCGACAACCGCCTCCGCGCCGAGATGCGCGGCTTCGCATTCCTCGACAAGAACTCCAAGACACTGCCGCAGGAGCTCCGCGACCAGCTCGCATTCCTCTTCGGTTTCGGCGACTTCATTGTGAAGGACCCCGCCACCGGCAAGGAGATAATGCGGATCCACGACCTCAAGGGGCTCCAGAAGAATATCTTCAACATCCCCTCCGACGCCCTCTTCTATCACTGCGCCACCAACGACATCTCGCGCTGGCTCTACTCACGCGCCCTCTTCCCCATCGCCGAGGCCGTGAAGAGCTTCCGCTTCACGGAGATAGGGCAGGCGCCCGCCGTCAGGAAGCTCGTCTTCGAATGTATCGTGAAATACCGCCGCATGAAAAACCGCGGCGTGGTGGCCATATTCCGCAAGGACCGCTTCGACCGGTACAGCAATTTCGCCCGCATCGGCCAGGGCTCGCTCGGCGGAAAGGGACGCGGCCTCGCCTTCATCGACCAGATCATCAAGCGCCATCCCCGGTGTGACAGTTTCAAGGGCGTGGAGATCTCCATCCCCCGTACCGTCGTGCTCTGCACCGACATCTTCGACGAGTTCATGGACCTCAACCGCCTCTATCCGGTGGCACTCTCCGACGCTCCCGACTCCGAGATCCTCGCCCGTTTCCTCGAGGCCCGGCTCCCCGAGAGCCTGCTCGAGGACTTCCTCGCCCTCTTCGATGTGGTCGACCGCCCGCTGGCCGTGCGAAGCTCCTCGCTGCTCGAGGACTCCCACTACCAGCCTTTCGCCGGCATCTACGCCACTTACATGATACCGCATCTCGACGACACCCGCAAGATGCTCGAGCTCCTCTCCAACGCCGTGAAGAGCGTCTACGCCTCCGTCTTCTTCCGCGACTCCAAGGCCTACATGAACGCTACCAGCAATGTCATCGACCAGGAGAAGATGGCGGTGATCCTCCAGGAGGTGGCGGGCGAATACCACGACGGCTATTACTACCCTTCCTTCTCCGGCGTGGGACGCTCCATCAACTATTATCCCGTGGGCGACGAGGTGGCCGAGGAGGGTGTGGCGGAAGTGGCCGCAGGCCTCGGCAAGTATATCGTCGACGGCGGCATGGCGCTCCGCTTCTCGCCGGCCCACCCGGGGAAGGTGCTCCAGACCTCCACGCTCCAGCTCGCCCTGCGCGACACGCAGACCACGCTCTACGCCCTCCCCTCCGGCGCCGAGACCTCCGAGCGCTTCACCACCGACGACGGCTTCAACATAGTGCGCCTCGGCGTGGCCGACGCTTTCCGCTCCGGCTCGCTCAAGTATCTGGTGTCGACCTACGACGCCGACGACCACATGCTCCGCGACACGGGCTTCGGCCCCGGCCGCAAGGTGGTGACCTTCGCCAATGTGCTGCGCCAGAACGTCTTCCCGCTGGCCGACATCGTGGCCTTCATGCTCTCCACCGGCCAGTATGAGCTCGGGCGGCCGGTAGAGATAGAGTTTGCCGGCAACATCAACCCCGACGCAATGTCGTCGGAGCACAAGGGGAAGCTCTACTGGCTCCAGATGCGCCCGATCGTCGACCGCAAGGAGATGCTCGACGACTCTATAATGAAGGTTGACGACAGCACGCTGCTGCTCCGCAGCGACACGGCCCTTGGCCACGGCATCATGGACAATGTGCGCCACGTGGTGTATGTGCGCCCGCAGGGCTTCGACCGCATGCGCAATCCGGAGCTCGCCCTCGAGGTGGCGCGCCTCAACGACACGCTGCTCGAGCGCAACGAGCCATACATCCTCATCGGCCCGGGGCGCTGGGGCTCGTCGGATCCCTCGCTCGGCATCCCCGTGAAGTGGAGCCAGATCGCCGGCGCGCGCCTCATCGTGGAGTCGGCCCTCCCGGGCTACAGCATAGAGCCCTCGCAGGGCACCCATTTCTTCCAGAACCTCACTTCGTTTGGCGTGGGATATTTCACCGTCGACCCGGCGCGCGGCAACGGCTTCTTCGATTCGGAATGGCTCGACAGGCAGCCGGCCGTCTACGAGAGCGACACGCTCCGCATGGTGGAGTTTCCCTCTCCGCTTCCCATCGCCATCAACGGCATGAAGCGCCGCGGCATCGTGGCGAAGCCCGTATGAGCGGCTCCCGGTCAGGCTTCGTCTCTCCGTTGGGCGCGTGGCTCCACCCTTCGCGCACGGCCCGCGAGCTCGCCGAGGCCCAGGCCTCGCTGCGCGACAACGCGGAGCGCCTCTCGGCGCTCGGCTCGGCGCTCGAGGCGCTGCGCCGCGACATGGCCACCCGCGACGCGGAGGTGACGTCGCTCGCGCTGCGCCTCACCAATGCGCAGACGCGTATCGTCTGCCTTCAGGAAGACCTCCGGCAGGCATACATCAAGATGGAGGACAACGAGGAGGTGACGCGCCGCATGGACGAGCTTGACCGCCGTCTCGCCGGCTTCGAGAAGATGAAGCGTGAGTATGAGAAGACCATCGCGGAGCTGCGTAGCCGCCTCGCCGACGCCCGCTCCACGATCCGCACGCTCACCGGCGAGGACATCGACAATGAGCTCACCGACCTCGACATGCTGCCGCTCCCGCCCCGCCGCGGCCACCGGCCTCCCCGCCGCGACCAATCATTCGATTTTCCGAAATCCGACCAGTCACCCGACTGGCTCATCCCACTCCCCGACTCCCTGTAGCCAATATAGGTACGCCTATCCGTATTTCATTGCAAGTCACTCGCCTCATTACCGCCGGCATAGTCTTCCCGGCATGTTATCGACACATCCCCTGCGCCAGACTACGCGGTCGGTCTCCTTCTATGCCGAGTGACACCTCTACATCCCCGATTTCCTGTGGGGCTCTATTCATGACGAGGGCTGTCCTGTAAGACAGCCCTCGTTGAAACATATGATTATCTGACAATTATTTTCTTTCTAGCCGTAGATGTGGACACTATATATATGCCGGGACACAGCTCTGAAGTATTGTAGGTGAAGTCACCATCACATTTCCCTAAGAATACCGTTCTTCCTCGGGAATCACTCACGCTGACAGTTGTCGGGGTTGTTGTCTTTATACGAAGCATATCCCCAGAATAGAATATGTCGGCTAAATCCTCTCCCATGTCTTTCAATCCCAGTATTCCTTCTGCCGTAAGATAGAGTGGCACCTGATATTCATCAAACACACCCCATAACTCCCAGGGCGTTGCGAACGTACTTAAACACCACTGATTCGGGAAAGGGACAAGACCGATAACCGGCCCTACCGTCTGTATGGCGGAATATGTTCCTAACTCTTCATTATGATAGGTCATCTGTTCAAACTCTTTCCCGTCGTATTCAACTGTCTTTATATCATCAACCGTAAAATCGCCATATCCATCATAAAGCCAAAGTCTATCTCCTTTTTCAAGATTGAAATCATAGATGCAACGTTCCTCTGAATATTCGTTTTTCCACTCGTAGTCCCATAAATTGGAGTAAGTCGGGCCTCCGTGCAGGATGAAGGCGATACCATTGGTAAGCCGGTCGTAAATCGTTGATTGTAGATATCTCACGTAGATTCTGTTGTCTTCCTCCCGCATATATGCTGCGAGCGCAGCTGTCTCCGGATCAAACTGATCCCGCTCCTTATACAGGTAACATTTCAAATAAGTTTGCCCTTCGACCTCCACAGTGCCGCTAAAACGCATATTGATATAGATAAAATCCTCATCCGTATTAAGTTGAGGATCGTCCTCACACATATACCAGTTGCAAGGGGTGTAATATTTCCATTCCTTCCCTGCTGCAATCATCTTCCCTTCCTCAATGGTTCGTCTTGGTTTCTTACCCACAGAAGAAAGATTCAATGTATACGGTATCATACCTGGAGAATGGAGAGTAAAGACGCAGTCTGCTACCACACTCGCACTTGGGATTGTAATGGAATTGGTTATATAGGTATTCGTAACTGATCCTGTATTTTTATCATAGACAGTCAACGTACATCGCGAGGAGGGGGTAATCACCAATTCATCGTTTTTGTTTACTATACTTTTAACCGTTATAGGGATGGGAGTTGCTGAATAGAAATTCAGTCCGGGATCTCCAAACAAAGAGAATATCGCGGCTTGATATTCATTAAATTGATTGCTCAATGACATATTCTTCATATCGCTCACAGTCTTGGTAATGGCATATCTATGCAACGTGCCCAATTCCGTAATACCTTTAACAGAATTATTCAACGAAGGAGTATATGCACCTTCCGACCAAGATATTGGAGCCCATACTCCTGGAGTTGGCCAGATACCGTTGAAGAGATGAAATCCAAACATATCAGTATAAGTGGTGTAGGTTTCATCTGTGAAACCCAAGAAAGCGACTGCTCCCCCGTTGGACTTTGTTAAGAATTTTTCGCCAAGACATCCAGTGGCCGAAAAATCTGAAGTAAAACACGACATACTCAGAATCAAAGGCAATTTATTCTGATTATTAATTTCCTCCAATGATGAGGTAGTATATTTGAAATCGCTCCAGCTTGTGGATAATCCGTGCGAAAAATAAAATACAAGACTTTTTCCGTTATTGATGGCTGTAGTTATATCTTGATTGGTTGCATTCCAAGCATAGTGAGGTTTCTGAATTTCAGCAGGTATCTCTTTGCCAAAGGACATTACACATGAGCCATCCTCTTTTCTTATATAAGAATAATCACTCCATGTTTTTGGACATGCCTTAGGCATTGTATAGAACAATAATTCAGGACTATTGTCTAATTCTCTCATATATCTAGAGAGCTCATATGCAGTCTGCGTGTTGCGCCTTCGCGCCACTCCATCTGAGTTACATTCCAGACGGCTAATAAATAGATTTGAATCATAGAATCCAGCCCCTATATACGGCGATTTTTCATATGATATCACCTTATTAATCACACATAGAGCCTCCTGGGCATTGTTGACTGGAAGTCTTCCATAACTAAATTGGGGTATGATATCCGTATAGTTATGAATAGTATTTGACTTTGTAGTATAATACAAATCAGATACGGCTACATGATTAAGTATATAAGGAGATATATTAAATGTGGCGACATTGCTGGGCACCTGTGAATGATTACCAATTAACAGCAAATAATCTATGGAAATACCTGAAGACTGTATTTCTTTGATAGTTTGCTTAATTGATGCACTGCTCCATGAAGTATTATATCTTTCAATCACATTAAACTGACCCGTCCTGAAAAATGTTGACTGGGATTTGTATTGTTAAATGTTAATATATGTTCAAAGTCCGGAGAGACTT
>CANQRV010000071.1 GCA_947626355.1 uncultured Muribaculaceae bacterium
ATTGCCGCAGGACTTCACAACTGGCGTATGTCCGCTCGGGCTTAGCATATACTTTTAATTGATGTAAACTCTAATATTAACCAAAAAAATTCACAGATATGCCGGAAAATTCAGAAACACGCACCCCAAAGAATCCAGTCTACCTTTCGCCGACACCGGGAAAGATAACCATCGCCGCCTTTTATCCTACTAAAGGCACCGTCACACCGTCAACACAGATTTGCATAGATATGCAGGATTGCGGATTCAATTCCGCCATAATCAATGTCTCGACATCAGTCCTCAAGGGCACTGTTGACTTCTGTGTCAAACGTGGCATATATCCTTTCATCCATAATGAGAGGCTCATGCAGACAGAAGCCGCCTGCAAGAAATTCATCAACGACAACAAGGGTCTTACCGGTCTTGGTGGATGGATGCTTAAAGACACCGTTGCCGCGGTCGACGCTAAGGAAGGCAGCGCGCTCGACAATATGATCGGCTGGATACGTGAGGCCGATCCTAAACATCCTGTCTTTACCGGAATCCAGCCGGGCTCGGAGTTCCTCAGCACCGGAACAAATTCCTACAGACAGTACATAGCGGATTTCGAGTATAACCTTAGCCCCTCATTCTGGCCATACCGGTATTTCAGCCGCTACACACTCTCTCCTTCCCAGCATTCACCTTACTCCAGTTTCTATAACGGACTCGAGACATTCGCCTTCATGACCCGCTACACCAACGTGCCGATGTGGTCTTATGTCAATACTCTTTCCGGCACAGGATCATCAGGAGACACCACACCTGCGACCGAAGCTCAGATTCGGTTCGAGGTCTTCTCAGCACTTGCATACGGAGCGCAGGGAATCGCATATTGGAGATATCTGCCGGAATCGGATGCCACAAACGGTCTTGTGACCTTCAACGGCGAGAAGACCGACCAATGGTATCACGCGCAGAAGGTCAATCAGGAAGTCGACTCATACACCAGAGTGTTCGCTGGATGCAACCTTGTGGCATGCCGACATACCGGCCTCAGGCAGCCTGCCGGCACATGCATGCTTTCTGAGTCGTTCGGCCCTCTCATGAGCATGGAGTCAGGCTCTTCCGGTGTGCTTCTCTCGCATGTATGCAACCAGGGACTGAACTATCTTGTGATTGTCAACCACAGCGTCACTGCATCCCAGGAACTGACCCTGAACTTCAGCCGATACTGGAGTCTGTATAAGGTGAACGGACCTACGGAGACCGCCTATCTGATGCCGACACTCGATATCACGGCTCCATTCACACTGAAAGCCACACTCCCTGCGGGTGGATATCTGGTCTACAGATGGGAATGAGCCTACAACGAAACAAAACATAACTATCTCATGATTATTGACATGACAAGACAACACACGACAGCGGCAACCGACTACGCGTATGATTCGCCGACACCGGGACAAATCTCAATCATTGCCGCAGGTATAAGAAACGGGCTTCACCCGAGCGAGATGATTCCAACGGAAATTTTCATAGGACTTAAGGACTGCAATTTCAATGCGGCTCATCTATATGGCGGATATAACTCCCCTGATGAAAAACATGCAACCGCCACGGCCCTCGGGGATGCCGCAAAAAACCACATAAGCATCCTTGCCTCCTGCTATTACTTCACTCTTCCAGACGGCAATGCCGGGAACGGGCTTAAGGACGCATCGAATTTCTTCAATTTCTACAAAGATCCCGATACATATAAGTACAAGGACGAAACCCATAACAACAATTCACATGCCATCAAGGGCTGGTATCTGAAGGACGAACCATATTATTCCGAACTCAAAGAATCCGGAACAGCCACTTCCTTCAACCTCATCAACATATACAATATGCTGAAAACCGACCCTCAGGAACGACCTATTCAGGTCAATCTCGTCGGCTCAGGGGGCAAAATCACCGAAGGAAAACCTTTTGAGGAGTATCTGGACCTGTTCGAGAATAACTTCAATCCCAACCTTTGGTCTTACGACCTATATCCGATAACCCAGATAAGCTGTCTCATCAATGACAAATGCAATCTGAAAACCAACTGTCTGCTCACAGTGGACCACGAGACATTCTATGAGGACCTGAACACTTTTCACGAGCGTGCAAAAGCTTCCTACGGAGTATTCTGGGCATACGTGCAGAGCATGGAGTTCATCAGCGGGGGGACGCTTTATCCGGCCGCACTTGAGTCGTATATCAGGTTCGAGGCTTTCTCCGCTCTCGCTTTCGGAGCCCAGGGATTAGTCTACTGGAACTATAAACAGCAGAACGATGAAAGCTCAGAGGTCTACCCATCCGCGCTCATGGACAGACACGGCAACAGGATGGCGGCATGGTATTCCGCCAAGAGGGTCAACTATGAGATCCGGCAATACAGCAAGGTCTTCGTCGATTCAGAACTCAGGAAATGGGCACAGGTAGGCGAGGGTTATGGAAGGCCGGCACTCAATCATAGCTTCGGACCTTTAAGTGGCATAACCGCAAGCGGCACCGGAGCCCTGGTCACGCAGCTCCGCACCAACGGGAAGAACTATCTTGTGTTAGTAAGCCATGATGTGGAGAGATACCAGTCGCTCGACTTGACGTTTGCCTATGCCGGGGTGATCGAGCTTACGCCCACAGGCTCACACGGAGAGCACGGCAAGGAGAAAGTCCTTTCAACCACAAGCATCCGGCGCCAACTCATACCGGGAGGATACCTGATTTATGAATTCAAAGACGCTTACGCATGATGATTATAAAAAAACTGAGACAAGCCGCTGGTCTGGCTGCCGTCATAGCGGCATCAATGTCCCCTCTGCTTACGTATGCCGGCCAGTATTGCCATGTGGAGATAAATGACGTCTGGTATGAGCTGACATCTGTCAATGAGGCACATGTCATATCCAAGTTTTTCAAGTCACATACCCATTACCCCGAGGATTATGATCTCGTCATACCTCCGACAGTGGAATATGAGGGAGAAATATATACGGTCACTGAACTTAAGGATTACGAGGAACGTATAGGGCATGCCCAATATCATGTGCATGTTGCTTTGGACAATGAACCCATCGCGACTCTTTCCCTCCCCTCCACTATGACGGATTTGGGATCTTTAACCCATGTATACCTTCCACGACTCACAGCAATAACCGTCGAACCTGGAAACAAATATTTCGAATCTATCGATGGTGTGCTTTACGACACTGAGGAGAAAAAGACCCTGCTGCTTTACCCCAGACTGAAACCGGGAACCAGTTTCGATATCCCGGAGGGCGTCGTAAGGCTGGGGTATGGTTCTTTGGAAAGCCAGAACCTGACACATGTCAACTTCCCCTCGACTCTGCGGGGAATCGGAGATTGGGCGTTGTCTGGATCGAAGCTTGACTATATTGACCTTAACGAAGGACTGGAGGCAATCGGAGAATACGCATTTTACGGCGTGACATCCCACAAGCCTCTCGTGATACCCGAATCTGTCAAGAACCTTTCGGATTACTGTTTTGGCGGCACGGAAATAGAGAATATTGTCTTACCCTCCTGGGTCGTAGAGATAGGAGAAGGCTGGTTTGAACATTCCTTTACCGAGACCATCCCCGTCCCTGAACGAATAACAAGAATAGGCGAGTATGCATTTGCCGATTCATGGATAAAGCATATGGATTTGCCTGACGGCATACATACCATCGAATTTTGTGCATTTGCCAGTTGTGACAGTCTGCGCGAGATAAGGCTTCCCCTTGAGCTCTCCACACTTGAAGACCGCATATTCTTCGATTGCGAAAATCTCAAGAGAGTGACCTTGAACAAGAACATCAAGAGGGTGAAGGCCGCTTTCGATGACTGCCCGTCGCTCAGCGACCTCTACCTGCTTCCCGAAAGGCCACCGAGGCTTGACGAGGAATGTCCGCTCGGCTACCGTGACCCCGAATACTTTATCAACCGGCTCGGGCAGATCACGGTGCATGTGCTGGAAGGATGCGGGGAGGCATACCGCAACAGCACGTGGGCAAAGGTCGGTCCCATCGTCGAGGACCTCACCGACGGCGTTGACGACCTCCCTGCCGACAGAGCGATATCCCCGACAGAGACATGCACGGCCTACACCCTCCAGGGGACGGTGGCTGCCGAAGGCATGTCTTATGGCGAGCTGCGTGAAGCCCTCTCCCCCGGCATCTACATCATCAGGACCGCCTCCGGAAAGACAGAGAAAATACGTCTGGAATCGATATAGAGCATTCAATACAGACTGATATGACAGAGGCCGTCATCGCGCGATGACGGCCTCTGATTATGTCGGAAACGTCGATGCCGATCAGGCGAGACGACGAAGGATGTCGCAGAGGAATTTCCAGAATTCCTGCACACTCGGGATGTTGGCTTTCTCGCCCGGCGAGTGGATGTCCTTGAGCGTCGGACCGAAGGATATCATGTCGAGACCCGGCATCTTCTCCAGGAAGAGACCCGTCTCCAGGCCGGCGTGAAGCGCCTCAACCTCCGGCTTGTGGCCGAAGAGGCTCTCGAAGCTCTCCTCTGCGATGGCGAGCACCTTCGAGTCGGGATTCGGAGCCCAGCCAACGTAGGCGTCGTCGTAGACGACTTTGGCGCCCGACATCTCGAAAAGAGCCTTCGCCTTGTCGGCCACCTCGTCGCGACGCGAGTCGACCGACGAGCGGATATGCACCGTCACCACGATGTCATGCTCTCCCATCTTCACCGATGCGAGGTTGCACGATGTCTCCACCAGTCCCGGCACGGCGTTGCTCATGCCCTGCACTCCGTTGGGGCAGCAGAATACCGAAGCCACCAGACGGTCGGCAACCACCGGCGAGATGATCGTGGCGGGTACCTCCACTGCCGTGGCCTCGAAAGTGAAGTGAGGATCCTCGGGGAGCTGGAACTCGGCGTGAATCATGTCGCTGAACGCCTTCACGTCCTTCTCGAATGCCTCGCACTTCGACGGCTCGACGCCTGCGATGGCCCATGCCTCGCGCGGAATGGCGTTGGCGAGACCGCCGCCGTCGATGGCCGCGATGCGGAAGCCGTATTCAGCGTTGTGTTCCCAGAGGAAGCGGCAGAGCTGCTGGTTGGCGTTGCCGCGGCCGAGGTTGATCTCCATGCCGGAGTGGCCACCCTTGAAGTTGTTGAGGTGCACCTTATAGTATTTAAGGTTAGCCGGGGCGCTCTCCGTAGTGTAGGGGATTGAGCATACCGCCACCTTGCCGCCGGCGCAGCCGATCACGAGATGGCCGTGCTCCTCGCTGTCGAGGTTGAGGAGGACGGTGCCGGTGACGAAGCCGGGCTGGAGGCCGTTGGCTCCGATAAGGCCCTGCTCCTCGTCGACGGTGAAAAGGCACTCGATGGGGCCGTGCACGAGCGAGTCGTCGAGCAGCAAGGCCATGGCTGCCGCGCAGCCCATGCCGTTGTCGGCGCCGAGAGTGGTGCCGTCGGCGCGCACCCAGTCACCGTCGACGATCGTCGTGATGGGGTCGTTGAGGAAGTCGTGCTTCTTGTCGCCGCGCTTCTCGGCCACCATGTCCTGATGACCCTGGAGGATCACCACAGGAGCATTCTCGTGGCCCGGGGTGGCACCCTTGCGCATCACCACATTGCCCACCTCGTCGGTGGCCACCTCTATATTGTGACGCGTAGCCCAGTCCACAAGGAATTTCCTCATCTTGTCGAGATGATGGGTCGGACGGGGCACCTTCGTGATTTCATCGAAACACTGCCATATAAGTTTCGGTTCGAGATCCGTGATTTTCATTGTTCAGTTTTTTTATATTTTGAGTATGCGGCGGCCATCCTTGTGTGATAGCCGCGTCTGGCATAGGAGGCTCCGTTGTACTTGCGGGCGAACCCGCGCCAGTTTTTCGATTTAAGGTCGGCCAACATACCGGTGTTGACCACGAAAGCGGCGAAGAGCTCGAGCTGCTCCAGTTCGCTGTAGGCCATGAGCCGCACGAATTCATCCACCGTCTCACATCCGCAGAGGCGGTAGTTGAAGCCACCGATCTGAAACATGCCCCAGAAAGTGGCCATGTTGGCCGCGGAGGCATTCTTGCGGCGGGCGTTGATGAGCTCAGTCCATTCCCGCAGGGCGTAGCCCGAAAGGCCTTCGGGCACCTTCTCCCCTGTGGCGCCTGCCGACGACACCTTCTTACGGTATCTGGCAAACATCGTGCGGTCGAAATTGGCGATCGGGATTCCGGGAGCCCAGAACCCCTTCATCTGCTTTCCGGCCTCGATCTCCACCACGGCCTTGATGGAGGCGATCTCCACGCCGAGCTCCTCGGCAACAAGCCTGAAGTCGGCGTCGGTGAGACCGGAGTAGCGGGTAGACTCATCGGAGGCCGGCACGCTGTCGACCCTCACGCTCATACCGCCTCCGGGCATCGCGTCATCCTGGCCGCGCGTCATGGCGACGGTGGACAGGAGCAGGACTACGGCGGCCGTGATGGCCGCCGCTCCCGCCGCTATTCTCATAACTCAGCTGCCTTCTTGAGCACCAGGCAGAGATGCTTCCAGAACTTGTCGACCGTCGGGATCAACAGCTGCTCGTCCGGAGAGTGTACTCCTGTCATCGTCGGGCCGAAGCTCACCATGTCGAGGTCGGGATACTTGGCCAGGAAGAGGCCGCACTCGAGGCCGGCGTGGATGGCCTTGATGGCCGGCTTCACTCCGAAGAGCTCCTCATAGGCCTCGGCGCTCAGCTTCATGATCGTCGACTCCATGTTGGGAGCCCAGCCGGGATAGCCGTCGGAGTGGCTCACCTCGGCGCCGGCGAGCTGGAAGTGGGCTTCCACCTGGCCGGCGATGTCCTGCTTGCGCGACTCCACCGACGAGCGCTGGCTTGTGGTGACCTTGATCTGGTTGCCGTCGAGCATCTTCACTGCGGCGAGGTTGGTCGATGTCTCCACGAGGCCCGGGATGTCGCGGCTCATGGAGTAGACTCCGTGGGGTGCCGAGTAGAGGGCCCTCACCAGGGCGAGCGACGTCTTCGAGTCGATGCAGTATTCGGGACGCTCCGTCTCCTCGAGGATCAGCTCCATCGAGGGCTCCACGCCCTTGTATTCATTCTTGATCTCCTTCACATACCTGTGGAGCAGGCGCACGGCCTCCTCCGACTGGTCGGTCTGGATGCCGAAGACAGCGTAGGCCTCACGCGGGATGGCGTTGCGCAGGTTGCCGCCGTCGAAAGAGCTGAGCTCTATGTTCCACTTCTGCGAGCACTCCCAGATGAAGCGGGCCACCACCTTGTTGGCGTTGGCACGGCCGAGGTGGATGTCGCCGCCGGAGTGGCCGCCGAGAAGTCCCCTGACGCTGATGCGGTAGTATTTGAAGTTCTCGGGCGAGAGGCTGCGGTCGTAGTGGAAGATGGCCGTGGTGTCGATGCCGCCGGCGCAGCCCACGAAGATCTCGCCGTCGTCCTCGGAGTCGAGGTTGAGGAGCATCTTGCCGGAGACCATGTCCTTGCCGAGGTTCTGGGCGCCTTCGAGGCCGATCTCCTCATTGATGGTGAAGAGGGCCTCCAGCGGACCGTGCTCGAGCGAGTCGTCGACCATGGCGGCGAGTGCGCCGGCCACTCCGATGCCGTTGTCGGCGCCGAGCGTCGTGCCGCGAGCCTTCACCCAGTCGCCGTCGACATAGGTCTCGATGGGGTCTTTCATGAAGTCGTGGTTCACGTCGCTGTTCTTCTCACACACCATGTCCATGTGGGCCTGGAGTATGATGCCTGGTGCGTTCTCATGGCCGGGTGTGGCGGGCTTGCTCATCACCACGTTGCCCGTATTGTCGGTCTTCACGGCTATGCCGTGCTTCTTGGCGAAATCGAGAAGATAGGCTCTGATCTGCTCTTCGTGGCAGCTCGGGCGGGGCACTTTGGTGATCTCGTCGAAGGTCTGCCAGATCAATTCGGGTTTAAGGTCTTTTACGTTCATGTTTTTGATATATTAAGGTATGGATGTTGATATGTCATGGCTCGCGCGGAGGCTCAGAGGTCGAGCATCTTCGTCTCGCGCGAGAGATTTTCAAGATATTCGTTGCGGTCTTCCTCCACCATCCGGTCGAAGTCTTCGGCGCCCACGGCTATGCGGGCGGCCGAGGGGCGTCGATCCGGGGTGAAGCGTCGAGCTATCCACAGGAGCTCCAGATCGCGGTATGCCTCGAAGGCCTGCGAGAAGATCTCCTCTATGTGGCCCGGGGTCATGGTGGTGAGCGCCGTCTCGAGCACGCTGCGGGGCATCAGCTGCCCTGCCACGTCGACCCAGTCTTCCGCCTCCTCTCCGTCGCTCTCCGGGAACTCTCCTTCGGGGAGCCTCATAGAGAGATACTTGGCCACGGCGAGCTCATAGAGGTATCTCGCCCTCTCGAGGGCCGCGCGGCTGAACTTCATACCCTTGTAGCGGATGAAAAGGTCGTCGTCGGCCGGGCGCGAGAGCAGCTCGCCGATGGTGTCGAGGGCGCGGAGCATGCTGTCTACGGTATAGGGGTTGAGCACGTCGAATGTGATGCGGTCGAAGAGCGGCAGGCGCCGCTTCAGCCTCCGGTCGCGTGTGGGCCATTTCTTCTCGTCGCGGAGCAGGCCGCAGCTGCGCAGCATGGCGCCGGGCACCACCACGGTGGCTCCCCGCTCGTCTCCGAAGAGATATGAGAAGGGAAATTCCGAAGAGTCGGGGTGCGTCTTGTGGCTCCCCATGAGCAGGGAGAAGGCGCCGATCTTGGCCCCGAGCATGAGATAGGAGTTGGAGGATGTCTTCACTCCGCGCTCGAGGATTCCCCAGTGCACGGGTCCGAGCTTATACATATGGTTGCTCTGGTTGGTGGCGCTGCCGGCGTTCATGAAGGATGTCTGGCATCCGATGAGCAGCGACGCCTTGTGCATGCTCACGGAGTAGGGCCCCCCGAAGAGGGCGCACGCCTCTCCGTTCTCAAGGGTGCAGTTGGCGAAGAAAAGGGAATCGTGGGCCGAGGCTCCGCGTGCGAGTGTCGCGCCCTGCCCCACATAGCAGTTGCGCACTATGGCGCCGCTGTCTACGGTGGCGTCCTCGAAGATGAAGCCCTCGGCGTCGACGCCCGCGCCGACGAAGGCGAGGGCACGTCCCGGCGCGGCGTTGTTGACAACCGAGCCGTTGGCGAGACGCTGCGCCCCCTCGATCCTGACCTCGCGCCCCACGCTCACGTTGAGCAGCGGGCCCGAGTCCCTCACCACGGCCCCCTCCCCTATCTCATGGGGCATGACGCGCGTGGAAAGGAAAGCGTCGGCGATGACGTCGGGAGCCTTGGCGAGCCACACGGGGCGCCTCGCCATCAGGCAGGCCATCTGCGCCGACAGCCCGGGATATATCACCACCGGACGTGAGCCGGTCTCGTCGAGCACGCTCACCTGCAGGCCGACGCCACACGGCGCCTCCGGCTCGAATTCCACTCTCGCCACATTGTCTATCACGGCGCGGGGCCCCACTATGGCGCCCCTCACGCCGCCGGGCACGCAGCGCACGGTGGCATCGTCGCCTACCACGCTGTCGGCTATCAGAGCGTCGCGGAGCTCCGCCTCGCGGATCACGCCCACGCTCACCGACCCCTCGAAGCGCACGTTGCGGATGCGCGAGAGGTCGGAGCCGGGAGCCACGAGCACGCGGCTCCAGTCGGCGGCCGAACATCCCTGGCGCTCAAGCTGCTGTGTCTCCCACCATTCGAGACGGCGCGGGGCGCTGACCTCGGCGGAGGATTCAGGATTCGGTGTCAGGGGTGATGGTGTCGTCGTCATATTTTTCATATAGGAAGTCGTTGTAGGGGAAACGCTCGGCATGCACCTCACGAGCCTTCTGATAGAGGAGCTTCTTGAGGCCGTCGATATTGGTGCGCTCCTTGGCCGAGATGAAGACGCAGTCGGGACACTTCGCCATCCAGGTCTTCTCGAGCTCCACGAGAGGGATGTTCTCGCGGGTCGCCGGCGTGAGGTCATCGGGGTCTTTCGGGGTATATGAGAAGGCGTCGACCTTGTTGAAGACCATTATGACGGGCTTCTGCTGGTCGCCGCACACCTCGCGGAGGGTGCGGTCGACGACCTCTATCTGCTCCTCGAAGCCGGGATGCGAGATGTCGACCACATGCACGAGGATGTCGGCGTCTCTCACCTCGTCGAGCGTCGACTTGAAGGAGTCGACGAGATGGGTGGGGAGCTTGCGTATGAAGCCCACGGTGTCAGTGAGCAGGAAGGGAAGGTTTTCCACGGTCACCTTCCTGACAGTGGTGTCGAGCGTGGCGAAGAGCTTGTTTTCGGCGAAGACGTCGCTCTTGCTGAGGAGATTCATGAGGGTTGATTTCCCCACGTTGGTATATCCCACGAGGGCTATCCTGGTAAGGTTGCCGCGGTTCTTGCGCTGGATGCTTTTCTGGCGGTCGATATGCTGGAGTTCCTCCTTGAGATGCGATATCTTATCGAGGATGATACGCCGGTCGGTCTCTATCTGGGTCTCGCCGGGGCCACGCATTCCGATACCTCCGCGCTGGCGCTCGAGGTGGGTCCACATTCGGGTAAGCCTCGGGAGCAGATACTGATACTGGGCGAGCTCCACCTGGGTGCGTGCCGTGGCGGTCTGCGCCCTCTTGGCGAAGATGTCGAGGATGAGGCTGGTGCGATCGAGAATCTTCACCTTGAGCTCCTTCTCGATGTTGGCCACCTGCTTGGGAGAGAGGTCGTCGTCGAATATCACGAGACCGATGTCGTTGTCGTCGACATACTGGCGTATCTCGTCGAGCTTCCCCTTCCCCACATATGTGCGGGGATTGGGATAGTCGAGCTTCTGCACGAACTGGCACACGGGGTCGGCGCCGGCAGTGCGTGCGAGGAAGGCGAGCTCTGCAAGATATTCGCGTATCTTGGCCTCGTTCTGCCTTTGCGTCACAAGCCCCACGAGCACGGCTTTCTCATTGGCTTCACGGCTGATTATGTTGTCTTCAATCATGATTTTCCAGATGCTTTGGATTAAAAAAGAGCTTCTGTCATGGCAAAGTTAACAAAAGCAAGCGTAATTTTGGGTATAAATCGGTTTTTTTTTTAATTTTGCAGAATCTTTTGGGGGCCGAGGCCCCGCGAATCCTTAAAAAAAGTGAAATTAACGGTTATTGTTATTATATTAGTAGGAATTGCGTTACTTTTGCTGTCTCTTAGAGAGCAAGCGAGACGCGCTCGCGCGGAGCGTGGCCATAGAGGCCGTGCTTCGGGCGTCCGACGCCGTTAATCGACAGGAATATCAATATTAACCTAAATAATGAAATCACAACTTTTACGCATCTCTTCGCTCACGCTGGCAGCGGGCATGGCCCTCAGCCTTGCGTCGTGCGGAGGCAACGACACCCAGGCACCATCAAAGACACAAGCCGCAGCAGCCGCAGCGGCGCCGGGCACGCTGCCCAACTACCGTTACGTGGATCTCGACAGCGTGTTGCTGAAATACAACCTGTCGAAAGACTACAACGAGGAGATGATGAGGATGCAAAGCAATATGGAGAACGAAGTGAAGCGTCACGAGAGCTCCATACAGTCGTTTGCCACCTCCATGCAACAGAAGATGCAGAACAACGGCTACCTCTCCGAGGAGTCGTACAAGGCCGACCAGCAGAAGATCGCCAACATGCAGAACACCGCACAGCGCTCTGTGGCCACCCTGCAGTCGAACTTCGAGAACGCCGCGATGACCGCCCAGAAGACCGTCAACGACTCCATCGAGGCCTTCATCAAGGACTACAACGCCAAGCACGGCTACGACGCCATCTTCTTCAAGAACGCCACCCTCTACATCAATCCGGCGCTCGACATCACCGACGAGGTGGTGGAAGGCCTCAACGCCCGCTACAACAAAGTGAAGAAATAAAAATCGGCATGATATCCGCAGTATCATCCGGAGAATATATTAACCCTATTTACTAACCCTTTTTTAATGACTGAATCTAAAGTTCAATCCCCCATCGAGGATTTCGATTGGGAAGCCTATGCAAACGGCGAGACAGCTGGTTCGAAGAGCCGCGAGGAGCTTGTGAGCACCTACGACGAGTCTCTTAAGACAGCTAAAGACAATGAAGTGGTGACCGGCGTGGTTAAATCCATCAGCAAACGTGAGGTTCGTGTCGACATCGGCATGAAATCAGACGCCATCATCCCCGTCTCGGAGTTCCGCTACAATCCCGACCTCAAGGTCGGCGACGAGGTGGAGGTCTTCATCGAGACACTCGAAGACGAGAACGGACAGCTCCGCCTCTCCCACAAGAAGGCCTGCCAGACACGCTCCTGGGACCGTGTCAACCAGGCTCTCGAGAACGACGAGGTGATCAAGGGCTACGTGAAGTCGCGCACAAAGGGCGGTATGATTGTCGATGTATTCGGCATCGAGGCCTTCCTCCCCGGCTCGCAGATCGACGTGCGCCCCATCCGCGACTACGACGTCTTCGTCGACAAGACTATGGAATTCAAGGTTGTGAAAATCAACCAGGAATATAAGAACGTGGTGGTAAGCCACAAGGCGCTCATCGAGGCAGAGCTCGAGGCCCAGAAGCGCGAGATCATCTCCAAGCTCGAGAAGGGCCAGGTGCTCGAGGGCAAGGTGAAGAACATCACGGCCTACGGCGTATTTGTGGACCTCGGCGGTGTCGACGGTCTCGTACACATCACCGACCTCTCCTGGGGACGCGTTTCCGACCCCCACGAGGTCGTGCAGCTCGACCAGGACATCAAGGTCGTCATCATCGACTTCAACGACGACAAGAAGCGTATCGCCCTCGGCGTGAAGCAGCTTCTGCCCCATCCCTGGGACAACCTCGATCCCAACCTCAAGGTGGGCGACCATATCCATGGCCGCGTGGTCGTTATGGCCGACTACGGTGCTTTTGTTGAGGTACAGCCCGGCGTCGAGGGCCTGATCCACGTCTCCGAGATGTCGTGGAGCCAGCACCTCCGCTCCGCTCAGGACTTCCTCAAGGTAGGCGACGAGGTCGAGGCCGTGATCCTCACACTCGACCGCGAGGACCGCAAGATGAGCCTCGGCATCAAGCAGCTCAAGAAAGACCCCTGGGAGAACATCGAGGAGAAATACGCCATCGGCAGCCGTCACGCCGCCAAGGTGCGCAATTTCACCAACTTCGGTGTGTTTGTTGAGATCGAGGAAGGCGTCGACGGCCTCATCCACATCTCCGACCTCTCCTGGACGAAGAAGATCAAACACCCCTCCGAGTTCACTTCCATCGGCAGCGACATCGAGGTGCAGGTGCTTGAGATCGACAAGGAGAACCGTCGTCTCTCCCTCGGCCACAAGCAGCTCGAGGAGAACCCCTGGGACGTATTCGAGACCATCTTTACCGTCGGCTCGATCCACGAGGGCACTATCACAGAGGTGATGGACAAGGGCGCCGTGATCTCCCTTGAGTATGGCGTCGAAGGCTTCGCCACTCCCAAGCATCTCGTGAAGGAAGACGGCACTCAGGCCAAGCTCGACGAGAAGCTCAATTTCAAGGTGATCGAGTTCAACAAAGACAGCAAGCGCATCATCCTCAGCCACAGCCGCATCGCTGAAGACGCCAACAAGGCCGAGCAGCGTGCCGCCAAGGCCTCGTCGAAGAAGCCCAAGCGCAACGACAACCGCGAGGAGGAGACAGTAGCCGCTCCGGCCATCGAGAAGACCACTCTCGGCGACCTCGGCGCTCTCCAGGCCCTCAAGGAGCAGATGCAGAAAGAAGGCAAATAATGCCCCTGAAATACCGCGAAAAGCCCCGTCAACGCCGACGGGGCTTTTTTATTTGCCACGTTAGTAGATGACAAAAATTGAAATTATGCTGTTAAACATTTAATTTTCAGTCGATTAAATTTGCAAAAGTCCCTG
>CANQRV010000072.1 GCA_947626355.1 uncultured Muribaculaceae bacterium
AGTCTCTCCGGACTTTGAACATATATTAACATTTAACAATACAAATCCCAGTCAACATTTTTCAGGACGGGTCACAACCTCATGCAGAGTCGGATTTTTACCCCAAGTTGTTTTACAAGTATCCAAATCTCTTGCTTAGAGATAATTATCAGCGTGCAAAATTAGTAAAATTTCTTGAGATTGCCAAATAATCGGCCACTTTTGTGATCGCCAGCATTATGGAACTAAGGTATCACACTAAGATAAATCCCTTAAAAAATGGCTTTTGTTTGGCGTTTGTGTGCTGACCCGCATCGGATTTTACTGTCACATAGTCTTTTATATGCAATCCAAATCTCTAAGCAAGAGATGCTTATTAAGCCATTAAGAATGCGCAGACTTAGAACCAATAATATTACTCTTGCCAGATCACCTCTACGTCCGTTTCAGCAAGAGTCGCTTCGAGGGTTTGAAAAACCTTCGAGTGTTTCCTGTGTGTCTATAACTCCCTATGAAGCCTTCACCGTGATCAGAGTGGAGTTTCAAAAAGCATCTGTGCCGGGATTAATCTAACCAATTATTAAATATGGAATTGTCAACGGTTTATAATATATTGTTTAATGGTGATACTTTATCTATTCCAAGGGAGGAAATAGACAAGGTTGAGCGTTGCTACGAGTTTTTGAAAGACTTTGTCACCGACAAGGTAATATACGGCATTAATACTGGTTTCGGACCAATGGCTCAATGGCGTGTTGACGATAATCACCTTAAAGAGCTTCAATATAATATAATTCGGAGTCACGCAACTGGCGCAGGCGAACCTCTTTCAGATATTGAGGTGAAAGCAGCTATGATTGCTCGAATAGGGACTTTCTTGCAAGCTCGTTCCGGAATTAATCCAAGCGTTATTTATCTTCTTCAAGAATTTGTAAATAAAGAGATCTATCCTTTTATCCCCCAGCATGGCAGTGTTGGTGCAAGCGGAGATTTGGTGCAGCTTGCTCATATTGCCTTATGTCTCATTGGAGAAGGCAAAGTGCATCATAAGGGAGAATGGCGTCCAACGGGAGAAGTCCTCAAAGAGTACGGTCTTGAACCTATGGGCATATTTGTGAGGGAGGGTTTATCTGTTACCAACGGCACTTCAGTAATGACTGGCATATCCATAGTCAATCAATACTACGCAGGAAACTTATTAAAGTATGCTACTATTGCAGGGGCGTGGATTAATGAAATAGCAGACTCCTTTGACGATTATATGTCTGTGGAGGAGAATGAATGCCGTAGGCAACCCGGACAACAGATAATAGCTCGTTGGCTCCGTGAAGTGAGTCGTGGAAGCAAACATCTCCAAAAAAGAGAACATGAGTTATATGACCCAGAGAATAATAAAGGGTCATATTTTGAACATAAAGTGCAGGCATACTATTCTCTGCGTTGTATTCCTCAGATATATGGTCCAATCTACGATACATTGAGAAATGCTGGGGAAGTACTTCAAAACGAGGTAAATTCAGCATGTGATAATCCTATTGTTGATTATACCTCACATAATATATATCACGGAGGAAATTTCCACGGTGATTATATATCACTGGAAGAAGATAAAGTGAAGATTGCAATGGTTCGTCTTGCAATGACTGCTGAACGCCAGCTTAACTATCTCTTTCATGATAGGATAAATGGAATATTGCCCCCATTCCTTAATTTAGGTGTACTCGGTCTAAATTATGGAATGCAAGCATGCCAATTTACCGCAACCTCAACAACGGCAGAATGTCAGACTCTTGCAATGTCGAATTATGTGCACAGCATCCCCAATAACAATGATAACCAAGACATTGTAAGCATGGGGACCAATAGTGCCTTACTCTGTAAGAAAGTAATTGACAATGCCTATCAGGTAATGTCAATTCTCTACATTGCATTAGCTCAAGCCACCGATTGTCTTGAGCTTGCTGATAAACTTTCCCCTCGCACAAGAGAACAGTATGACGCCATTCGTAAGATATGTCCAAAGTTTATTGAGGACACACCTTTTTATGAAGAAGTGGCTGAAACTGAAAAATATTTAAGAACTAATATTGTCCATTTCTTGAAGTCATGAATTTCGCGTTAGTAACAGGTGGGTCTCGTGGTCTCGGAGCTGCTATATGTAAAAAACTTGCTTCACAAGGATTAGGCATAATTGTGAACTTTCGTTCTAATGGATCGGCAGCTCAAGAGGTTGTAGATGAGATTAGCGAGAATGGCGGTTACGCAGAATTACTGCAATTCGATGTGAGCAGTGAAGAATCTGTAGATCGGTCTCTTGAACAATGGGAAGAACAACATCCAAATGATAGAATCACTATCCTCGTCAATAATGCTGGCATAAGGGAGGACAATCTCATGATATTTATGCAGACTCAACAGTGGCATAATGTTATCAATACGACTCTCGATGGCTTTTTCTATGTTACACGTAGAATTTTGAAAGGAATGTTGACTAAGCGATTTGGACGTATAATCAATATTGCTTCATTATCTGGGCTTAAAGGGTTGCCTGGACAGGCGAATTATTCCGCAGCTAAAGCTGCTCTTATTGGTGCGACAAAGGCTCTTGCTCAAGAAGTAGCAGCCAGAAAAGTGACCGTGAATGCAGTTGCTCCCGGATTTATCAAATCTGATATGACAAAAGATCTAGACGAAGATAGTCTAAAGAAACTTGTGCCACTTGGCAGATTTGGAGAGGCAGAAGAAGTTGCGTCGCTTGTAGCATTTTTAGCTTCTGATGAGGCCTCTTACATCACAGGTGAAACAATCTCAATCAATGGAGGACTGTACTAATGAGTAGGCGCGTAGTTGTAACAGGTATGGGCATTTGGTCCTGTATCGGAAAGAATAAGGAAGAGGTAAAGGAGTCGCTATATCACGGCAAATCCGGAGTGGGATTAGAAAAAGAACGTCTTGAATATGGTTACCGTTCTGGTCTCACCGGTATAGTTGAGCGCCCCAAACTCAAAGGTGTGATTGATAGACGCCTTAGAGTGGGGCTTTCCGAAGAAGCAGAATATGCTTATATGGCCGCTAAAGAAGCGTTTGAAGAGGCGAATGTGTCAGATGAATATCTCAAGGAAAACGAAGTGGGTATCATTTTTGGCAATGATTCTTCCGCCAAGCCTGTAATCGAGGCAGCTAATATAATGGCAGAGAAGCATGATTCAGCGTTGCTTGGGTCTGGTCTTATTTTCCAGTCCATGAACTCAACAGTTAATATGAATCTCAGCACGATATTCCATCTGAAAGGAGTAAACTTCACCATAAGCTCTGCTTGTGCGAGTGGTTCTCATTCTATAGGAATTGCCTATATGCTTATCAAGCAGGGGTTACAAGACATGGTTCTCGCTGGAGGAGCGCAAGAGACTAATTATTTCTCTATGGCTACTTTTGATGCTTTGAGTGCTTTCTCTATCAGAATGGATGAGCCCACTAAAGCATCTCGCCCCTTTGACAAAGACCGAGATGGTCTGATTCCAAGTGGCGGAGCAGCAGCACTTGTACTCGAAGAATATGAACACGCCGTAGCACGCGGTGCAAATATTCTTGCAGAAGTAGTTGGGTATGGATTTTCATCTAATGGTGGGGGCATATCTCAACCCAGTGATGATGGATCAATAAAGGCTATGACACGTGCGATGGCAGATGCCGGTGTAACGCCTGATGAAATTGATTATGTCAATGCTCATGCCACATCTACACCACAAGGTGACGATTATGAGGCAATCGCACTCGATCGTCTTTTCAATGGGAAGAAAGCACTTATTAGTTCTACAAAATCTATGACAGGACATGAGTGTTGGATGGCAGGTGCAAGCGAGGCTGTCTATAGTATCATTATGATGTTGAACAACTTTGTTGCTCCGAATATCAACCTTGATGAACCAAGCGAGAATGCAAAGAACCTGAATATAGCCAAAGAGACCACTGAGGCTTCTCTCAATGTCATATTGTCAAATTCATTTGGCTTTGGTGGCACAAACAGTGCATTAGTCTTAAAAAAGATACAACCAACTCAAAAAAAATAATAAAATGAAAAAATTAAGTTTCCTAATCGTAGCAATCTTAGGTTGCTTTGCTACGATGTCAGCTCAGAAGCTGACAGAAGGCTCTTTAGAGCCCATCTATGGACAAAGTGTAATCAACTGCGTATTTGATTATTCTCAGCTGGAGGCTGCCGGCATGCCTCTTCAGGAGTTCATCGAATGGAAGACTGCCGATGATAAGAATGGCGAAGACTTCGGACCTAAGTTCGATAGAGGTGTGAAAAGCGCACAGATGAACTTCATGGAAAAAGCAAACGACAAGCTCAAAGACGTTCGTTTTGCTAAGAAAGACAACGCAGAGTATACACTCACCGTAAAGATGCTGACTATCGACAAACCCGGTCGTGAAAACACTTGCGAATATATATTCACAAAAACCGGTTCAACTGAGCCTGTCGCTGTTATCACTATGGATGGCAAGGGCGGTCGATTCGGTTCTTTCACCAATCTTATGAACGACGCATTCAAAGATGGTGGTGAGCAGTTTGGTGACTTCCTTAACAAACAGTTCAAGCAGATTGCAAAAGAGCAGAAGAAAAAAGCTAAAAAATAAGCTCAAACCCCCACATTGTTATCAG
The DNA here is from genome assembly GCA_947626355.1 of uncultured Muribaculaceae bacterium. Lineage (GTDB taxonomy): Bacteria > Bacteroidota > Bacteroidia > Bacteroidales > Muribaculaceae > Lepagella. The sequence continues at coordinate 4,646 of CANQRV010000072.1, forward strand.
GCTATGTGCTTCATGGCCTGATAACAAATCATTCCTCGATTACTACGATTGCGGTTATCCAATATTGTGTTGAGGAATATTTACTTTTAGCTCCGTTCAATCATTTATCGGAATTAAGAGTCTTAACTCCTAAATATAATTTGTGAGATAACGATGAATCTGTTTCCGGAATTACAAAAGAAATATACCAAGGAGACATTAAATGCGCGTGAGGCTCAACGTCTCGCCGAGTTTATTGCCTTTGGACCAGTTATATTCCAAACTGCCCGAATTATGTTGAAACTGGGCATTATGGAAATGATTCGCAATAGCGAAGATGGACTAACAATATCTGAAATTGCAAAAAAAGCAAATATCTCTACCTATGCGGCGAAGTGTCTTTTGGAGGCCTCTCTTTGCATCGGCATTGTGTTAGTTGATCCCAACACTGACAAGTTTACCATCTCTAAGACAGGATGGTTCCTCATAAATGACCCTGCTACAAGAGTAAACATCAATTTCAATCATGATGTGAATTACCTTGGTTGGTTCAATCTTGAAGAATCTCTCATTGAAGGAAAACCAATTGGATTGAAAACTCTCGGTGACTGGCCTACCGTATACGAGGGTCTATCATCTCTTCCTAAGCAGATACAGGATAGTTGGTTTGGCTTTGATCACTTCTATTCTGATAATTCTTTTGACCAGGCACTTGAAATAGTGTTTGCAAATAAACCCAAAACGTTACTTGACGTTGGCGGCAATACTGGACGCTGGGCTCTTCGTTGTGTTGACTATGACAAGGATGTCAATGTGACAATACTCGATTTGCCCCAACAAATCGGAATGATGAAAGATAATGTCAAGGGGCAAAATGGGGCTGATCGAATAGACGGTTTAGGCATAAATCTCCTTGATGAATCCTCGGAAATGCCCACTGATAGAAAGTTTGAGGCAATCTGGATGAGTCAGTTCCTTGATTGTTTCAGTGAAGAGCAAATCGTTAGTATCTTACGAAGAGCAGCTAAAGTTATGGATTGCGATTCCAGACTTTATATAATGGAGACTCTTTGGGATCGCCAGCGATTTGAACCGGCTGCCCTGTGCTTAACTCTTACAAGTCTTTATTTTACAGCAATCGCAAATGGCAACAGTAAGATGTACCATTCAGAAGATATGGAAAGACTTGTGAAAGAGGCCGGATTACAAATCGAACAGATTCATGACTATCTTGGTCAAGGTCATAGTATCATAGTATGTAAACTTAAATAACCAGATAATATAAAGAAAATGGAACGTAAAGAAATCGAAAGCAAGGTGCGCGACTTCCTGATCGAGGATCTGGAGGTAGACGAAGAAAAAATCGTCCCGGAAGCACGTCTTAAAGAAGATGTAGGAATCGACAGTTTGGATTTTGTCGACATCGTGGTCATCGTGGAGAAAAACTTTGGCTTCAAAATCAAACCCGAAGAAATGGCCGGAGTCGTTACCCTCAATGATTTCTATAACTATATCGAGAACAAAGTAAACGCCTAATTCTCTGAGGACATTGCTGTGAGCGAACTTAAACACGACGAGTGGGTTGGCACAACCTACGGCAACGGATGGATGCACAAATGGCTTATCAGATTTCTAAAAGTCATAGACGTGCGTCTTCTCTATGTATTTGCCTTCGTGTTTATAGTTCCTCCCACAATGCTTGTCAATAGCAAGGCAAGGCGTGCAACGTATCAATTCTATCGGAAGCGATTTGGTTTTGGTCGTCTAAAATCAAGCTGGATGACATATAAGAACCATTGTGCTTTTTCACAGGTAGTAATTGATAAGTTCGCAATGTACGCCGGGAAAAAGTTTCAGATTTCATTAGACGGATATGACCAGTTCCTTTTGTTATCTGAACAACCTTCCGGTTTTGTTCAACTCAGTTCTCATATAGGTAATTATGAAATAGCAGGTTATTCGCTCGTTGCTAAAAGCAAGAGATTTAATGCTCTTGTATTTGGTGGCGAGAAAGAGAGTGTCATGGCCAATCGAAGCAAGCTGTTTGTTGACAATAACATCAGAATGATTCCAATGACGGCAGATATGTCACATCTCTTTGTGATAGATCAAGCATTATCTAATGGCGAAATTTTGAGTATGCCGGCCGATCGAGTATTTGGTTCTCAAAAGTCGTTCTCTTTAGATTTCTTAGGCGATGTTGCGAAATTTCCACAAGGTCCATTCATAGTTGCTGCGATGAAAGATTTACCTATGCTCTTTGTGTCGGTAATGAAAACTGCTGCCAAGAAATATCACATCACTATTCGTAGAATCGATAGTGCAGAAGACGGGAACTTACGAACTAAAGCCAATGATTTAGCTAAGAAATATGCGCGTTTACTGGAAGGAACAATCCGCCATTATCCGGTACAGTGGTATAACTATTTTGATTTTTGGGCAAAATAATGGAATTCGAGAAAATTGATATACATGAACTTCTGCCTCAGCAGGAACCTTTCGTCATGGTCGGTAAACTACGGCATTTTGACATGAAGGAGACTGTGACACTTACAACTGTCGCGGCTGACAATATATTTGTTGAAAACGGCAGGTTTTCTCCATCCGGCATTATTGAGAATATTGCCCAAACATGTGCTACGCGCATAGGGTATGTCAATAAGTATATCTTAAAAAAAGGCATACAACTTGGTTTCATAGGTGCTATTCGCAATATGAATATCGTTCGTTGTCCCAAAGTTGGAGAAACTATTGAAACCTCCATCGTCACTCTTGAAGAGATTTTTGGAATGACATTAGTAAGCGCCACAGTAAGGATCGGAGAAGAAGTAATAGCTACTTCCGAAATGAAAATTGCATTAAGCGAAGTTGAATCTCAAAAGTAATCATTGATATGGGAAAAGTATTATCTGCAAAAAGACAATTTGAGATTCGCTTTAGTGAAGTAGATTCAATGAACATAGTATGGCATGGTTCCTATCCGCTCTACTTTGAAGATGCAAGGGAAGAGTTCGGTAAACAGTACGGATTAGGATATATGACCATCTTTTCAAACGGTTTCTACGCTCCGTTAGTTGAACTGACATTCAAATATAAGAAACCGTTGGTATATGAGATGAAGCCATCCATAATCATCACCTATGTGCCAACTGAATCCGCAAAGATAGTTTTCGACTATGAGATTATAGATGAGAGTGACGGTGCTGTGTTGGCTACCGGTCGATCTGTTCAAGTCTTTATGGATAAAAACTATCAACTTGTATGGGAGAATCCCAAATTCTATAAGGAGTGGAAACATAAATGGGAAGTGCTATGATAACAAAGATTGCTGATAATATCATATCTCCATTAGGTACAACAACTGATGAAAATATCAGTGCCATAATAGCAGGAGAGTCGATGCTGGAGAGACAGGAAAATGCCTTCGATCTTCAGGAGCCTTTCTGTGCCTCTTTACTAAATCGTGAAACCCTTTCCCAAATATTCGACAAAGAAGTTGGACAAAATTCAAGCCTGACTTTCTTTGAAAAATTGTGTGTTCTCTCTGCAAAAAGAGCGATTGAAGAATGCAACCTTTCACCTCGGGAGGAAAATGTATTATTCATACTATCAACTACAAAGGGAAACGTTGAAAACTTAGAAAAGTCATTGACAGACGATAGATGTTTCCTTTCCAACTCGGCTTCTAAGGTGGCTCGTTTTTTTGGAAATCATAACACACCTTTAGTTGTTTCCAATGCTTGTATTTCGGGGGTATGTGCTCAAATTGCAGCAGTAAGAGAGTTATTGAGCGGCAAATACCGTTATGCAGTAATCATTGGATGTGATGTGCTGTCAAAGTTCATAGTATCAGGATTTCAATCCTTCAAAGCTTTAAGTCCCGAACAATGTAAACCCTACGATATAGACAGAGTTGGCTTAAATTTGGGAGAAGCTGTCGGTACAATCATTTTGAAAGCCGGGAACCCATCTAAAGATACCTATTGGCAGTATGTAGCATGTGCCATTCATAATGACGCTAATCATATATCTGGGCCTTCCCGTACTGGAGAGGGGACATACCGTGTATTAAATGATATTCTTAATGAGGTTTCTGTTGAGGAGATTGGATTTGTGAATGTTCATGGAACATCTACTGCATACAATGATGAGATGGAATCTATTGCCATTCATAGAGCGAACCTTGACGCCGTTCCGGTTAATGGGTTGAAAGGATATTATGGGCATACTCTCGGAGCAGCCGGTATAATCGAGACTATACTATCTATGAAAGCTATAGATAAGGGCTTGATTTTGGCTACTAAGGGTTTTGAACATATTGGGACTACGCATCCTGTTAATATATCTAATCAAATCCGGAAGACCGATAAAACAGTGTTCATCAAAATTCTTTCGGGTTTTGGTGGAACAAATGCCGGCATTGCATATAGGAAAGGAGGTAACAAATGAAAGTATTATCGCAAGTACAGATAACCCCTTCAAGTGTAATACTTAACGGCAAATCTATTTCCGCGTCAAGTATTAATGGAATCTATCGTGAATTTATTGGTGACTACCCAAAATTCTTTAAGATGGATTCATTGTGTAAGTTGGGATTTGTTGCCGCTGAGTTACTACTAAAAAATATCCCGATTGAAGAAAAAGAAAACGCGGCTATAATCCTATTCAATAGGAATGGTTCTCTTGTTACTGATAGAAATTATCAGAAAACAATATCAAAAGAAGACTATTTCCCCAGTCCGGCATTGTTCGTTTATACACTTGCAAACATAGTGACAGGAGAAATAGCAATCAGACATAAGATATATGGAGAGTCTTCATTTTACGTGTTGCCCAATCCTGAGGAATCTACAATGAACGAGGTTGTTAGGAATACATTTCTAACGTCGTCTCCTTCGTTTATTCTAACCGGGTGGGTTGATTACGATAATGATGAAGATTATCTTGCAGACATAAAACTAGTAACAAAATAAATTTCAATAAATATGGAAGACTTAGTTTTACAACTTAAAAATCAGATCATCGAAGTCCTCAATCTTGAGGATATGACCGCTGACGATATCGATGCGTCGGCACCTCTCTTTGGAGAAGGTCTCGGTCTCGATTCCATCGATGCCCTTGAACTGATTGTTCTCCTTGAACGTGAGTATGGCATTAAGTTGTCGAATCCCACAGAGGGGAAACAGATTTTCAAATCAATCGATTCTATCGCAGATTACGTAAGCAAAAACCGTAAAAAATAGCAATGTCAGACAAGGTATTCGTGACAGGAGTCGGCATCATCTCGGCTTTAGGTGTTGGTAAGGATGCTACCCTTCAAGCTCTGATTAAGGGCGAGAGTGGTATCGGGAAAATCTCTCATATCCAAACGGAGCATGAGGAATTTCCCGTAGGTGAAGTATCCTGGTCGAATGCTGAAATGTCACGAATGCTCAATGTCGGCTACCCTATAGATGAGTTGAGAACTGTACTTATGGGTATAATTGCTGCAAAAGAGGCAATGTCTTCATCAGGATTAACCTCAGAAGATTTGCGCATTGCTGCATTTATCAATGGTACGACAGTCGGAGGAATGGATAAAACCGAGAAGCACTTCAAAAATGTATTCGACTCGAATGTAGAAACTGAGGATAGTCAAGAACTGAAGTACAATGATTGTGGATATTCTACAGAATTGATAGCAGATAGTCTCGGTAAATTTAGTCTGGTTACAACGACTTCCACTGCTTGCTCTTCTGCGGCTAATGCAATCATTCTGGGTGCAAATCTGATTAAGACTGGAATGGTAGACATTGCCATTGTGGGAGGAGCAGAAGCTCTTACCAAGTTTCACCTCAATGGTTTTAATACCTTAATGATTTTAGATAAGAATCGTTGTCGCCCGTTTGATCAAGATCGGACCGGTATTAATCTGGGTGAAGGGGCAGCCTATATTGTACTTGAAAGCGAGGCCTCAGCAAAGAGACGAGGTGTCAATATATTAAGTGTATTAAGTGGATATGCCAATACTTGCGATGCCTTTCACCAAACTGCTACATCAGAAAATGGAGAAGGTGCATATTTGGCAATGCGTAAAGCCATAGATATGGCTCGACTAAGTCCCTATGACATAGATTACATAAATGCTCATGGAACTGGAACTCCCAATAATGATGAAACAGAGTTGGCTGCGATGCAGAGAATTTGGGGCTATAATCTCCCCAAATTTTCCTCAACAAAGGCATTTACAGGTCATACTACCAGCGCATCGGGGTCCATTGAAGCCGTAATTTGTATTTTGGCTCTTCTAAATGACTTTTTACCCAAAAACTTGGGGTGGCATAATCCCATGAAGGAAGATGTTGCTCCAATCATTGATAATCAACACCATCATCCGGTCAAAAATATTATCAATAATTCCTTTGGCTTTGGTGGAAATGATTCATCACTGATTTTCTCAAAATTCATTGATCAGAATGGCTAATCGTTGTTTCTTAAATTCCATAGCGCAAGTTTCTTGCCAAAAACCGCTCTCCGATGAGTGGTTTGATTCGCCATATATCTATGAAGAGAAATATGTAAGAGCACAAGAGCCTGACACCAAGGGATTAATAGTGCCATCAGAAGCTCGAAGAATGAGCAAGATACTTAAACGAACGGTAACTACGGCGATCACTGCACTTAATAACTCTGATGTCAAGCAACCCGATGCCATTATTACAGGAACCGGCATGGGGTGTATGGAAAACTCTGAAAAGTTCCTTATTGACATTAGCAGATTTGGAGAGAATTGTCTAAAGCCAACTCTATTCATGCAGTCTACCCATAACACTATCAGTTCGCTTATTGCGATTATTCTAAAGTGTCATGGATACAATAACACGTATTCTCATAAAGGCATTTCTTTTGAGAGCGCTTTATTTGACGCTTGGTTGCAAATAAAAAGTGGGTTGATTCGTAATGCTCTCATAGGAGCTAATGATGAGGTTACCCCATTTATGGATCTTGTTTTGGAGCGTACCCACCCGGAATATTCATTTGTGTCAGAAACTTCGATGTCGGCAGTATTGGTAAACTCTAATCTTCCGTCTAATATCTGTGAAGTTTTTGAGGTAAAACTCTTTCATCGACCCGAATTAGAAGAAATAGCCGATAGTCTGAAAAGAGAGACTGATGAAGTATTGATTTTGGGTGTTAATGGGAATCCAATAAATGACAAGCCTTATGGAGATTTGCTGAAACATCTGGACTATTTGCCTCAAACTCTCCAGTATAAAAATATTTTTGGTGATAACTTCTCAGCGTCTGCTATGGCATTCTATGTTGGAGCGAAAATACTTGAGAAGCAAAGCATTCCGACCTTTTTGCAGTGGCAGGGGAATTTATCAAGTGGCAACATCGAAAACGTGACAATACTTAATCATTCTGATTCTACAGTTTGGTCATTGATTCGACTTAAAAAGGAAGCGTTATGTGGCAATTAATTGGTCTTTCAATTATACAGAGCATTATGCTCTCTTTTGGGCAGCTGACTCTAAAGATTGCTTTAGAGAAGATGCCGACTTTTTCATGGACTACCCAGTTCTGGGGTGATCTTCTCACCAACTGGTGGTTTATGCTTTGTGGATTACTGTTCGGAGGAGCATCTATACTTTGGATGTATATCCTAAAACATTTTCCACTCAATATGGCATATCCTATGGCAAGTATGAGTTACATATTTGCATTAGTGTTTGCTATAGTGTTTCTACACGAAACTGTATCTTGGAATCGATGGTTCGGTGTAGCTCTAATAATGGCAGGATGTGTTTTTGTAGCTAAATAACAATAAGATGAAAAAGATAATCAGCATACTTTTCTTCTCAATAATATGTTCAGTTGCATCAATGGCAGCTGGACTGACTCCACAGCAGAAACAGGAGATCATATCACGTATTAACAAGACAGCTGCTGGCTTAAAATCAATGAGCTGTTCTTTTACGCAAACAAAGTACCTTTCCTTGTTAAGTGATAAAATGGTTTCCGAAGGAAAAATGTATTACAAACAGCCGAATAAACTTCGCTGGGAGTATACTTCTCCCTATCAGTATTTGTTTGTCTTTAATGGCTCAAAAGTATACGTCGGCAATAAGTCTCGCAAAGATGTCATCGACACACAAACAAATAAGATATTCAAGGAAGTGGCAAGAATTATGATGAGCACAGTCACAGGTACAGCTCTTTCTAATACAACTGATTTCACTGTAGATGTAGCTAATGAGAAAACCTTTTGGAGGGTGATATTGACCCCTAAGAAGAAAGATATAAAAAAGATGTTCTCAAAAATTGAGCTAATGTTCAATCAGTCAAACCTTATGATAGCTGAGATAAACATCTACGAAAAGAACAACGATCGCACCAATATAAAACTCAAAAATATAACGACAAACGGAACTATAAATGAGACTCTTTTTGCTATTCCTAAGTAGTCTTTTCAGTCTAATCACTTTTTCTGTGAGAGCTGATGAGTTGGATTCTGTCAATAAACAGAGCCCACTCTGCAGGTATGCGTTTCAAATAGACACGCCAAAGGGCTTTGTATCTGGAATTATGCTTGTCAGCGATAACAATGAAAATATTACCGGGAGTATGATAAATGAGTTCGGTGTATCAGCTATTGATTTCTCATATTCAAGGGAGAAGCAAAAGGTCAAGTTATTGAGTGTTGTCAACTTCTTAAATAAATGGTATATAAAACGAGTGCTTAAAAAT
>CANQRV010000073.1 GCA_947626355.1 uncultured Muribaculaceae bacterium
TCATATCTTATAATTTTTACACAAAGATACGAATTATTTCTCTGATATGCAAATATTTAATTTATAGAAGTTCCCTTGAAATAGAAATCGTCGGGTAGCGAGGAGGCGCCGAACACAAGCATCCTGACGGCTATGCTGCCGATCTGGAAGTGGCCGACACCCATGAGGGTGCCGTCGTGGGCCACCACCGCCACGAGGTCGCCCTCCTCGGTATTCCCGGGTATGGAGGCGATGGCTCCGGAGAATACCCACGGATGGCCACGCAGGAGGGATTCCTCCTTACCTTTCTTCAATGTTATCTGATTCATAATCCTATCTTAGACTCATGTATGGCAATTCCGGATCCAGTCCTACATGCCGACCTTAATTATTAATCCTATTTTACAAAAAAACGGTAGATGTCCATGCCGTTGGCATAGATGAGAAGGGCTATCAGCAGCAGCATGCCGGCCACCTGGGCGCGCTCCATGAACTTCTGCGACGGAGCCCGCCGGAAGACCACCTCGTAGAGCAGGAAGAGCACGTGGCCGCCGTCGAGCGCCGGGATGGGCAGGATGTTCATGAAGGCGAGGGCCACCGAGAAGAAGGCCGCGATGTTCCAGAAGGCGATCCAGTTCCACTTGTCGGGGAATATGCTGCCGAGAGTGCCGAAGCCCCCGAGGCTGTTGGCCCCCTCCTTGGTGAAGACGAGCTTCATCGACGAGGCATAGGAGGTGAGCTTGTCGACGCCCATCTGGATGCCGCGGGGCACAGACTGAAGGAGGTTGTAGCTCTTCTCCTCGCTGTGGTAGAACTTCGAGGGATCGACTTCGAGGGCCACTCCCATCTTGGAGTTGTCGGAGAGGGGCACGTCGAGGCGCAGGGTGTCGCGGCCAATGGCGGCGGGGCGCGTCACGGTAAGGGCTACCGTCTGGTTGTTGTGACCGGCGAGGTGGCGGAAGAAGACGTCGAGCGAGGGGGTCGCGGTGTCGTTGAGGGCTATGATCTCGTCGCCCTCGCGGATGCCGGCCTTATATGCCCCCTCCCCTTTCACCACATTGATCACACGCGTGGGGATACGGTAGGTGAAGAAGGATATCATGGCGGTGTCGCTCTTGGCTTCGCTGTCGAGGCGCAGGAGGAAGTCGGAGGGGACGGCCACGTCGACCCTACGCCCATCGCGCTCCACGGTCACCACCTTGGCCTGAGCCATCTTCATGCGCGCGTCGGGTGGATAGGAGAGCTCCTCGCCGTCGGCATAAAGGGGAATGTCGCCGTCGCGGAACCCTATGTCATGAGCCGCGCCCGAATAGGCCATGCCGAGCTTCGCCTCGCGGAAGGGCACATATTTCTCGCCTGTGGCGAAGACTATGCCGGCATAGATGATGATGGCGAGAAGGAAATTGAAGAGCACGCCGGCGATCATGATGAGCAGGCGCTGCCAGGCCGGTTTGGAGCGGAACTCCCACGGCTTGGCCGGCTGCTTCATCTGCTCGGTGTCCATGCTCTCGTCGATCATGCCGGCGATCTTGCAGTAGCCGCCGAGGGGCAGCCATCCGATGCCGTATTCGGTGTCAGACCAGAACCCTTTCGGCTTCTCGTCGCCTTCCGGCTCCCCGGAGCAGCCGCGGAGCTTCCGCGTCCTGCCGAAAGCACCGATATATTTCTTCGGCCTCCACTTGAAAAGCTCCGTCCAGGGGTCGAAGAATATATAGAACTTCTCGACCTTCACTCCGAAGATCCTGGCGAAGAGGAAATGGCCGAATTCGTGTATTATCACAAGGAAAGCCAATGCCACGATAAGCTGCACGGCCTTAATGAGAAATGTATCCACAGAAGGAAAAGTATTATAATGTCAATATCAGGATGCGGGTGCGGGTCACATGCGCTCCACAATCTCCGCGGCGATGGCGCGGGCCTCGCCGTTGGAGGCCATGAGGTCGGCAAGGGTGGGGGCGGCCACGAATGTCGCCTTCTCCATCGTGAGTCGGGCCACCCTCGGCATGTCGACGAAACAGATGCGGCGGTCGAGGAATGCCGCCACCGCTATCTCGTTGGCGGCATTGAGTATGCAGGGCATGTTGCCGCCGGCCTCCACGGCCTCGAAGGCGTAGGTGAGGAGTGGGAACTTGTCGTAGTCGGGCGCCTCGAAGGTGAGTTCGCGGTATTTGGCAAACGAGAGCGGGGGCTGGGTGGTAGGAAGGCGGTCGGGATATCCGAGGGCATAGCGGATGGGAAGGTGCATGTCGGGCACTCCGAGCTGGGCCTTGACCGAGCCGTCGACAAACTCCACCATCGAATGCACGATCGACTGGGGATGCACCACGATCTCGATGGCTGCCGGAGGACAGTCGAAAAGCCAACGGGCCTCTATCATCTCGAAGCCCTTGTTCATCATCGAGGCGGAGTCGACCGTCACCTTGGCTCCCATCTTCCAGTTGGGATGGTTGAGGGCGTCGGCCACCGTCACCTTCCCGAGCTGCTCCTTCGAGAGCTTGCGGAAGGGACCGCCGCTCGCAGTGAGAAGGATCTTGCGGGCCTCTGAGCGCCGCTCGCCGTGAAGGCACTGGAAGATGGCGGAGTGTTCGCTGTCGACGGGCACCACATCCACGCCGTGGCGCTTCACGAGCTCCGTGATGACCGATCCGGCCACCACGAGCGTCTCCTTGTTGGCGAGGGCTATGGTGCGCCCGGCCTCGATTGCCTTCACCGTGGGCACGAGGCCGCTATAACCCACCATGGCGGTGACCACCACATCGGCCTCGACCTCGGCGGCGGCGCGGGCCACAGCCTCGTCGCCTGCCTCCACCTTGATGGAGAGGTCGGAGAGGGCGTCGCGCAGACGGGCATAATAGCGCTCGTCGGCAATCACTACCCTGCGGGGAAGAAACTTACGGGCCTGCTGCGCCAGCAGCTCCCACTGACGGCGTGCCGTGAGAAGGGTGGCCTGAAAACGGTCGGGATACTCGGCGATGATATCGAGGGTCTGGGTGCCTATACTGCCCGTGCTGCCGAGCACGGCTATCTTTTTCTTGTCGTTGTCCACATCAAACAGGAATTTGGAGCGCCACTGGAGGGAGCGCCCCGGGGTTATTATATATTAAGGAGAGAATCATATCGCGAAGTTAATGATTTTTTTGGAGAATATAGTCGGATGGAGGCAAGGAAGTGCCGTTGTGCCACATCTCCAGGTATATGACGTCGCCCCGGCGCCCCGGCGCCGAGAGCGGGAGTGCGAGTGCCTGTCCGCCGGCCACCACGTCGCCTACGGCCACGAGCGGGGAGCCCAGACGCGAGTATCGGGAGAGGAAGCCGCGGCCATGCTGGGTCACCACAGAATATCCGCGTTCCTCCGGCGCGTAATAGACGGCCACCACAGTGCCGTCGGCGAGGGCGCCGACATTGGCGTCGGGAGGCATGAGGATCTTCTGCCGCATGCTGCCGCGTGATTCGGAGGCCGCCACGGCCCCCTCGTCGGGGGGATAGAACATCACGCTGCCGCCGGCGAGCGGCGCTATGACGGAGAGATTGAATTTCTCCCTCTCCGCCACGGAGGCTACGAAACGGGCCTCTGCCGGGAGAGGGGCAAGCAGCGAGTCGGAATAGACGGCATTGCGGGCTGCCCGCCCGGCCGTGTCGGCGGCAGGGCGGAGATGGTCGGCCACGCGGGTGATGTCGGCGAGATAGGCGGCGTTGAGCTCGGAGAGGCGCTGCAGGGAGTCGAGGCGCAGGAGGCGCTGCTCCACGGCCTCGCGACGGGTGTCGTCGAGCGAGCCGGGAAGGAGTCGCCTCAGGGGGGTGAAGGCCACCACGAGAACGGCCGCCACAAGGAAGGCCGCCATAAGGAAGAGAGCCGCCACCGGGAGACGACGCGAGGGGCAGCTCCACTTCAGAAGGGTGTGGAGCCGCGACTCATCGAATACCGATATGCTGATAATCCTGTTGCGGCGCATGCAGTCTCGCGGATTGTGGCTTCAAATAATACGCGAAATTAACTAAAAAGCTCCAACTCTCAAAATACAATCCGTATTTAGTAAGGGGCGCGGTGCAATGTACGTTAAAAAAAATGAACCAATGAAAAGGCGCATACGTTATGAATATAAAATCAAAACAAACACTATATTCTAATTAAGATTAATTATGAAAGCTAAAAATCTCTACTGTCTTATAGCGCTGTGCGCCGGAGCCACGATGCTTCCGACAGGCGCGAAGGCCCAGGAGCCCGTCGTGATCGAAGACGAGGCTGTATCAGTGACCGAATTCTCGTGTGACAACACCAACCGCTACTTCGCCGGATGGCGCAACAACTGGTTTATCCAGCTTGGCGCCGGCATCAACCAGCCTTTCGTGGAGAGGGGCATAGGCGTAGAGTCGCCGGGACACAACGTAAACCGCAAAAACATGACGCTGGCGATGAACTTCGGCTTCGGCCACTGGTTCTCCCCCTATCTGGCAGTCAGGGTCAACGCCCTGGGAGGCGCCCTCCACTGGAACAACCCCACCACCGAACAGCCCACCAACGGCTGGACCCATGCCAAACACGTCAACCTCAACCTCGAGCTGATGTGGGATATGTGTAACACCATCGCCGGAGTGAATCCCGACCGCGTGGTCAGCGTGATTCCCTACGTGGGTCTCGGAGGCGACTGCACATGGGGCATCAAGGACTCCAAGGGCAATCCGGCAGCCGGCAGCAACATCTACCGCCGCCACAGCAACAAGCTGCGCACCACAAGCTGGTCGCTGCCCGTGAGCGCCGGCATCCAGTTCAGGTTCCGTCTCTGTCAGTATGTCGACTTCTTCGCAGAGGCAAGGGCTTCCTTCTATGGCGACAACTGGAACGGCTGCAGCTACGGACGCCCCATCGAGGCCAACATCGCAGCCCTCGGCGGCTTCAGCTTCAACATCAACGGCCGCACATGGGAGTCATATAATGAATGCGAATCGATGAGTCAGCTCGCAGGCCTCAACAACCAGGTGAACAACCTCCGCGCCGAGCTCCTCAACAGCGCACAGACCATCGCCGCCCTCGAGAGCCAGCTTCCCTGCCCCGAGGTCGTGGAGAAAGACTGCGTCAACGCACCGCTCATGACCACCGTGCGCTTCCTCATCAACTCCGACGAGATCATGCCTACAGAGGAGGTCAACGTCTACAACATGGCTGAATGGCTGAAGGCCAATCCCGAGGAGAAAGTAGTCATCGTGGGCTATGCCGACAAAGACACCGGCACGAGCGACTACAACATGGCTCTCTCGAAGAGAAGGGCCGACGCAGTGGCCAGCGCCCTGATCAAGACCTACGGCATCGATCCCTCGAGGCTGACAGTGAAATACGACGGCTCCGACGTGCAGCCCTACCGCACCAACGACTGGAACCGTATCGTGATCTTCACGCAGAAATAAGACCCAGTCCCGACCCTGATTTTTATAGAGGGAGGCGCGCCCGCGGCAACGTGGACGCGTCTCCCCATAGTATATAAGGAGGAAAAAGGGGCGGAAACAAAAATTTGTAAGGAAAACCTTTGCCATATCAAATAAAGATTGTACTTTTGCATCAAATAAGAAACAACAACACGTTTAACCATAAATCTAAACTGACTAACATGAACATTTCCGAGATCATGGCCGGGCTTGAAGCAAAGCATCCCGGCGAGAAGGAGTATCTCCAGGCTGTGAAAGAAGTGCTTCTTTCAGTAGAGGAGGTCTACAACCAGCATCCTGAATTCGAGAAAGCACGCATCATAGAGCGGATGGTAGAGCCCGACCGCATCTTCACATTCCGTGTCACCTGGGTAGACGACAAGGGAGAAGTTCAGAACAATATCGGCTACCGCGTACAGTTCAACAACGCCATCGGCCCCTACAAGGGCGGTATCCGCTTCCACGCATCGGTCAACCTCTCGATCCTCAAGTTCCTCGGCTTCGAGCAGACATTCAAGAACGCGCTGACCACCCTTCCGATGGGCGGCGGCAAAGGCGGCTCCGACTTCAGCCCCCGCGGCAAGAGCGACGCCGAGATCATGCGTTTCTGCCAGGCCTTCATCCTTGAGCTCTGGCGCAACCTCGGCCCGGACCGCGACGTGCCCGCAGGCGATATAGGCGTAGGCGGCCGCGAGGTAGGCTACATGTACGGCATGTACAAGAAGCTCGCACGCGAGAACACAGGCACATTCACTGGCAAGGGCCTCTCCTTCGGCGGCTCCCTGATCCGTCCTGAGGCTACAGGCTTCGGCGCCCTCTACTTCGTGCAGAACCTTCTCACAAAGGACCTCCACACCGACATCAAGGGCAAGACAGTGGCTATCTCCGGCTTCGGCAACGTGGCATGGGGCGCAGCTACAAAGGCTACAGAGCTGGGCGCAAAGGTAGTGACCATCTCCGGTCCTGACGGCTACATCTACGATCCCGCCGGCCTCGACGCCGAGAAGATCGCCTACATGCTCGAGCTCCGCGCCAGCGGCAACGACGTTGTGGCTCCCTATGCCGACAAGTTCCCCGGCTCACAGTTCTTCCCCGGCCGCAAGCCCTGGGAGCAGAAGGTGGACATCGCACTCCCCTGCGCAACACAGAACGAGGTGAGCGGCGAGGACGCCAAGCAGCTGATCGCCAACGGCGTGACACTCTGCGCCGAGGTTTCCAACATGGGCTGCACACCCGAGGCCATCGACGCCTTCATCGCAGCCAAGGTGCCCTATGCTCCCGGCAAGGCAGTCAACGCCGGCGGTGTAGCCGTTTCCGGTCTTGAGATGACACAGGATGCCGAGCACCTGATGTGGACAGCCGCTGAGGTTGACAACAAGCTCCACCAGATCATGGAGAACATCCACGAGAACTGCGTGAAGTATGGCACACAGGCCGACGGCTACATCAACTACATGAAGGGCGCCAACATCGCCGGCTTCATGAAGGTTGCCGACGCCATGATGGGCCAGGGCATCATCTGATAGTCCCTACTTCCCCATGCCTCCTCCGGGAGGCCGATAAGAACAACGGCATGCCGGACCCTCTGGCATGCCGCTTCTTTTCCCATGAGATGTTCAAGCCCGGGAAATACTGTATATGTATGTCGGAGAGGAGAAAAACGGGGGTAAAAGAGATTTTTTGGGGCGTAGGCGCGGAAATGTCGCGATTTTAACCTACCTTTGCACCGCAAAACGAATAATAGTCAAATCTATACCTCACAACAACAATGACAAAAGCAGAAATTGTAAGCGACATCGCGAAACAGACCGGCATCGACAAAGCCGCAGTGCTCACAGTCGTGGAGCAGTTGATGACAGTGGTGAAAAGCAGTCTCGCCCATGGAGAGAACGTATATCTCCGCGGCTTCGGCACATTCGGCATCAAGCAGAGGGCCACGAAGACAGCGCGCGACATCAGCAAGAACACCACGCTTATAGTGCCCGCACATCCGATACCCCACTTCAAGGCCGCCGACTGCTTCAAAGACGAGGTCGCCAAGCTCTGAACAACAAGCCGACGCCTCCGCGGCGACAGTCACGGCATGCTGAAGGGAGACTCCACCGGGAGCCTCCCTTCAGTCGCAATAACAGCCATGCCTCAACTCTCAGCGGATCACCGCGACATCGTTTTTTCATGCATAGAAGACGGAACTGTGCAATCTGCAACAGTGGCTGTCGCTACGCGACCTATTGACCATAGACAATAAATGATATGATACAACAGATAGAATTCTCCCTGCGCCCGTTTCCGAGGGGCATCCACCTTGTCTCAGGTGGTATTATGCGCAATCTGCCGGAATTGCCGGATAAAGGATTGCTCCACTTGCTCATCAAGCATACATCGGCTGCGCTTGCCCTCAACGAGAACGCTGACCCCGACGTGCGTCACGACCTCAACGTGATTTTCGACAGGCCAGTTCCCGAAAACGCTCCGTTTTATCTTCACACCGATGAAGGCTCTGACGATATGCCGTCGCATGCGAAGGCCGTTATAGTTGGCTCCACACTGACGCTTCCGATAACTGACGGTCGCCTCAACCTCGGCATCTGGCAAGGCATCTATCTATGCGAGTTCCGCAACCATGCCGGCCCCCGCCGCCTCGTCGCCACACTCCTCGCCTGACGCTATCAATATATAGCTCGATAAGCAAATCACCACATGCTATATTTGTGTCATTGAGAATATTTCATTATCTTTGAGACCTAAAACCGGCAACTATGGGAAAATTCATCAACCCCTTTACCGACTATGGCTTCAAGAAGATCTTCGGACAAGATTTCAATAAGGACTTCCTGATTGATTTCCTGAATGTACTGCTCGAGGGTGAGAGACATATCGTCGACATCAACTATGTCGACAAGGAACTGCTACCCTCCGTAAAATCGGAGAGGGGCATCATTTATGACGTATTCTGCACAACCGACACCGGCGAACATATAATCGTCGAGATGCAGAACCGCATACAGGCGCATTTCGAAGACCGTGCCCTATTCTATCTTTCCGGAGACATACATCGGCAGGGTACGAGAGGGGATTGGGATTACTCGCTTGTTCCAGTGTATGGCATCTACTTCATGAACTGGGAATTCCCGGAGGGTAACAAAGGAAAGCTGAGGACAGATGTCGGGCTTACTGACCTGAGCACGGGCAAACTTTTTACCGACAGAATGCGTATGATATTTATCCAGATACCTCTTATGACAAAGGAGGAGGAGGAATGTGAGACCGATTTCGAACGTTGGATTTATGTATTGAAGAATATGGAGACTTTGACAAGGATGCCGTTTGCGGCACAGAAAGCGATATTCGACCGTTTGGGAAGCATCGCGGAAATCGAGGCCATGGACGAGCCGGAACGCAGTATGTATGATGAGTCCCTGCGTATCTACCGCGACAGTCTTGCCGTCGCCAGAGGTGAATGGGAAAGAGGCCGTCAGGAAGGGCGCCAGCAAGGGCGCCAGGAAGGGCGCCAGGAAGGCAGGGTGGAAAGTGCATTGGAAATCGCCAAAAACATGAAGCTTCTTGGTCTGGATATTCCGACTATCTGCAAGGCGACACGCCTTACACAGGAACAGATTGAAAAATTGTAAGACGGACTGTACAGAACCGTATATGACGAAAGAAGAACTGATGGGAATGGCCATTGAGCTTTCCATAGAGAATATCGCTGCCGGAGGTGGTCCTTTCGGCGCTGTTATAGCACGCGATGGCGAGGTCGTGGCCACCGGTGTCAACCGCGTCACCGCCAACCATGATCCGACGGCGCATGCCGAGGTCAGCGCAATACGCGACGCCTGCCGTAAGCTCGGCACTTATGACCTCAGTGGCTGCGAGATCTACACCTCATGCGAACCGTGCCCCATGTGCCTCGGCGCAATCTACTGGGCACATATCGACCGTATCTATTACGGCAACGATAAAGATGATGCCCGCGGGATTGGCTTCGACGACTCCTTCATCTACGACGAGCTGGCGTTGCCCCGCGATAGTCGCCGGCTCCCCGCCGAGCGTCTGATGCCCGGCGAGGCTATCCGTGCCTTCCGGCTCTGGCGCGACAAGCCAGACAGAGTCGACTACTGAGCGACCGTCATTTTTCGCCAGCGGAGTCAATTCTTATCTCATTAGAGATGTCGACGCCGGAAGCAGTCCTGGCCTTCACTTTTACTGTTGCCGTACCGGTGTTTCCATTGTTTCTCACCACGGCGAGCGCCCTTCCTTCCCATGCCTTGTGCTTGTTGTCGTAATAAGGATCATTGTCCTTGATGTCGGCATTGCCAAGAGCTAACAGTTCCATCGGTCCGTCGATGCTAATCCACAGTCACCGTGATATCGGCGGTAGAGAGGTCGGGCGTCTGTATCCCCACGCCGAAGTCGGCTACGCGCACATCGGTGCTCTCCACGAGCCACACATTGCGGTAGATTCCGGACCCGGTATACCAGCGGCTGTTCTTCTGTGCGGAATTGTCGGATTTCACCGCAATCTCGTTTTTCCCATCCTTAAGATAAGGTGTGATGTCAACAAAAAATGAGGTATAGCCGTATGGATGTCCACCGGCGAGATGACCATTGACGTAGACCTCCGATTTCTCATACACGCCCTCGAAATAGAGCTTCAACCTGCGGTCGGCTGGAAGCTTAGGAATGTCGAGCACTGTCTTATACCATCCTTTGCCCGCTGGCAGATATCCACCGTCGTTGCCGGGAGCGGCCTCGCGCGAGAAGTGAAGCCGGATGCTCCAGTCGTGTGGCAGGCGCACGTCGCTCCAGAGGAAGTCGGCGATTGCCTCGGGCTGCATATTGAAAGTGACGCTGTCGGTGAGATGGAATTGCCAGCCGTTGTTGATGAGGCGTCTGCTGGCGCCTTCGACTGTGGTAGGCATCATGACTCCGGTCATGATGGCCAATGGTATGAGAAATCTATTCATGATTGCAAAATTATAATAAAAAAATCGATGCAGGAGCCTTTTAACGCATTTTTTAATGGGATACTAACCAATGTGCAATATTACATTATTGATTTATAGCTGTATAAACAGATTTGTATGTTGTTAAGCAACGAATAGGTAACAGAAATAATTTTTATCTGCGTATGCGTGACGTATAGAAGAATAGTGTGCTTTTCACTTACAAAAGTAGGGATAAAAAATGGAATTTGGAATAATTCCATGATGTATTTATAAACGGGTGCTTGCGTTCACAATGGACTGTTTTATAGTCTTACCCATAATCTAAATCATCAAATCGTTAGTTCTTAAATTATTTCCGTACCAAAATCGCAATTCTTTCAAGTAAAATGCGTAATTTTGTGTAACTTAAGGTAATTGGTTACATGAAACAACGGATGAAAATAATCGGAATAGCACGGCATCGCCTTTCGACTGACGGCGATGGCGTTACCACGCTCGTTGCTTTCCATGGATGTCCATTGCGTTGCCGCTATTGCTTGAATCCGCAATCATTGGACGATGGAGGCCGTTTCAGGGAATATTCACTGGAGGAACTGTATGCCGAAACATGCATCGACGAGCTTTATTTCATCGCCACAAACGGTGGTGTTACATTCGGTGGTGGCGAGCCGTGTCTGTACGCTGATTTCATACGTGAGTTCCACAAATTGTGCGGTGCGTCCTGGCGACTCAACTTAGAGACATCGCTTAATGTTCCTTCAGTCAACATCGAGACATTGCTCCCGGTGGTAAATACTATGATTATCGACATCAAGGATATGAATCCTGAGATTTACAGCAGTTATACCGGACAATCAAACGACCTTGTTCTTGACAATCTCCGGCTGATAGCGGAAGCGGGACGGCAGCATGACTGCATTGTCCGCATACCGCTGATACCGAATTATAATACCGATACAGACCGCGAGGCAAGCCGCAAGGCACTTGAAACTTTCGGCTTCGACCGATTCGATTTATTTACCTACCAAATACGCAAGCATTGACTATGAATAAAAAAATTACGTACATAATTGGAACTATCTTATGCTCCATTCTGGCTATAATTGCAATCATTCTCATTTTTATCACTACAGGAAAGGATGGCGAGGCAACAAAAATTATATATGCCGGCTTCGTTGCTTGGATGTTATTCGGTGTATATCGGGGTTTTATTCATTTATTCTCTAAGCCCGGTAAGGAACCAAGACCTACTTTTGGTGGAGTGCAATATAATGTTACTCCGATTTCCAATCGCAAAGTCATAAAAGACTTTTTCAACCCATTTGATATGCGGTTTCGCACTGTGGGTTCACTGTTCATCATTTGCGCGTTGTGGACCGGCATGGAATATTTCAGTCCTAAATTCACTATCTATTTCTGGATTTTTGTCGCATTGATGATTATAGTCAAGGGGATTCTGCTGGCTCGTTGTTTACAACTGAACACTGCACAGAACACTCTTGGGCAAGTCATACTTGAACAGAGCGGTGATATTGATGTGTGTCGGTATGATGTGACTGCTCAACTCATCAACGCAACCGATACAACCCCGGAACATGTGATTGACCCCATAAGACCCTACGTGAATGTTTCAGGAAGTCATGTAGACTATATTAAAGATATGTCACAGTTCAGCATAGAGCAGCGTCGTATACTTTCAGTCAACATGTATATTTCTGAGGTATATGGCGATGGTCATTATGGCTTTTTCACTGATTCGGTCGGAATGGTGTATCTTGATGCGATTGAGGGTCTAAAAGCTATCGGCGCAGAAAAGTATGCAGAGATTCTTGAAAAAGCGGTTTCTGAGTTTGACGGTATAAACCATCCTCAGTTTGATTTGGAGGAAAGGGTCACTTCGATTAATGAATTAGGTCTTGATTTTGAGAATGCCGATAATGCTATATATTCATTAGATGAATTTGGTGAGGGAATCGCGGAGTTGCAGATGGCTTACATACGCTCTCATGTCGATGATTTTCTTTTTGATAACCCGCAAAAACACTGACTATGACACGAGGAAAGCAGACCTGTAAGATACTGAAAGAGATACGTCGGCAGATTGCCGAGGCAAACGATATTGAGTTCGTGACATCGGAATGTCGCTACAAGGGCGATTGTTTCGGCACTTGCCCCAAATGCGAAGCCGAAGTACGATATTTGGAGCAACAGCTCCGTGCCCGCTCCCTTACGGGTAAAGCCGTAGCCCTTGCCGGAATCTCGGCTGGCATAATGCTTATGTCGGGATGTAACGGCACATCGTCGAATCAATCAAACGAAACTTTGCAAGGTGAGCCGGTGACACCGATTGAGCAAAAAGATACTGTTGACAGTCTTGCAAAGGAAGGTGAACGGCCTCCCGTAGAAAATATTGTTTCCGTAAAGAAAGGCGAAATTGATCCTAATGAGGTAGTTATTGTCGGCGAAATACCCGACAGTACAAACAAAGTATCTTTCGTTGATACGCCTGCAACTTTTCCGGGAGGTGAACAAAAGCTAATGGAATGGATTTCCCAGCATCTTACTTAGGGATATTCAGTAAATGGCGTAAAATTGAGGTTGTGAAATGGGCCGAGGATGCGATATATGCCCCGATACAGAC
>CANQRV010000074.1 GCA_947626355.1 uncultured Muribaculaceae bacterium
ATACAAAAAGTAAGCCCAACTTCTGCCGTTCAAGAAGTTGGACTCACTATTTTATGGTTTAGCGGACAGTAATAATATGATATAAAAAATCGGGCTGCATCGATATCGATGCAGCCTGATTTTTATGGGTTGATGGTTTAGATGGCGTTGTCGAGGTCGCCCCAGCTTTCTCCTACCACCTGACGGAGCTGCTCGTCGCCTGCGAGACGCAGGTCGGTGAGATTGTAGTTGTTGGTGATGTTGAGATAGTAGAGCATGCTGTCGAAGCTCAGGTCGAGAAGTGTGAGCTGGTTGTTGGCCACATTCACTCGCTGCAGGAAATTCAGGTTGGTGAGCGAGAGCTGCGTGAGGTCGTTCCATTCAAGGCTTACAGTGGCGAGCACCGGTGCGTTCTCTACGGTGAAGCTTGTGAGGTCGTTGTAGGGAGCGTAGACGTCGTTGATGTTCTTGCAGTTGTTGATGGCGAGCTGCACCATGTGGTTGTCATTGCATATCAAGGTGTTGAGCGCCGGGAGATCCT
Organism: uncultured Muribaculaceae bacterium; assembly: GCA_947626355.1. Lineage (GTDB taxonomy): Bacteria > Bacteroidota > Bacteroidia > Bacteroidales > Muribaculaceae > Lepagella. The sequence goes on from CANQRV010000074.1 coordinate 521, forward strand.
GCAGGTAGAGATTGGCTATCCTGTTGCCGCTGAGGTTGAGGTTCTCAAGCTTCAGCAGCCCCGAGAGGGTGATGCCTGTAAGGTCGTTGTAGCCTGCGTAGATTGTCTTCAGCTCCTGGCATCCTGCCACTGTCAGCTCCTCGAGGCGGTTGCTCATGCAGTTGAGATACTGTAGGTTGACGGCGTCGCTCACGTTGAGCGATTCCATCTGGTTGCCGGCGATGTTCAGCTTCTTGAGCAAGGGTATGCCGGAGAATTCTATCTCAGCGAGACGGTTGCGGTTGAGCCGGAGGTTCTGCACCTGCGGGCAGTTGTTGAGCGACACCTCGGCGATGCGGTTGTGTGAGGCGTTGACTTCCACCAGCATCGGGTTGTTGTCTGCGGTGAGGGTGGTGAGCTTATTGCCCGAGACGTTGATCTTCTGAAGCTGCGGGAAGTTGGAGAGGTTGAGGTCGCCGGCGAGATTCTTGTTCTGCCAGTCGATGGCTGTGATATGTCCGTCGGCCGATACGGTGACGCCCGGCACTCCTGCAAGATTGCCTCCCGTGAAGCCCAGCGCGTCGGCGTTGCTGCCGCCTTTCACCGATGTCTGGCTCATGAATGCCTGGAGGCTCTTCGATTCGCTTTTCGAGAGATTCTGGCTCCATCCGCATGTGAAGGCGAGAAGCGATGCCAGAAATAAAACTGTTCTTTTCATAACTCTGCTGTATTAAGATAATATTATTGTATTCATATCGAAACCACTCTTTTACTGTTTGATTTCATCTATAAAACACCTTCATCAAAGGATAGTTTAACATTTTATGGAAAAAAGTCAGGTCGATTTTAACATTATCGGCCTGATTTTTTGCAATGTATAGGTGTTGTATTTATATAAAGTGCATTTAAAAAACGTATCCACCCGTCCACATGATAGCCTCGGCCATATATATATTGTTGCAGATCATAGCTTTAATAGCCATCCTTGTGGGCATGGTGATGCTCCTGCTCGGCATCCGCAGGCTATTCAACACCAAGGAGTTCGACCGCCCCGAGGAAACGGAGAGGCTGAAGAGGGAGATCGAGAGCAAGCGTGATGTGATTTCCGGCAACAGTGTGTTTCATGAATTTCTGGCCAGAGGCGCGGCCAGAGGGTCAGGCCCGGCGGCGCACCATGGCTATCGCGGCGCCAAGAAGTAGCGCCGACCATAGGGCTGCCACCAATGGTGTTGTCTGGTATTCTATCACCGAGCCCGGCATATCGGCTACAAGCCGGCTCCCTCGCGTGAGCGCCTCGGTGATGATGTCGGTAGGCAATGCCAGCGCCGCGACTTCGATGCCAATCGCCGTTACGGCAAGATATGCCAGCACTCCGGCTATATATATAGGTATAAGGGGCACCGCTATCAGGTTGACTGGAAGGAACATCGTCGGTATGCGTCCGAAATAGTGTGAGGTCAGCGCCCATGTAGCGGCCGTGGCCACAAGGGAGACTATCACCATGCCGCATATATTGTATAGCCACGGATGGGCGTGGTGGTCGGCGGGATTGAGTCTCCCGGCAAATATGATCAGTGCCGCCACGCAGGTGAAGCTTAGCTGTGCCCCTATGTCGTATGCCGCGTGGCAGTCGGCGAGGAGTATCAGGAAGGCTGCCGCGAGCAGGGCGTTGAGCGAGCTGTTCCTGCGTTCCAGGGCGTATGCCGCGAAGCAGAAGCTGGTCATCACGGCGGCCCTGACAGCCGAAGCCGGTGCTCCGGCCATCAGTGTGAAGGCCCAGGCGGCAGCGGCAGCCACCACAAAACGCAATTTATAGAGACCGAAGAAATTGAGCGGGAAGAGAAGCCATAGGATGATGGCCGCCACGATGCCGATGTGCAGACCGCTCACGGCGAGCACATGGGCGATGCCGATAGAGGCGAAGGCTTCCGAGAGCTCTTCCGGCAGATAGCTGCGGTCGCCGCAGAGCATGGCGATTGCCAGAGCCCTGTTGTCGCGGCTCAGCCCGCATTTCTCTATCGCGACGACAAGGCGGTCGTGCCATTCCGCACATTGCTGATGCAGTCCGTGTTCGCTGCCTGTCACTTTGAAATATTGTGGATTGACATGCTGCCGGTAGAGTATTCCCCTGTCGCGCATTCTTCCGGCGTAATCGAAGGTGTAGCCGTGGCGGTTGGTGATGCGTCTGAACCGGGCCGGAATCTCGATTATGTCTCCCACATTGGCGAGAGTGCCCGGAGTGGTGACTATGGCCCTGAAGTTATCGGTCGCGAACATCCCTCCCTCCTTAGTCACCAGATTTCTCACCTCCACCGTATAGCGGTCGTATTCGGCTTTCGCTTCCGCCGTAAGTATCTCGGCCTCGCATTTCAGGAATGGCGATGACTTCTGGAAGGGATACTCGAATGGCTTCTGCATCGTGGCCTCAAGCCAGCCTGCCGACAGGAAGAGCAGCGCTATCCATACATGGTTGAAGCGGGTGACTTTTATATATAGCGTCGGATTGCGGCGGCATGCCGTGAGTGCGGCGGCTATGGCGAGAGCCGTCGCGGCCAGAACCGCAGGCCATATCAGGCCCGGCTGTAGTTGACCGGCGAGGATGCCGGCGAGAAGTCCGGCGAACGGGAGGAGAAAGGGAGGCATAAGAGTGTCAGTGTTGCCAGATGTCCCAGGCGAGGAGCGCCTGCAGGTGGAGCATCGCGAGTCCGTTTTTCACTGTCGCGCCACGCTCGGCGCAGCGTTGCATGAAGGCGGTGACTGAGGGATTGTAGACGAGGTCGATACACAGATGGCTTCCGCTGATGAGATGGTAGGGGAGCGGAGGCGCGCTTCCGGTGTCGGGCCATGTGCCGAGCGGAGTGCAGTTCACTATTATCCGGTGGTCGGCTATTACCTGACTGTCGACCTGCCCGTATGTGAGATTTCCTTTCTCTGTCGAGCGCGACACTATGTCGACATCCATGCCCATACGGCGCAGCGCGTAGGCCACGGCTTTCGAGGCGCCCCCGCTGCCGCACACGAGAGCCTGCCGGCAGTCTCCGGCGAAGGGCGCCGCCGAGTCTCGGAAACCCTCCCAGTCTGTGTTGTGGCCGGTGAGCCGCAATGGCAGTCCCGTCACCGGGGAAGGCGTGCTGTCTGGCGTCACCTTCACTACATTGACAGCTCCGATATCCCGGGCTTCTTCCGATATGTCGTCGAGCCATTTGATCACCTCCGTCTTGTAGGGTATGGTGACGTTGAAGCCTCTCAGTCCGGGATTGGACTTTAGGAAATCCGGCAGTTCGTCGATGCTCTGCAGACACACCGGCTCATAATGCGCCTTGATACCCTCCCGGCTGAATTTCTCGTTGAAGAAGGCGGCGGAAAAGGAGTGGCCGAGTGGGCGTCCGATAAGTGCGTATTCCATGGTTGCTGATTTATTCACCAGATCACGGTGCGTCTCTCCTTGTCCATCCACATCCCGTCACCCTCCTTGATATCGAAGGCCTCGTAAAACTCGTCGATGTTTTTCAGGGTCTCGTTCACCCGCAGCCAGGGAAGCGAGTGTGGATCGTTCTGTGTGCGCGACACTATGCTTTCCGGCCGGATATGTGTGGCCCAGCTGCGGGCATAGGCGGTGAAGAACTCCCGCAGGTGTTCCTTGGTGAGAGTCTCCCCCTTCTTCTCGAGCGCCATCTTCAGCGCTGTGAGCGCCAGCCTCACTCCTCCCTGGTCGGCTATGTTCTCGCCGAGGGTATATGTGCCGTTGGCGTGAAGGTCTTCCGCCACTTCCACCGAGTCATATTGTTCCCTTATGCGCTCCGTAAGCTTGTTGAATGCCTTGGCGTCTTCATCGGTCCACCATTCGTGGAGATTGCCGTCCTTGTCGAACTTACGGCCGTAGTCGTCGAAGCCGTGGGTCATCTCGTGGCCGATGATGGCGCCGATGGCGCCGTAGTTGGCGCAGTCGGAGGCCGCGGGGTCGAAGAGCGGTGCCTGAAGTATTCCGGCCGGGAAGCATATCTCGTTGTTGAGCGGAGAGTAGTAGGCGTTGACTGTCTGCGCATACATGTGCCATTCCGCCTTGTCGACCGGCTTTTCGAGCTTCCTGACGTTCTTCCGGTAGAAGAATCTCGATATGTCCACTACGTTGTCATATAGATTGTCGGCAGGATCTACCCTGCAGCCCGTGTAGTCTTCCCATTTGTCGGGATATCCTATCTTTACGCCGAAGGCGTCGAGCTTCCCGATGGCTCTGGCCTTGGTGGCGTCGCTCATCCAGCCGAGCTCCTCGATATGGACATGCAACGCCTCGCGCAGGTTGTCTACAAGCTCGAGCATCCGGCTCTTGTATTCTGCCGGGAAATATTTCTCCACGTAGAGCTGGCTTACTATGTCGCCGAAGGTGGATATCGTGAAGGCCTGGGCCCGCTTCCACAGCGGCTTGCGTTTCTTTACTCCGTTGATAGTCCTGCCGAAGAGCTCGAAAGATGCTTCCGAGAGGTCCTGGCCGAGTATCCCGGCTGCGTCGTCGAGCAGATGGAATATGATGAAGTCTTCCTTTTCCTGTGTTGATAGGGTTTCGATATATGAAAAAATGAAGTCGAGATGGTCGGGCACCGCCACATTGATCTCCTGTGGCACCGCGATCTTCGTGAGGTCCATATAGCGGTCCCAGTCGAATGTGGAATATCGCTTCTTGAAGTCGGCCCACGACATGATGTGATATGTCTCCATAGGGTCGCGGAATGCCTCCTTGGGCTTCATGTGGCGGGCCATCTCGGTCTCTGTCTTCCTTACCGTCTGCCACACGCGCTCGGCTTCGGCCTCGCTGTAGCCGACAATCTCCATCACCTTCTTCACATAGACCTTGAAAGCCTTGAATATCCTGCCGTTGACGGGATTGCTCACCAGATAGTAGTCGCGGTCGCCGAGTGTGTTGCATCCCCCCCCGGCATGGAGTATGTTTCTGGTGCTGTCCATCTTGTCAGGCCCCACGCCGATGCTGAAGAAGGGGGTCAGTATCCCCTCGTGGAGCCATGCCATAAGTGCCGTGAAGTCCTCGCGCAGCAGCCGGCGTATCTTGTCAATCATGTGGCTCACCGGCTCCGGACCCTCTGCGTCCCGCCGTTTCACGTCCATACTCAGGTGGTAGAGGTCGTTGACTTTCTGTGCCGGCGACCCCTTTACGGAGTGCTCGGGATTGTCCGCGAGCCCGTCGATCAGCGTCTTGAGCTGCCGCTCGGTGCTGTCGTGTATCTTTGTCATCACTCCCATTGTGGAGTAGTCGTCGGGCAGTGGATTCTCTTCAAGCCATTTCTCGTTGGCGTATATATAGAAGTTGTCTTGCGGTCGCATGGTTTCTTTTGTAAATGGTGGATGTCTTTTGTCAGGCTTTGATCGTGTCGAGTTCGTTCTGGGCCTCTTCCCATTCCGTCATGGCGCTCTCGAGCGCGTCCGCGTTGACGGCGTAGCTGTCGAGCACCTCCTGCGAGGCGTCGCCCGACGAGAGGCGTCGCTCCAGTTCCTGCTGTGCGCTCTCAAGCTCGCTGATGCGGCTTTCCGCCTCCTTCACCCTCTTCTCGGCCTTGCGCAGGTTCTTCTCGCGGGCCTTCTGCTCGGCATAGCTCAGCATGCGTTGCTCCTTCTCGGTGTCGACGGGCTCTTCCGCTTTCGGTGTCTGCGATGTGGAAGGGGAGAGCTCCAGCTCCGAGAGGTGCGAGATGCGGCGTTTCTGGAGGAAGTCGTAGATGCCTCCGAGATTCTCCGTCACCTTCCCGCCGCCGAATTCATAGACCTTGTCGACGAGGCCGTCGAGAAACTCGCGGTCGTGGCTCACCACGATCACAGTGCCGTCGAAGTCCTTGATGGCCTCCTTCAGTATGTCTTTGCTCTGCATGTCGAGATGGTTGGTCGGCTCGTCGAGGATCAGGAAGTTCACAGGCTCCAGCAGAAGCCTGATCATGGCCAGGCGTGTCTTCTCGCCGCCGGAGAGCACTTTCACTTTCTTGTCGGAGGCCTCGCCGCCAAACATGAACGCGCCCAGGATGTCGCGCACCTTTGTGCGCATGTCGCCGGTGGCCACGTTGTCGATGGTGTCGAACACGGTGATCTCGCCGTCGAGGAGCTGGGCCTGGTTCTGCGCGAAATAACCTATCTTCACGTTATGGCCGATGCGCAGCGAGCCGTCGTAGGAAATCTGATTCATGATGCACTTCACCAGCGTTGATTTTCCCTCGCCGTTCTTGCCCACGAAGGCCACTTTCTCGCCGCGCCGCAGGGTGAGTTCCACATCGGCAAACACCTTGTGCTCGCCGTATGTCTTCCCGACTCCCTCGGCTATAAGCGGGAAGTCGCCCGAGCGCGGCGCCGGCGGGAATTTCAGACGCAGCCTTGAGTTGTCGACCTCATCGATCTCGATGGGCACTATCTTCTCCAGCTGCTTGATGCGGCTCTGCACCTGCACCGCCTTCGTCGGCTTATAGCGGAAGCGCTCTATGAAGTCGCGCATGTCGGCGATCATTTTCTGCTGGTTTTCGTAAGCCCGTGTCTGCTGCTCCACCCTTTCGCGGCGCAGCACAACGAACTCCGAATATTTCACCTTGTAGTCGTAGGCTTTGCCGCATGAGATCTCGATGGTGCGTTTCGTCACATTGTCGAGGAAAGCTCTGTCGTGGCTCACGAGTATCACGGCCTTCGCCTTGGTGAGTATGAACTGCTCCAGCCATTGTATAGACTCGATGTCGAGGTGGTTGGTGGGCTCGTCGAGAAGCAGCACGTCGGGACGCGACAGCAGGATCTTGGCCAGCTCCACACGCATGCGCCATCCGCCGGAGAACTCGCTGGTGGGGCGGTCGAAATCGGTCCTGCTGAAGCCGAGGCCGCAGAGCGTCTTCTCGATCTCCGCCTCCATGCTCTCCGCAGAGTCCATGGCGAGGCGCTCGTTGAGGAAGTTCATCCTGTCGAGCAGCCGCTGGTAGTCTTCCGATGTGTAGTCGGTGGCCTCGGCAAGACGCTGTTCCACCTCGCTGAGCTCCTCGGCGTAAGCTGTGGTGTTGCTGAAAGCCTTCCGGGCTTCCTCCTTGATCGTGGTGTCGTCGGCGAGCACCATCTGCTGGGGCAGGTAGCCCACGGTGGTGTCTGACGAGCGGCTCACGTTGCCGCTCGTGGGCGACTGCATGCCCGCGATGATCTTGAGGAGTGTCGATTTCCCGGCTCCGTTCTTGCCGGTCAGTGCGATACGGTCCTGATTGTTGACCACGAAGCTGATGTTGCTGAAGAGAGGCTTGGCCGAGAATTCGACCCCGAGATTGTTGACTGATATCACTGTTTCTGTTTCTCTTTTTCCAGTTTGTTGATGCCGCGCCCGTTGATGCCGGCCACTTGCCGGCGCTGCTCGTCGGTCAGGTTGGCCTCGTCTTTGCTCAGGCGCGTTCCGATCTTGAATATCACCACTATGTCGTCCTGCTTATCAGGCGTGATGTCTTTGGAGTCCTGCTGCGCGATCTCGAGCATGTTGTCCATGCCTTCGCCGTAGAGCTCTATGAGTCGGTCGTATTCCTCACCGGTGAGAGTCTCTTTCTGGAGAAGGGTGCGGGCATCGTCTTTGTCAAACGACTTGTGGCACGCTGCCAGGCTGCATACCATGACGAGCGCTATGATTGAAATGAGTATCTTTTTCATGAGTCGGGGAGTGAAAGGGGTGATTTATCGCAAAGATAATCAAAATTTCCCGTCCCCGCAAACCTCCGGCGCCTCTTTTGCTGTTTCGCGATGTGTGATAACGGTTGGTCAGACCTTGAATTTGATAGTCTGGGTCTTTGTCCGGAGTAGGTAGATGCCTCGTGGGAGTGTGAGGGATTCAGCCATTCCCGAGTAGACCGTCCTTCCGGATATGTCGAACACCGTTACCCCGTCGAGATCATTGCCTCCCTCGAACGAGACGGTGTTGTCGCTCACCTTGACCCTCACCTCCGCCGACGGAGTCGCGATTTCATCCACATCGGATGGCGTATATTCCTCAATATGTAGGAATTGTTGCCATCCTGCATTGTTTTTATATGATTCTGCATATCCTTTAGGCACATATAATATTCCGGATTGAAGTGTTTTTTCGGAAAAGGTGTATTCCGCATGTGTCGCTTCCGGAAGCATGGGTGGTGTCGGGCTTTCGATATATACGGTATGGAGGGAGTCGCAGTCGTAGAATGAATCGTATCCTATAGCCTTGACATTGGCAGGGAGAGTGACCGATTGCAGATGTCTATAGTTGAAGAAAGTGCAGTTTTTGACAGTATCGATGGATTCCGGGAACCGCAGTCGGGTCATCGGAACACCGGCAATACAGAGTGTCGGATAATCAGTGATCTCATAGATATGCTGCCCTCTTGCTGTCAATAATCCCCGAATCTGTCTGAAGTGGTATGTCAATAATCCCAAAATCTTCTTGCCGCGATGTCGCGTGGCGGAATCGGGTTGTGTAATTCCACTTCGCTGAGTTGAAAATCGACCCGGCTATTGTGCTCGGTGTATAAGCTATTTCCCTTTCCGGCTAATAAAAACAGGGGCGGCCGATGTGGCCGCCCCTGCGGGTTTATGTCGATGGCGATTTGATTACATCATGCCGCCCATGCCGCCCATGCCGGGATTGCCCATCGGGGGCACGGGGTTCTCTTCCTTCTTGTCGGCGATCACGCATTCCGTGGTCAGGAACATGCCGGCGATGCTGGCTGCGTTCTCCAGAGCCACACGTGTCACCTTGGCGGGATCGATCACGCCTGTGGCGAAGAAGTTCTCGAACTTGTCGGTGCGGGCGTTGTAGCCGAAGTCACCTGAGCCTTCGCGTACCTTCTGGAGAATCACGGCACCCTCGACGCCTGCGTTGGCCACGATCTGACGGAGAGGCTCCTCGATGGCGCGGCGGATGATTGCGATACCGGTGTTCTCGTCGTCGTTGTCGCCCTTGAGCTCCTCGAGCTTCGGCAGACAGCGGATGTAGGCTACGCCGCCGCCGGGCACGATACCCTCGGCGATGGCTGCGCGGGTTGCGGAGAGGGCGTCGTCCACACGGTCTTTCTTCTCCTTCATCTCGACCTCGGAGGGAGCGCCGATGTAGAGCACTGCCACGCCGCCGGCGATCTTCGCGAGACGCTCGTGCAGCTTCTCCTTGTCGTAGTTGGAGGTCGTGGTCTCGATCTGGGCCTTGATCTGGGCTATGCGGTTGGCGATGGCCTCCTTGGAGCCGGCGCCGTTCACGATGATCGTGTTGTCTTTGTTGACAGTCACCTTCTCGGCTGTGCCGAGGTCGTTGACTGTGGCCTGCGAGAGCTGCATCCCCTTCACTTCGGAGATCACTGTGCCCCCCGTCAGGATGGCGATATCCTCGAGCATCTCCTTGCGGCGGTCGCCGAAGCCCGGAGCCTTCACGGCGCAGATCTTAAGCGAGCCGCGCAGACGGTTCACCACCAGTGTGGCGAGGGCCTCGTTGTCCACGTCCTCGGCGATGATCAGCAGCGGACGTCCGCTCTGTGCTACTGTCTCGAGGATGGGGAGCATATCCTTGAGGTTGGAGATCTTCTTGTCGTAGAGAAGGATGTAGGGTGAGTCCATCTCACACTCCATCTTCTCGCTGTTGGTCACGAAATAGGGGGAGATGTAGCCGCGGTCGAACTGCATGCCTTCCACCACGTCTACTGTGGTCTCGGTGCCCTTGGCCTCCTCTACTGTAATCACGCCCTCTTTCTTCACCTTCTGCATTGCCTCGGCGATAAGGCGGCCGATCTCCTCGTCGTTGTTGGCCGATACGCGGGCCACGTTCTCGATCTTCTCGATGTCGTCGTCCACCTCCTGGCTCTGGGCCTTGATGCCCTCCACCACTACGGAGACTGCCTTGTCGATGCCGCGCTTGAGGTCCATCGGGTTGGCGCCGGCGGCCACGTTCTTGAGGCCGACGTTCACGATCGACTGGGCGAGCACGGTGGCGGTGGTTGTGCCGTCGCCGGCCTGGTCGCCGGTCTTCGAGGCCACTTCCTTCACGAGCTGCGCGCCCATGTTCTGGAATGCGTCCTCGAGCTCGACCTCGCGGGCCACCGTCACGCCGTCCTTGGTGATGTGGGGTGCGCCGAATTTCTTCTCGATGATGACGTTGCGGCCTTTGGGGCCGAGTGTCACTTTCACTGCGTCGGCAAGGGCGTCGACGCCTTTCTTCAGCTCTTCACGAGCCTGGATATTGAATTTTATCTCTTTTGCCATTTTGAATGTTCCTTTCTTGACTGTCTTTGAATCTGCTTATCCCTCTATCACGGCAAGCACGTCGCTCTGGCGCATCATGAGGTATTTGGTGCCCTCGAGCTCTATCTCGGTGCCTGCATATTTGCCGTAAAGCACCTCATCGCCCGATTTGAGAGCCATGGGCTCGTCTTTCGTGCCGTCGCCTACGGCCAGGACCTTTCCTCTGAGAGGTTTCTCTTTTGCAGAATCTGGGATGATGATGCCTCCGAGTGTGACCTCCTCTGCGGGAGTCGGTTCGATGAGAACTCGGTCGGCTAAAGGTCGGATATTCATAATTCGGTTTCTTTTTATATGGGTTATTTTTTTTATGTTCTGCTTTCTGTCGTGCAAATAGCGTGCCAAAATAGCGGCGACGCCATGTCTCCACAGGGCTCTTTTATTATAACGCGTTACATGACATAAAGTTCAGCCCCGCGACACGACTCTAAGTCGTGTCGCGGGGCTGTGTCATGCTGTCGGTCTCGGTGGCGCCGTTTGCCGCCTGTAATCGACTATGGCCTATTTTGTGAGTATGTAGCTGCGGGTGGGGGCGGCGAGACCTTTCAGGCGACCCTTCTTCACTTTGAACTCCTTGCCGTAGACCACATCTTTATATGTGCCGTCGGGCAGTGTGGTTGGGAGGTCCACCTGATTGGAAAGGGTGCTGATGTTCACTACGGCGGCGCCTTTGCGGCCGCGGTTCACGAGAAGCACGCTGCCGTTGTCTGAGATCTGCACGTCTTCTTTCTGGCCGTTCATCTTGCGGCGGAATTTGTTGACAGCGGCCACTTCGGGATGGGTGAACTCATCGTTGCCGGCGGCGCCAAGCACGTTGTCGCCCCAGTAGTTCTGGCGTGTGGAGCCGGCCGGACGGCTGAAGAAGAGGGGAGTGCCGTTTTGGCGTGCTGTCAGGTAGACCCATCCGGCGCGTATCTGGTCGTCGGTGAGGTGGGCGCTCTCATGGGCGTTGGCGTAGGTGTCGTGGCTCTCCACCCAGGTGGTGAGATATTCGGGCGCCGAGGTATGGTGCCATCCCCGGAGGTCGATCCCTTTGGCCGTGCCTTTCTCCAGGGCCTCGCGCAGCAGATGGCCGTAGCCGGAGGCCGTCTGGCCGAAATACTCGGCATACTCGGCTTCCGGCACGTTCTTGTCCTGAAGCACCTCGCCGTAGACAAACAGCGAGTCGTAGGGCACTGCGAGTTTCACTCCCTTCACGCTCTTGCGCCCCGTGGCAACGTCCCAGAAGTCGTTCTCCTTCACGCCGCTTGCTGCGTCCACCGGGTCGGAATGCACGCCGATATGCTTGGCGGTGTCGTAGCGGAATCCCTTAACGCCGAGGCTGAGCAGGTCGTTGACAAACTCCATATAGTATTTCTGGAAGTCGGGATTCTCGGTGTTGACGTCGGGAAGTGCGCCCGAGCCCCAGAGCGTACACTGAAGCCTGTTGTTGTAGTCTTCCACCGGCTTAAGACCCTCGGAGTGGAACATCCTGTCGCGGCCTCCCACTGCTTTGTAGAAGTCGTCGGAGACGGCGTCGATGTCGAAGGCCGTGTGGTTGGGGAGCACGTCGACTATCACCTTTATATTGTATTTGGCGGCCGAATCCATCATCTGCTTCATCTGGTCGCGGCTTCCCACGATGTAGTTGCCGATCTTCCAGTCGGTGGGCTGGTAATAGTAATACCAGTTGCCTTCTGTGACATTTTCGTCAAAAATCTTCTTTCCGCTCCCTTCCGGGCTGTAGCAGTGCTGCACCGGCGAGGTCTGCACCATCGTGAAGCCGGCGTCGGCGATCTTCTTCATGTTGTCGGCGATGGCCGGGAAGTTCCAGCTCCAGGCGTGGAGTATCACGTCAGTGTTGGTGGCATCGGGATTGTGGGTCACCCTGTCTTTCGCCACGCCTGTGGCGATTGTAGCCGCCGTCAGCGCGGCGATGCTGAGTCTCTTGATTTCCATGTAAGATTATTTAGTTGTGTCGGAATTTTATTCCGCGTTTCTTTTCCGACTACTAAGTTAGTAATAATTTGTTGATTTCGCATATTCCGGAATGTTATATTTTGACCCGTCCTGAAAAATGTTGACTGGGATTTGTATTGTTAAATGTTAATATATGTTCAAAGTCCGGAGAGACTT
>CANQRV010000075.1 GCA_947626355.1 uncultured Muribaculaceae bacterium
TAAACTTGTCAAAGAACTCTTTGGCTTGGCGGTAGATGCCGCTTAGCCTATGGATAATTTTTTAACGAACTATTGTACATACAGTATGTCAAGTTCAAGGGCAAAGGTAAAGGCGGCGAGGTGGAGCGAGAGTACAAATTCTCAGGCAACCTGATGAAAGTGCTGTATCAGCTCGACACTTTCGTCGATACCACCATCACGAACCGACGGCCGATACCTGTGTCGGTGCTCCGGGAAGAAACCATCGTTGATTATCCGCATTGGGCTACAAGAGAGCTGCTTATGAATTCGATTTGTCATCGCACGTATGACTCGAATGGCCCGATACAGTTCTATCAGTATGACGACCGCATCGAGATTCTCAACCATGGTGGTCTTTATGGCAAGGCAAATGCAGACAATTTTCCGAACGTAAATGACTATCGGAATACAATCATAGCTGAGGCTCTGCGTGTCCTTGGATTTGTCAATCGTTTTAGTCGTGGAGTCCAAAGGGTTGAGAACGATCTCTTGGAAAACGGCAACGGTCAACCGGAATTTGACCTGTCTTTGGGTACAGCTTTCAAGGTCATCGAGCGCAAGGCTCATATGGATGAGACAGAAAAGGAGACAGAAAAGGAGACAGAAAAGGAGACAGAAAAGGAGACAGAAAAGGAGACAGAAAATCCTTCATCAAAATTCTCATTATCAGAGCCCCAACGTAACGTGTTCCATTTGCTTTGCATGAACAGCGACATAACGTATGCGGAACTGATGAGACAAACAAATCTGTCTAGAAGCTATCTATCACGAATAATCTCAGCGCTGAAAGAGCATGGTTATGTTGTACGCAAAGGAAGTGACCGCGCCGGCAGCTGGGAAATCCGCAAATCACTGACTGATTAATCCATGATTAATGAAATGTCTATGAGAAAGATACTGTTTCTTCATGGCTTCACATCGAGCGGAGCATGAGAAATTGCCGATACACTGAGAAAGGAACTGGATGGAATCGCCGAGGTGGTCGCTCCGGATATTCCGCTACATCCATACGAGGCGATGGATGTGCTTCAGGACTTGTGGGGGGAGCAACAGTTCGACCTCATTGTCGGGTCGAGCTGCGGCTCATTCTACGGCCAGCAGCTTGTCCGGTTCACCGGCCTGCCGGCGATTCTTGTCAGTCCGTTCCTGAAGATGACGGAGTTTCTGGAGCCGCGCATCGGCACCCACGAATATAAATCGCCGCGCAAAGATGGTAGTCAGCAGTTTGAGATTACTCCAGAGCTTATCGCCGAGTTTGCCGAGATGGAGGGTCATCAATTCGACTGCTACGACCCCTTCAACCGCGACCGAGTCTGGGGAATGTTCGGCTCGCAGGACACGCTCGCCCATTTTCGGAATCTGTTCACTGAATATTATCCCAAGGCAATCGACTTCGATGGCCCGCACACCATGACCGCCAGAAATGTCCGCCAAGACCTCGTCCCGGCAATAAAACAGATGCTCGCCGAAGTGACGCCCGTTCGCGAACGCTACTTCCGCCACTTCAAAGGCGGCAAATATCGCCTTTGGAACATTGCAAAGGATTCCGAAACCCAAAAACGCATGGTAGTCTATCAGGCCCTCTACGGCAAGCACGACTATTGGATACGCCCCGAGCGGATGTTCTTCGAGCGCATCACTCGCGATGGAAACACCTTCCCCCGCTTTGCCGAAATCAGAAAAGAAGATCTATGAGACCGATGAGAAAAGTGCAGCGTCAGCGCGATGCCGTCTGGGCGCTGCAAGTGTTCGACAAAGCGCCCTATGTCACAGTGAGCATGACACGCCCTGAAGGCACACCCTATGGATTGCCGCTGTCACTCGTAAGATGCGGCACCGACCGATTCTATTTCCATTGCGCCGGAGAGGGAGAAAAACTCGATTTCCTGAAAATCAATCCGATAGTCAGCTTGTCGGCAGTCAGCAAGTGCACGCCCAAATTTGAAGAAGAAAAGCATAACTTCACAGAATATTTTCATTCAGCTGTGGCTGTCGGAAAAGCCGAAATAGTCGAAGACGACTCCGAGAAGATACTGGCTCTGCGTTTGCTCTGCGAACGCTTCCTCCCCAACTATATGGCTCATTTCGATGAAGCCATCGCCCGCAGCCTGTCACGCACCACCATAGTAAGGATTACCCTTACCGAACCTCCGGTCGGCAAGTGCAAGCCCTGATCGAAGCAGAAGACAACTAGGATTTTATTTGAATTGGGATAGTGTATTTAATATTATTTTACATTTCAGTGCAAATATTTGGCACTGTATGTGACTAATTTTGCGATGTCATGGGCTTATGCCCTCGACATCAGCATAAAACTTGAATGCAATGCCCTCAAATCCGAAAATTTTTGTTAACTTTGCATTCTATACAACGGAATATCTGAGAAATGACCAGTCAACACAATACAAAGACATAAGGCGCGAGCCGAAAACTTTGAGAACCCCTTCGTAGTCGTTACGGGCTTTGGTCGGCCTTCAGATGCTACATGGGTATTCTTATTTTATTGAACTACTTATTGTCGTTACATAAGACAAACTATATAATATGGCTGACGAGCTTAAACAATTAGAAGAAAAACTTTGGCAAGCCGCTGACAAACTACGTTCTGACAGCGGTCTTAAATCGACGCAATACTCAACACCATTGCTTGGGTTGATTTTTCTTCGTTTTGCTTCTAATAAGTACGATAAATATAAAGATGAAATAGAAGCAGAATTTGTCGCTTCGCAGAGCACTCGTAATCCCAAAACAAAAGAAGAAATTGCTCTTAGCAAATGTGGGTTTTATCTTCCGGAAAAATCACACTTTGACTACCTTTTGAGCTTAAGTGAACAAGAGGACATTCCTCTCGCAATAAAAAAAGCTATGGAAGGTATCGAGCAACACAAGCCTGAACTTGTCGGCTCGTTACCTAAAGATGAATACTTTAATCTTGAACCCAAACAAGACATTGAGACTGCTCGCGACTATTCTCTCACAGCCTCATTGTTAAAGATTATCAACTCAATTCCAAAAGATATTACCGGCGATGTATTCGGTAAAGTTTACGAATACTTCCTTGGAAAATTTGCAAGCAGTGAGGGAAAAGGTGGTGGCGAATATTATACCCCTACATCTGTTGTGCGATTAATGGTTGAGATGATTGAACCTTACCATGGACGCATCCTTGACCCGGCATGTGGCTCTGGTGGTATGTTTGTGCAGAGTGCCGATTTCGTAGAACGTAGTAAAGCAAGTTCGGATAACATCTCTGTCTACGGCATTGAAAAAGAGAGTGAGACTGTAAAACTTGCTCGAATGAATATGTTCCTTCATGGTCTTAATAGTAACATTGTACAAGCAAATAGTTACTATACTGACCCCCACAACTCATTCGAGGCTTTTGATTTTGTTATGGCTAATCCTCCTTTCAACGTCGACGATGTTAGCTTTGACAAAGTAAAAGATGACCGCCGATTTAATAAGTTCGGTATACCCAAAAACAAAACCAAGTCCAAGAAAAAAGATACCGAGACAGTTCCTAACGCGAACTATCTTTGGATTAATCAATTCGCTACTGCCCTCAAAGACACTGGACGCGCAGCGCTGGTGATGGCTTCGATGGCTACCGATGCTGGAAAATCGGAGGCCGAAATTCGCGCTCGATTAGTTGAAGATGGCATCATCAGCATAATGTTATCATTACCGAGCAATATGTTCTTCTCGGTTACTCTGCCCGCGACTCTTTGGTTCTTCGATAAGGCTCGCCGTGATGACAAACGAGTATTGTTCATCAACGCCCGAAATACTTATCGACAAATAGATCGCGCACATCGCGAGTTTACCGACGAGCATATTGCCAACCTTGTTTGCATTCGTCACTTATTCTATGGTAATGAGGTACAGTGGCACTTGCTTATGTCCTATTACGATAATAGAATACATGAATTGTCGGAACAGTACGAAGGATGTGTTAATACTAAAAATTCACTGACGGTAGAAGCTGATGAATTTTTAGCTTCAAATCCGGGTAAGAACATCAAGTCTGATTTGAAGAAGCAAATTGACGAAACCGATTCTGCTCTTTCCGTTGTTCAAAAGGACTTAGAACATTTCACAACCATGCGCCAATGGCTTGTCGATAATTTCCCTAATGGCAAATATCGAGATGTCGTAGGTCTATGCAAGGCAGCTTCTATCGAAGAAATACGCGAACAGGATTACTCCCTTAATCCCGGAAGATATGTTGGAGTCAGCTTTGATGTTGAAGACTTAAACGACTTCAAAGAGTCGATGACTTCTTTGAAGAATGAGTTGACAGACCTAAATAGTCAGTCCGAAGAGTTGATGAATACTATATTTTCAACATTTTCAGCTCTTGACATATGAATATCACCGAAACCACCCTTGGTTCAGTCTCTAAATCAATTCAGACTGGGCCGTTCGGCTCACAATTGCATTCATCAGACTATTCAGAAGAAGGTACTCCTGTAATTATGCCTCAGGATATTGTCAATTGGAATATTTCTGAAGCAAAAATTGCAAGAGTTGATGATTCGCATGTAATCCGACTTCGCCGGCATAAATGCAAAAAAGGAGAAATTATTTATCCGCGTCGAGGCGATTTGGCCAAGTGTGCATATATTTCTGACCGAGAGGTAGACTGGCTTTGTGGCACTGGGTGTCTTAAGGTCTCAGTCGATGAAACTTTAGCTAATCCGAAGTTTATATATTTTCATTTGCAACTACCTTACTCAACATCTTGCATAGAGAATGCTACAGTAGGGAGCACAATGCCGAATCTCAACTCTAAAATTCTTTCCAAGGTAAAATTAAGATTGCCTTCTATTGAAATTCAAAATGCAATCGTTAATACCTTGTCAACCTATGATAATCTAATAGATATTAACCTTAGACGCATTTCTATTTTGGAGGAAATGGCTATAAGGACATATATAGAATGGTTTGTACATTTCCGTTTCTCTGGTCATAATTTGTCCGAATTTTCAGATGGATTGCCGGTTGGATGGCACATTGGAAATTTGAGTGAAATTGGCAAGTTCAAGCGAGGGAAAAATATAACAATCGGAGAAGCTATAACAGGCGAGTACCCCGTAGTTGCAGGAGGTCTTAATCCTTCCTGCTACCACAACGATTTTAATGCAGTTGCTCCTGTCGTTACAGTAAGTGCTTCTGGCGCTAATGCAGGCTACACAAGGTTATATCAAACAAATCTTTGGGCGGCAGACTGTTCTTATATCGATAAAAAATGCCCAAATACTTATTTCCTGTACTGTTTTCTTAAAACAAACAAGGACATTACCGAGAACCTTCAAATAGGTTCCGCTCAGCCTCATGTTCATGCGAAAGACCTAAACAGAATAAAGTGTGTCGTACCCTCGAACGATGTTATTAATGATTTTATTCAGCGAGTTAAACCTATTTTTGAGGAGATACGTAACTTTGAACTTCAAAATTATAAGCTACAGCAAATGCGTGACCGCTTATTGCCTCAACTCATGAGCGGAAAAATCAAAATCAAATCTCAACAATAATATACAATGAGGTACTTTATCAGAGAAGATGATATTGAAAAAGAACTGATTGATGTATGTACCAATGAATTGGGCTACAACAATCATTTCAATTGCTTCACGACCGACCACCTTCATCGTTCGTCAGAGCGTGAAGTGCTTAATGTCGATGTGCTCCGTGGTGAAATAAGACGTATAAATTCTGATAAAACCGATTTGACTTCGGGGTTCGATGACACCGATGTTGATACGGCGTTGGCTGCATTAACTGAAATTGATCTACACTCCGACCCTAAAATACTCAATAAGCGCCTACTGACGACCATTATTCAGGGTTATTCAATGGAGGTGTTACAGGCAGACGGACGTCGCGAAAAACGTAAAATCCAATATGTCGACTGGGATAATCCCTCATCAAATCAATTTGACGTGGTAAATCAACTTTGGATTCAAGGTGATGTTTACCGCTTGCGTCCTGACGTTATTATATACGTTAATGGTTTACCGCTCATTGCTATTGAACTTAAAGATAGCAATATACCGGTTAAGAACGCCTACGACGACAACTTAACCCGTTATAAAAATGCTATCCCTAAATTAATGGCATACAACGCCATTCTTGTAGCAAGTAATGGCACTAAAACTAAGATTGGCTCTACTTATGCCTCATGGACTTTCTTTTCTCCTTGGTTCAGAGCATCGGAAAATGATAAGATAGAAAAGATGCATATCGAAGATGAAAAGATTAGTCTTGATGTGATGGCCCGGTCATTGCTTGAAAAGAATAATCTTCTCAACTATATCCGTAACTTTATTCTATTTTATAACAGTTCTACTAAAATCTGTGCCAAAAACCACCAATTTCTCGGTGTGAACAATGCCGTTGAACGATATAAATATCTTTCAGGCACACCGCTCGAAGAAGACCATGGTAAATTAGGCGTGTTTTGGCATACACAAGGTAGCGGAAAAAGTTTCTCTATGGTTTTTCTTGCTCGCTATTTGAAAAACCGTTTTCCGAGAAACTTCACATTCTTAATTATTACCGACCGCGAAGACCTCGACGACCAAATTTACCGAAATTTTCTACATAGCGGCTTCATGAGCGAGGCTGAGGAATGTCGCCCCGCAACCAGTGAGAAGCTGCGCAATCTGCTTAGCACCGACCAACGAATACTATTTACGCTTATTCAAAAGTTCCGTTATGATAAGCGTAAAAAATTCCCTGTGCTTTCAGAACGCGACGACATCATTGTATTTATTGATGAAGCGCACCGTACTCAATATAAATCGCTTGCCGAAAATCTCAGAGCCGGACTGCCGAATGCTAAATATATGGCATTTACAGGCACACCGCTTTTTGGCAGCAAACGACTCACCAATAAATGGTTCGGTGCTACTGTCAGCGAGTACAATTTCAGTCAGGCTGTTGAGGATGAATCAACTGTCCGTCTGACTTATAGGAACCATCTTCCCGAAGTCCAAAATGAAAATCCTACCTTTAGTAGCGATTTTATTAGGATTCTCGAAGATGAAGAACTTGATGATGACAGCCGTATGCGTTTGGAACGCGAACACGCAAAAGAGCTTGAAATATTACGTCGTCCGGCACGACTGAATAAAATAGCCGATGATATAGTTGAGCACATAATACAACGCGGCTTCCTCGGGAAAGCTATGATTGTTAGCGTAGACCGATTCACCGCAGTAAAAATGCATGACCTGGTTTCAGCAAAATGGCAACAGAAAATCACTGAATTGAACCACCAACTTTGTTCATTGAACCAGTCCTCCAAGGAATATCAAGACCTTTTGATGATTCGTGAATGGATGCGTACAACTGACATGGCTGTGGTTATTAGCCTCAGTCTGGGTGATGATGAACGCTTCGCCGCTGAGGGTCTTAACATCAGCACTCATCGTGAAAGAATGGCGTTTGTCAACGAGGAAGGACAGGAATTGCAAGATTTGTTCCGCGACGAAACCAATCCACTTAGAATCGTTTTTGTTTGTTCTATGTGGCTAACTGGATTTGATTCGCCTATGGTGTCTACTTTGTATATGGATAAACCATTGGCAGGTCAAAACCTTATGCAAACTATTGCCCGTGCTAATCGTCGCTGCTCTACGCTGGATGTACTTGGCAGAGAAAAGAAGTGCGGCCAAATAATATCGTACTGCAATATTTTTGGCAGTCTTAAAAAAGCCTTCGCCACCTATGGAGATTCCGAAGGTGATGGCGACGATGAAAATACTGACAGTTCCGAAACTGATACTAATGACAGTTCCGGAACTACAAAGGCAGCACTTACCCTGCCGGAACTTTATGCACATCTTCGTGATGCAATAAAGCAATGTGTGGATTGGTGTGCAGGTCTTGGCATCGACCTCCAAAAGATTCTTGACCTCGATAAAACATTCAGTCAGATTTCACTTTTCGATCAATATGCTAATATGCTTATTAATCCTATTGAACGAAAAGCGCAGTTCATTGTCTATGACAATACTATATCCCAACTTTACGATGAATGTCTGCCTGAGATTATAGCAGACAAGGAAGAATTTGTAATGGCCGAGGTTATACATTATCTTCGTAAAGTTATGGATAACTCAGTTGAACGAGGCAGTCTTGATTCGGCACGTCGTCGTATTAAAGACTTACTTAATCAAAGCATCGTACCTAAAGGAGATGGACCTGCTGAAAATCGGGAATATACAATCAAAGAGTTCGGTGAATTCGATTTAAGCAGCCTCGACTTTGACAAGTTACGCGAGCAATATGGTGAATCTAAGTGTAAAGCACTTGAAATCCCCGACCTCGAAGATTTTATTGCTCAAAAGCTCGATGCCATGCTAAATCAGAATAGCGAGCGCCGACCTTTTGCCGAAGAATTTCAGCGTATCATAGATAGATATAATGCCGGTAGCACCGATTCCGAGCAAGCCATACAAGAACTGATTGACCTGTTGAGTCGTATGTCGGATGAACAGCGACGAGCAACGGAAGAAGGTCTCACTGAAGAGGAACTCGAAATCTTCGATATTCTTCGTAAAGAGAACCTTTCTAAGGACGATGTTATAAAGGTTAAATCTGCCGCCCGCGACTTAATAATTAAGATAAAAGAGAATCAAGATACTCTTTTAACTACTGATTGGTATAAAGACAGCTCAAAACGTAGTACATTCATTCTGTTTGTCCGCGATACGCTTGACCTGTCTTTACCAGATTGCTATGACCGCACAACATTCCGTGAAAAGTACCAAATTTTATGTGACCAATTTATTCTTCGCGCAGCGAAAAATGATGGCTACTTATTTGCAAGTTAATGACTATGACTAACTACGACAATTTAGATACTTACGACGGCGACCCGGTGCATGATGGCTGGGTTGACTTCGACTATAACGAGAACACTGGCGAGTTGTCGGACATCTTCGATGATACCGACATTGACCAATTCATTGATAACTTAAACGACTGGGACTAATCAGAAACATTATGTTGCATTGCAAGGATAAGGACATTAATCCGGAGGCTGGTCATCCTTTTTCTGAGGATAAGTTAAATCGAGAGCCTATTGCTGAAATGTTGACGAGGCTGATAGACAACCTTAGTCATTCAGGAGCTGTGATTGCAATAGATGGTGAATGGGGAGTAGGTAAAACCACTTTCGTAAGAATGTGGAAACAATCGCTTGTGGATAGTGAATATCGAACATTATATTTTAATGCTTGGGAGTCTGACTATATAGACGATCCCCTAATTGCTCTTTTGGGAGAATTAAAGGATGTAGTCGGTGATAATTCTAAATTTAAGTCATTGGCAGCAAATGGAGGAAAAGTTGCACTTAGATTTGGCGCTGAAATTGTAAAAGGAGTCGTACAGAAATACACTGGCGTCGATTCTGATGCTATAAAAGCAACAATAGATGAAACAGCTAATGTCTTTTCAAATCAAGTAGACCAATATAAAGAACAAAAGTTGGAACTTCAGGAGTTCAAGACGAAGCTTAGCGAGTATGTGGCTTTTGAAAGTAACGATAAGCCGATAGTGTTCTTTATAGACGAGTTGGATAGATGTAATCCATTTTTTGCGGTCAAATTATTGGAACGTATAAAACATCTGTTTGAGGTTCCTAATATAATCTTTGTGCTCGCAGTAAATATCAATCAATTACAATTTGCCATACAGGGATATTTTGGATCACCAAATCTAAATGGCCGAGAATACATTAAGCGTTTTGTCGACTTTGAATTTAGACTTCCCGTACCAGACATAGAGAAATATCTGGACTTTATCTACGAGAAAAATGATTTCGATTCATATTTCAAAAGTTCGGGTCGTAATTCATTTTATGATGTAGAGGACAAGCCGGAAACCTTCCGTTCAATAGCTAAAGACTTGATTTCTTGCTCCAGAATGAATTTCAGGAGTGTAAATCGTCTTATTTCTCTCTTCCGAATTGCAATCAATACGTTCCCTGTAAACTCTTATATACACATTGATCTCGTTTTTCTTCTATGCTATCTAAAGTTTGAAAATCCCCAAATCTACATTAATGTAACAGAGGGTAATTATAAGATACAGGAACTTATAGACGAGATAGAGGAAGCATTGCCTGTATCTATATTTGAGTCCAAGGATTATAACATGTCAGATAGACATATAGCATTTGCCATTGCAAGTTTATTATTATGCTATAATTATTCCTCCAGAATGATTGAAAGAGAACCGGACTTTAAGGGTACTCCAAAAGAAGGCAGTCGCTTTGATACTTATCCAATTAAAACAAAAAGACTCAAGAAAGAACTTTTGGAGGAAGCTTTACATTATAGGAGAAACGGAGCCAGAGGCTACTATCAAGATGGATTAACCATGATTACATCAAGGATCGATTTGTTGCAAGCATATGGCAGGTAAACAATAATATCCTATGACGAAGCTGCGAGGGGTGGTCGAGCATATCACTTACCAGAATCCGGAGAATGGATGGTCGGTGATGAAGGTCAAGGTCAAGGATTATAAGAATCTCGTGATTTTGACCGGATCGCTTTTGGATGTTCCTGTGGGGAGTGTGCTGCTCTGCGATGGGCAATGGAAGGTGGATGCGCGTTATGGCCAGCAGTTTGTCGTGGAGTCGTGGGAGGAGGTCATGCCGGCCACTATCTATGGTATCGAGAAGTATCTCGGCAGCGGACTTATCAAGGGAATCGGTCCGGTGTATGCCAAAGCGATAGTCAGCCGTTTCGGACTGGAGACTCTCGATGTCATCGAGAACGACATCGAGCGGTTGCTGGAAGTGCCGCGTCTCGGGCGCAAACGAATGGAGAAAATCCGCGAGAGCTGGGAGAAGCAGAAAGACATCAAGGAGGTAATGGTGTTCCTTCAGGGTTACGGTGTCAGCACCGCCTACGCCGCCAAAATTTACCGCCAGTATCAGAAGGATTCAATCAAGACGGTCAAGGAGAATCCATATCAGCTTGCCGATGACATCTGGGGAATCGGTTTCAAAACCGCAGACGGTATAGCGTCGAAGATGGGATATGAGAACAACGACCCTCGCCGATGCCGGAGCGGGATTCTTTACACGCTCAACCAGCTCGCCGAAGAGGGGCACGTCTATGCTGAACCGGAACAGCTTGTCACCGCCGCCAAGGAACTTCTCCAGGCCGATGAGGAACCGATACGGAAAGCCGTTGCTGATATGATTGAGGCGAAAGACCTTATAGCTGATAATGATGTTCTGTATCTGCCGCCATTCTTCCATGCCGAGAACGGTTCGGCAAAGCGGCTCACGACACTTCTTTCGGAGTCACTCTTCTCCGACATGGCCGCCGAGGAAGCTGTGCCATACGGCAATCAGCCTGACAACGGTATTGTCTATGACGAAGTTCAGCAAGCCGCAATAAGGCAGGCGTTGGAATCAAAGGTAATGGTGCTGACCGGAGGTCCCGGAACCGGCAAGACAACAACGACGCAGGGCATCATCGCAGCCTTCAAGTCGCGGGGGATGCAGATACTCCTTGCCGCACCGACCGGACGCGCCGCCAAACGAATGACCGAAGCCACCGGCATGGAGGCAAAGACAATACACCGTCTGCTGGAGTATAACCCGATGGACGGATACAAGCGCAATGATGAGAACCCGCTGGAGGGTGATGTTCTGATTGTGGATGAGTGCTCGATGATCGACATCATGCTCTTCTACAATCTGATGAAAGCAATTCCGGAGAATATGCGCCTGATACTCGTTGGCGACATCGACCAGTTGCCGAGTGTCGGGGCCGGAAACGTGTTACGCGACATCATCGACTCCCGGCAGATTTCGGTGGTAAGACTGACACGGATATTCCGTCAGGCGCAGTCGAGCCGTATAGTGATGAACGCCCATGCCATTAATGCCGGACAGTTCCCTAATATCAGCAACGGCAGGAACACTGATTTCTTCTTCATCAAGGCTGAGGATGCGGAGGCGATTCCGCAACTGATAGTAAGTCTTGTTCGCGACCGCCTGTCAAAGACCTATGGCTACAAACCGAAAGAAATACAGGTGCTTACACCGATGCAGCGAGGCAATGTCGGTGCCGGAAACCTGAACACAGAGTTGCAGACCGCACTGAATCCATCCGGGCCCGCCCTTACACGTGGCGGCTACACATTCCGTCAGGGGGACAAGGTGATGCAGATTCGCAATAACTACGACAAGAACGTGTTTAACGGCGACATCGGATTTATCAGTGCCGTCGATATGTCAGAGCGCACCCT
Source organism: uncultured Muribaculaceae bacterium (assembly GCA_947626355.1). Classification (GTDB taxonomy): domain Bacteria; phylum Bacteroidota; class Bacteroidia; order Bacteroidales; family Muribaculaceae; genus Lepagella. The sequence continues at coordinate 12,301 of CANQRV010000075.1, forward strand.
TTCCGTTATATATGACGGGCGAGTCATTGAATATGACGTATCGGAACTTGACGAACTGACTCTCGCATACGCCATAACCATCCACAAGAGCCAAGGCTCAGAGTTTCCGGTTGTGGTGATGCCAGTGACGATGAAGCACTTCGTCATGCTCCAGCGCAACCTCATATACACCGGCATAACCCGCGCCAAGAAAATATGCGTACTCGTCGGCACGACCAAAGCTCTCGCATACGCCATCCACAACCAGACCGTCTCCAAGCGCAACACCAAGCTCAAGGAACGGCTAAACGAAAATAGCTTATGAGTAGTAAAAAATATATCGCGACACTAATCGCCATTAGCGGCTTTCTAACCGCATTTGCCGACACCGACAATCTCACAGGAGCTTGGAAAGGCCCGAAGGATTTGATGGTCAATCTCTGCATTGACAATGATAAGCAGTTGTATGTGGGATATTGCGGTGACCCGTCCTGAAAAATGTTGACTGGGATTTGTATTGTTAAATGTTAATATATGTTCAAAGTCCGGAGAGACTT
>CANQRV010000076.1 GCA_947626355.1 uncultured Muribaculaceae bacterium
AATGACTAGTTGACAATCCAAGAATATTGTGCTAGAATAGTCTTGTCGGTAGGGAGAGACAACTCCGGGCGCACGGAAAAAAGAAAGGAGAATGACATATGCATTTTGAAAATCGTTATCAGGCTGAAAAGGCCCGTCGCAAGGGTGTTGAGGTTGTTGTCAAGACGGGCGATGGTTACACCGTTATGGAGTACAGTGAGTATTACACCTGGAAGAAGCAGAAGTAACATGAAGCCGAGCACGGGGCAAGCGGCCCAGCATTGTCTACCGTTGTCCGGGCAATGAGGTCTAGAGGGCCGCCGCCCCGTGTGCTAATAGTTTTGAGGGGTATCTACAAAAACCCCATCCCAGCCGCAAAGCGGTAAAACAAAATATGGAGGTATCTATTATGGAACTCGCTACCCGGAATACGAACAATATCACCTTTACCTTTGCGAACAAGCACCTGAACAGCCAGACCAAAAAGATTGCCGCCATCGGCCAGCGCACGAAAGAGAGCCAGTATCAGCTCGCCGCCATCCTTGCCGACATCGCCGCAACTGAGTGTTACACTGAGGATGGATTTGAGAGCGTTCAGGACTACGCCGAGAAAATTTTCGGTTTTCGAAAGTCCGCCACCTATGCCTACATGAAGTTGGGCGAGAACTATGTCAACGATACAGGCAAAGGCTCTATCTTTGCCACCGAGAACGGCGACTTTACGGCCTATGCCTTGACCCGGTGTATGGCATTACCCCATGAAGTCATGGTACAGGCCATCCGGGACGGTATCTTGTCCCCCGATATGAGTAGTCGGGATATTGACAAGAAGGTCAAGGAAATTAAGCTGACGTTGAAGGCCACCGAGAGCAAGGATACGGACGAGAGCGCCGAGAGCAAGGAGACGGACGAGAGCGCCGCCCCCCCGGAAGAGGAAAACGAGATGGAGCGTGTCGAGCAAGATTTGCGGGTGGCCGTCTATCGTCTGTTTGCCCTTATCGGTAAAGTGAATACCGTTATGGATATCTGTACCGGTATCGTCAACGAATTAATCGTCTAATGAACGGTTACTAGGCGGGGGAGAAATCCCCCCGCCAGTAAATAAAATGAAAATGGAGGAACAGACAATGAACAAATTCACACAAGCGGCAATCCAGGAGACTACTCTTTCTCCCGTGATGGAGGGGCGTAGCAAAATCCCCATGAAGGAAATCAAGGAGCGATACCCGGACGGGGTCACGGTTACGGAGTTCGACTTTTTGACCACTAATGACCCCAAAAAGGGTCAGTCTACATTCCCGGTCTTGGCGTTTGCTGAGGACCCGGCGGGGTGCTTTTTTGGCGGTGAGGTGCTCAACCGCATTTGCCGCAAGTGGGCAGACCTGTACGACGGAGACGTGACGGCGGCCTCTGAGGCCCTGAAGCAGGCCGGGGGCGTGAAAATTCGCCTCTATTCCAGTGAGACGAGAAGCGGTAACAGCTTTACGGCGGCGGAAATTATCCCGGACTAACTAGAACAAACCAGACCCCTCTAACTAGTTTAGAGGGGTCTATTATTTTCCGGGCGCCCGGAAAGTGGGGTGAAATTATGGAACGGGGAATGCGGAAATTAAAGGATGTGGGAGAGTTGTGTCGTAAAGCGCGTGAGATTGCCGGGTTATATCAGTTTCAAATAGGCGAGAGAACGGGGTACTCTAGTAGCAGTATATCAATGTTTGAACGTGGAAAGGTTTCTAATTTGTTACTATTTGTTTGGTATTATGACAATTTGTTTACCGAACAACTCATAAAAGAGTTTGAGGAGGGAGGCGGGTAAAATGGCTGTACGGGACATATTAGCTATGGATTTGGCGGACATAGAGCGGCTTGCAAAAGAGGACAAACCAAAATTGCGTAAATTAACCTCTCAATTGAGGGACGTAGCCCGGAAACGTGTAGCGAGATTAGAGAGAGCGGGGATTAAAACTCCATCGTTAGGCGCATTTATCCGTGGTAACGGGCTAGAAAAATTAGGAAAACGTAATATAATATCCATCTTGTCGCAATTTGGAAAATTAAAACGGTATTTGGAGAGTGGGCAAAGTACTGTGACAGAAGCTAGAGCGTTCCAGCGTGAGGTACAGGAGAGGTTAGGTATAAGTGAGTTGGACGAAAAACAGGTGGGAAAATTTTGGAAAATATGGAACAAGCTGAAAGAAACATCTAGTATGGTTTTTGTCCCGTCCAAACAAATGATTGAATTTATGGCTAACACACTGATAGATAGGTCAGACATATCCACAGATGAATTATTTGATTTGGCAAACGACTATATAAGGAGGACATACGAAAACAGAGAGTGGAAAGATTTGGGTGGTGGTACCTCTGAATTTTTCAATTGATGATGTTCCACGTGGAACAAGTGAACTTGAGGCCCTTATAGATAGTATAGAGGGCTTAGAGACGGTAAAGAACAACAAGAAAAAAGAAATATACAATGTGGCATGCTCTTTTGATATAGAGACATCGTCATTTTACACAAAAGACGGCGATAAACGGGCCATTATGTACGGTTGGACATTTGGCATGAATGGATGGTGTATACTAGGCCGGACGTGGGCCGAATTTGAGGATTTATTAAACAGGGTTGCAAAAAAGCTGAAATTGAACGAAAATAGAATACTCATAGTATACGTCCACAATTTGTCTTTTGAGTTTCAATTTTTGCGTAAAAGATTTGAGTGGTCTAAGGTTTTCGCTCTAAAAGAGCGAACGCCTGTTAGTGCTATCACAACTACGGGTATTGAGTTTAGATGTAGTTATATTCTATCCGGCTACGGACTGTTAAATCTAGGTAAAAATCTGATAAAATACCCCGTGCAAAAAATGGACGGCGACCTAGATTATAAACTCATTAGACATAGTCAAACGGAACTGACGGAAAAAGAGAAGCGATATATGACCCATGACATATTAGTTGTTATGGCGTACATACAGGAGCGTATAGAGATTGATGGTGACATCACAAAAATACCGCTAACAAAAACCGGCTACGTTCGCAATCATTGCAGAAACGCGTGCCAATATAACGGGAGCAGAAAAACAAAAGAGAGTGTGAATAAATATTATAGATATCGGGATTTGATGAATTTATTGAAAATAGATAGCGATGAATATATGCAACTAAAGAGAGGGTTTCAGGGTGGCTTTACTCATGCCAGTTGTTGGAAATCTGGGAAAGTGCTAGAGGCGGTAGGGTCATTTGATTTTAAGTCCAGTTATCCGGCGGTGATGGTCGCTGAAAAATATCCTATGTCACGGGCTGAAAAAGTGGAAAATATATCCTTGGATGGGTTTGAGAAAAGCTGTAAATTATACTGTTGTCTATTTGACGTGGAGTTTGTCAACATCCGGGAAACGCTCTTGCACGAACATCCAATAAGCATAAGCCGTTGCAGGGGAAAGGTGAAATGGGTAGAGGACAACGGGCGATTAGTTGAGGCGGCGCACATAATAACAACAATGACAGAGCAAGACTATATGACGGCAAAAGAATTTTACACATGGGATGAAATGATAATCCATAACTTTAGACGATATATGAAAGACTATCTTCCAAAAGATTTTGTACTATCAATACTTGAAATGTATAAAGACAAGACAGAACTTGACGGGGTAGACCCCGTAAACTATGCCCGGAGTAAAACAATGATAAATGCCGCCTTTGGTATGATAGTAACAGATATTTGTAGAGACGATATTATATACAATGGGGAGTGGTCTACGGATATTGTAAACGTGGAAGAGGCCATCACATCATATAACAAGAGTAGGAGCCGTTTTTTGTTCTACCCGTGGGGGGTGTGGGTGACGGCTTATGCAAGACGCAACCTCTTTACAGGCATACGGGAGTTTGGGCCGGATTATGTGTACAGTGATACAGATAGCATTAAGGCGATTAATTATCGCCGCCATATGGCCTACATTGAGGCGTACAATAAATGGGTAGTGGCAAAGCTGGACAGAGCTTGTGAACACCACGGCATAAATCCAGATATGACAAGGCCAAAGACCAAAGCGGGCAAAGTTAAGCAATTAGGGATATGGGATTTTGAGTTAGAATACGGAAAATTCAAAACTTTGGGGGCAAAAAGATACATGGTTTTTGCAAATAACACTTTATCTCTAACTATTTCAGGCGTAAATAAAAAAACCGCCGTCCCGTATCTGCTAGAAAAATATGATGGAGATATTGACGCAATATTTGAGGCGTTTTCCCCCGGCTTAGATATCCCCCCCGGATATGCCGGGAAAAATACACACACATATATAGATTATCGCATACAAGGATATGTTGAGGATTATTTGGGAGTATCTGGAAAATATGATGAATATAGTAGCGTCCATTTGGAAGAAGCCGGGTACAGTTTATCACTCTCAAAAGAGTATGCGGACTTTTTGGCGGGGTTGACGGAAGTGTACTATTAATTCCGTGCGCCCGGAAAGGAGATATTATGAAATGTTTCGATTTTTTCAACTATGAGGTCTGTACTAAATGTATATATTTGGCAAATTTGTCGTTTGACGAACTTGCAGAAAAGTGCCGTGCCTGTAAATATAATAGCGGCTGTATGGACTGTGACTTAGGAAGAGGTGCGGGGTGCGGGGTGATATGGGATGAAGATTAAATACTACTCTCTCACAAACATACTATCTAGAGAGGCCCACTATAATATGATAATCGGTGAGCGGTCAAACGGTAAAACATACAGCGTATTAGAGTATGCTCTACGACGTTACATAGATAAGGGCGAACAGCTTGCCATTATCAGACGATGGAGAGAGGATTTTACGGGCAAACGGGGGGCTACGCTTTTTGACGCACTTGTGAAAAATGGGGTAATATCAAAATTGACCGGGGGAAAATGGACTGATGTGTATTATTTTGGCGGGCGGTGGATATTGTCTCGGACGGATGAAAAGGGTAACATAATCAAGGACATACAGCCATTTGCATACGGATTTGCCATATCCGGCGGCGAGCATGATAAATCAACAAGTTACCCGTCAATAACTACGATAATGTTCGACGAATTTTTAACAAGAACAGCCTATTTACCCGATGAATTTATACTTTTTACTAACCTTTTGTCCACAATTATTAGATTGAGGGACAATGTCAAGATATTTATGCTCGGGAACACCGTGAATAGATATTGTCCGTATTTTGCGGAAATGGGATTGACTCGGATTAAAGACATGAAGCCGGGTAACATAGACGTGTATGTCTACGGGAATAGCAAATTAAAAGTTGCCGTTGAATTTACCGATAATCTGAATAAAGATAAGCCCAGTAATGTATATTTTGCGTTTGATAACCCAAAATTATCAATGATAACAGGTAAAGGCGACGTTTGGGAAATTGCCATATATCCACATAAACCGTGCAAATTTCAGCCAAAACATATCGTATTTACATTTTTTATAGTTTTTAACGGCGATACACTACAATGCGAAGTTGTGCATATAAATAACAGTAATTTTATATTTATTCATCGGAAAACGACAGAGCTAAAATACCCGGACAGAGACTTGATATACACGCCGGATTTTGACCCCCGCCCCAACTGGCGGCGGAAAATCACAACTCCCATATTGCCGATAGAGCAAAAAATAGCCGGACTATTTAAGGCGGACAAGGTATTTTATCAAGATAATGAAGTAGGGGAAATTGTAAGAAACTACCTATTATGGTGCAAAGGGGCGAAAGTCTAATGAAAAGTCAAGATTTTATTGACCGTCTCCTGTTGGCGGTCAACTCAAAAACCCTCTACGTTATGGGGTGCTTTGGCGCACCTATGACGGCGGCCAACAAACAGCGGTACACGAAAAACCACAGCTATAATATGCAAATAGAGCGGACTCGGAAAATTATGTCGGTCAGTGAAGATACGTTTGGATTTGACTGCGTAAATCTAATCAAGGGTATCTTGTGGGGATGGTGTGGCAATACAGGCGATACATACGGCGGGGCCGTCTATTGTTCGCAAAGTGTCCCGGACGTAACGGCGGATGGATTGTATAGACTATGTGATTTTCCCTCTCAGGATTTTACGAAAATTTTGCCCGGTGAAATGGTACATATGCCCGGACATTGTGGGGTATACATCGGCGGCGGTCTAGTGGTGGAGAGCACACCAAAATGGGAAAACGGTGTACAGATAACAAGTCTAGGCAATATAGACGATGCGGTCGCCGCCCACCCAGTCCGGGTATGGGTCGAACATGGTCGCTTGCCGTGGATTGACTATACGGTACCAATCACCGAGCAAATAGAGGATGTGCCGGACGACTGGGCCAAAGAGGCGTGGAAGTTGGCAACGGCTAAAGGTATCACAGACGGCACACGCCCTAGAGACTGCATCACCCGGCAAGAGGTTGTGACCCTGCTACATCGGGGGGGCCTGTTCTGATTTTTCCGTGCGCCCGGAAAAAATTTTGAAAAGGGGGTTGACAAATACAATCCAATATTAACACAAGGCCCCGGTCAATGACCGGGGCCTTTAGTTATCCACCCGCAACGGCGAAAATCAAACTAATGTTTGTAAATCCCGCCGGGAACGGCTGTGTTATGATTTTGGGGTTTTGATAGGTATGTAAACTACCGTCATTGAGATACAAATTCCAGTTTGGAGAGTTGGACTGCCGCCTTATAATTGCGCTATTTGCCTTGATTTGTTCCGAAAAACTGGATAAAACATCAACGTGAGCGGAAATTTCCACTAAATCGTTACGAACTACTTTTATATCCGTGACAAAATACCGCCGCCCAAACTCGGCTACGGTCATGTAGTTGACAGCGTTAATCTGCTCTAACGTCAGACCGCTAATCATAATCACCGGGTCACTTATGCTAGTTTCCTCTTTGAATGTGCCGGAAATGTTCAAAATATCGGTTACTTCTTTCGTTATTTTGTTCTTTTCACTCAAATTTGTTTGTAAAGTTATGCTAATCAAAAAATCACCCCCTGTTGTAAAAGTCGGGTAATCTCGGCCAACTCGCTATCAGTCGCCGGAACTCCCTCTAGATGTATACTATCCACCTCTGTATAACCGCTGATATCCGACAAACTAACTGTGATATATGATGGGTAGCCGATGAACTCATTTTGCTTCTCCGGCAAACAGAGAAAGGGCCGGGACAGGATAAAATACGGGACTTGTATACCCATAAAGCCAGACGTGCCGCTAATTGCGCCACCGTGCGCTATGCTCTGTTTTTGGGCGTTGACCTCGGCGCTTGCTACGCCGCCCACCCCAGCGCCAAAGGCACCGATAGCGGGGGCCAGACCCACACCGCCAGTGGCCGCCCCAATACCGATAGTAGTCCCAACCGCCAGAGCCGTACCCGCTAACTGTGTTAGAGCCGACAACAAATTGCCATATGTCAGGCTGGTAAAGGGGATTTGCATAACCCCAGAGCCTTGTAGGTTATAAAGGACTGTGCCGTTAGACATGAGAGTGGCGGCGCACGCACCACTCAAAACATCAAAATTGTACTGTAATGACAGGGGCTTGCCTATCACATCGTCAGCAGATACCGATATTGTACCGATATATGGGAGATAGAGCTGGAGTGTCGTATATGGGTTGTAGTCCAGATACGCACCCCAATACTCCGGCAAGGTCAGCGCACCACAACTAACTTGCACCCATTGACTAGAGACAGAGGGCATATATACGCCCGTTGCCACGTTGCCCAGCTTGACCTCCTTTAGTCCGCCTGTGGCGGGAGATACCGGGACAGCGTGGAGAGAGAGGATAGCCTCCATGGGGTCGGCAAAAATTTTTTTGAAGTCGTCAAGCGAAAAACCGTCACTCCAGAGATAATCCGCCATCGCCTTGACCTGTGTAACGGATGGGGAGTACAACGTCAAAAATCCAGTGTCTACTACCTCCAAGTTTGGTAAAGACGGATGTGCCACCGGGGTACTACTACCGTCAAACGAGCCGCCACCGCCGCCGCCCGTGGATGTGCCGCCGGGGGCGTAGGGGTCGGGGGGGAGAAAGGGGTCGGGGACTTCTCGGCCGTTCCAATAATTATATTGTGTGGGAGTAATATACAAAGTGGGGGCCTGTGACGCAACAACTCGCACACGTTCGAACAAATGAGTTACCGTATTATATTCAAGACGAACAGTTAAGATATAATATCGGGGACTACGATAATAGCCAGCTTTTAACGAAAAACTAGATAAATCTAATTTATTATTGTCAACAATAGTGGACGGAAATAATATAAGACGCGTATCAAAATAGTCATGCCCATTAAAGTTGTTTGAATATTGACTCGAAAACCAAAAAATTGAAGATGGGGTTGTATCAATAATTGTGGGGGTTGTATTTTCCCTGTATACCGGCGCATTCGTATAAATAGTATCCGAGCTTGTAACATTTATGAGAAATCCCAAAGAGACGGATTTATCATCACTCCAAACGATTGTATTATTAGCATAATTAATTTTAGTCGTATTTGGAAATATGCGTTTCATATCGCTAATACCATAGTCCGGCACATCATTGCTGAAATATGAGATACTCGCATACCATAAATTATCATCAAAAAGGGCCTGTAAATAGTTGATAGCCCCCTTTATGGTATCAAAATGTTCATCAAAAGTGGCGTGAACAACATCGCTTATGTATGCGGTAGTCGATAACTGTGTATTATCATCCATAGTATATGTGTATGCGGTTAGTCCTCCCACTTTTTTCACCTCCTATAAGTTGCCCCGCCCCCCCATTCCAGAGGGGGGGGCGGGGATTTTCCGTGCGCCCGGAAATCAGGCCACGAAAAATACGACAAAGTTTTCGTTCAGGTCGTTGAAATACCCGGCGTCCATCTTGTGCCACTGGTTCCAAAATTCCGCCTTCCCATTGTAGTTGGTGGTAACACGCCTATCCATGTTGGTCACGCCCAGGGCGAAGGTGTCAAACATAACGGCCAAAATACCGCTAGCCTCCACATTGTTGTTGCTCGCCGTCTTGACGTTGATGGACGACACGGACGAAAAGCCGAAGTCCGGGCCGCTCCCCTGCCAGAAGGGAACAGTCTCCCCGCCGGGAAGGCGGGTGTAGTCGTCGTGGAAGGTGTCGGACTGGAGATACACGTCAGCTGCCGAATAAAATGCGGACAGGACAACCCAGTGGAGACGGTCGGGCGGCGTGTGGCGCTCCTCGCCGCCCACATTGAACACGGTAGACATAACGGACATATAGTCCGCATAGTTTCGCATGGTCAGGGCGGCAAAGCGGATGAAAGAGGGGTCGGTCATAGCCTGTTCCGCCGTGATAGCGGCCCCGGCCCCCGGTCGGTTGTTGTAGAGATACAGGAGATTGACGGCACGGGCATTTCCGGCCCCGGTCAGGGCCGCACCCTTGTATGCGTCGTAGATGGTTTCCGCCGTCATGTTGTTGATAGTCCGCATAATGAGAGCATCCAGCCGGATGGTCATGGCGTTCTCCACTGCCGTGTAAATCATCGATATAAAGGCATTAAGCTGTACCACGCTGGTAAAGGCGCTTTGCACCTGCTTTTGAGTGATGGAGATGGGCACCTCAAACGTGACACGATGGTTCCAGAATTTAGCCTCCACCGTGGGCTTGTAAAAGATGTTGGGGTCATAGCTAGTGCCGTCCACCAACTCCCAACTCTCGTTCTCGGTGGCGGTCGGCATTTTGGCGCTAACCTTCTCTAGGATAGAGCCAAATTCCCAGCCGTCCATAAAGACAGAGGGGGCACGGCCCCTGTAAACCCGGTCAACAAAAATCATCTTGCCAACCTTGTCAGAGAGCGCCCGGACGTAGTTGTCGTAACCGTCTTTAAGGTTTTCAAACGCCTCACCCAACTCTACAATGTTGGACAAGTCCTCTTTCACGACGGTTTCCTCGCCCAGCAGCTCTTTTGCGATATCGTTTGTAATTTCGTAGATTTGAGATACTTTCATTTTTTCTTTCCTCCTATGTTTGTGTTATTCAGCGGCGGCGGAAAAAGTGACCAAGTCCTCCGCTGTGACCGTGATTTTTCCCAGGTCTGCGCCCAGGTCAAGGACATAGCTACCGCCGTCGATGGTCACGGTGGGCCACATATCCGGGTACTCGATATCATTAATAACTACATCGGCCAGCAAAATAGCCTTTCTGTAATTATTTTCCAGCTTGGCATATGTGCCGCTGATAGTTACCCCCTCACTATTCATGAGGCCAACCCCATTGAGAGAGACGATTTTATATCCGCCCTTGATACTCATTTTTACCCCTCCTTATTAGTATAGTGGACAAGTCAAGATTTTGTCCACGTCGGCAAAGACCACATCAAACACAATCCACATCCATACATCACGCTCCGCCGCTATCATCTGTTGACTAGTCGTCACACCTATGTTACCACTACGGGTCAATGTGTGCTCTGTTGTGTCGTGTCGGGTTTCAGTTCTCGCCGTGTCGTCTGTGGTGTCATCCGTCTCTTTTAGCTGTGGTGTGCGGGTCACGGTTTCATTCTTCTCCACCGTGTTACTGCCCTCTTTTTCAGTTGTTCGGGCCACGGTTTCAGTTTTTTCTACCGTGTTACTACCCTCTTTTTCAGTTGTCCGGGCCACGGTTTCAGACTTTTCCACCGTGTTACTGCCGTCCCGTGTAGTCTCCCGCTTTACACTCTCGCTTTTGTCGATTGTGTTGCTACCGTCTTTTGTAGTTGTCCGCTCTACCGTTTCACTCTTTTCCAACTTATTTGTGCCGTCTCGGGCCGTAGTCCGGCTTGTCGTGGTGTCGTCTGCCTGTGTATCTTTGGGGACGGCCTCCGGGCTGTTAAAGGCATAGACGTTGTTAGACTGTGTAGACTTTCCCGTCCCCGTTTCCGTCTCCGTTACCCCCGGCGTTTCCGTGTCCGTCCCGCTCCGGGTTTCCGTTTCACTCTCCCGCACTCCGGGTGTCTCCGTGTCCGTTCCACTCCGGGTTTCACTCTCCGTCTCCTTGACCCCCGGCGTTTCCGTGTCCGTCCCGTTCCGGGTTTCCGTTTCACTCTCCCGTACTCCGGGTGTCTCCGTGTCCGTTCCACTCCGGGTTTCACTCTCCGTCTCCTTGACCCCCGGCGTTTCCGTGTCTGTCCCGCTCCGGGTTTCCGTCTCGCTCCCCGTTGTATTAGCGATACGGGATATAACGTGTGTGTCGTCGGACGTTGCATTTCCGTCCACGGTGTCAACACCGTGTTCCGTCATGCTGTAATTCTCAATGGGGTCATACTCTAATTTTGTGGTGTCGTATAGTTTACTCCACCTCTCGCCATACATACCAATGATAATTTGAGCCAGTTTGTTAATATCAGACTGCGCCAGTGTTCCGCTTGCCGCCAGCCTATCAAGTATGACGGATGTAGACTTGTCTCCGCTATGATTGCCAAAGTATTCCAGGTCTAGTATGTTCGCCCCTATCTTGCCAGCCCAGGGGTATGTATACCCCACTTTTTCTATGGCCGCAAAAATGCCGCCACCGTCAAGCCACGCCGGAAAAAGGTCAATTATCTTTCTGCGTTTCATCGGCCTCTTCCCCCTCTTGCGGTTCCTCTGTATCAGTTTCTTCCTCCGGGGTTTCCGTGCTCCCGGAAAGGTCGTCATCATGTGACATGGACATTTCATTATGCTGGACTGCCCAACTAGACGCAAGTTCCACCGTGATATTCAGTCCGAACATCTTATTCACCCGCTCTAGGCCGTCACGACGACAGGCAAGCATATCGTCTATAAGAGGTAAAAGAGACTGTTCGTTCAATTGCGCCTCATTGCTATTAATACTTTCTCGTTTCATGTTGTAGTTGGATTGTAGGCCAATGTCATTATACCAAGAGGCTTTAAGGTACTGTTGTAACTCTATCAACTGTGTAATCTGGTTCGACATTCCGCCACTCGCATATGGTTGGGTTTTGATGCCCTCCAAAAATGCACTGTCCGCCACAATACCCAGTTCACCACGATACAATTTGTCCAGATACTCCATAGCCGATTTACGGACATTATCGTCAGCCGCCGATAACAGAGAGACAAGACGGGTATTAATATCCGCCATATAGATTGTCAAGTCGTTCTCTACCATCTGTTCAGCGTATCGGTAATACATGGGCAAGAGGCCCATCAAGAGACTATCATTTAAGACAACCTCGCACTCCGTTCCGATTTTCAGACTTGCGCTATAATCCAAGTATGGATTTGCAACCGTCAAAATTGTGGGCCTGTAATATGCGTCAGGTTCACCGCCCAGCCCACCACATACCGCATATAAGTCGCCCTTTATTTCTGCGAATGCCACAAAACCGCTAGTTTGTAAATAGAGTTCGACCATCTTTTGAGGGATTGTATCAGGTAAGCCGCTGTATGTAAATATCTGTTGTGTTCTAGAGAGCATATAGCCAACATAGTCTTGTATGCGTTGTTCCTTGTCCTTTACGCTAGAACGGATGTATCTTCCGTGCGCCCGGAAAAAGTAGTCTCCCATTTACTGCCCCCCCAGTTTCTCATATAGTCTAGTCAGGACATTTGTGTTCTCATCAAGGCTCTTTTTCAGAGCCTCGACCTCTTCCCGGTGTAAATCGTCCTGGTGGCCCATGCGGATGAACAAAGCGGCGCAACACACCACCGGGAAGCCAAGGTTCTGCACAAGCTGAATAACGGTTTGCCAGTCCATATATATCCCTCCTTTCTAACTAAATTATAACATAAAGCACTTATTATGAATACAAATATAATGTTTAGTGTTTTTTTCGTCAAC
>CANQRV010000077.1 GCA_947626355.1 uncultured Muribaculaceae bacterium
TCCGCGCCTCCACACGGCAATCACAATCCATTTTCGGATTGTGAAAGCGGGCCTTTAACTGAATATCCCTAAGTATCGTGGGCTGTGTAGTGCCGTCTGTGCCGGGCGTCTCACAGGTGACGTAGATGTTGTCGCTGTTGAGGGTAGCGGCGTTCATGTAGGTGTCAAACTCCATATCCACGCCGTCGGCCTCCGTGTAGGCGAGCACTTTGGCGAGCGTGGGGGCGCCTGTGCGCTTCAGCCCGACATTGATCTCGAGCTGCGGCGGGGGCACGGGAAGCCATTCGGTGAGGGCTGTCTCGTAACCCTCCTTCTCGAAGCGCACCTGCCACTGTCCCTGGGGCACATCCCAGGCGTAGCTGCCGTCCTCGCGGGTGAAGAGGGGATTCTCCTGGGCGTATTCCTCCGCGTCCCATTTCACGGCGTGCCATTCGATCTCTCCGGTGGCGGGGTTAGTCTCCCCCTCGCGGTAGTAGATGGTGGCCTCCACACCCTCGACGCGGTTGGTCTCCACGCCCTCGTAGACGAAGCCAGAGGGGTCGATGATGGGCACCACGTCGGGCGCCACGAAGCCCATGCTGTATTCGCGGGTCGCGGCGGCTCCCTTCCCCCTGCTGTAGACGATCTCGATGGTCACGTTGACGGGGAGACGGTAGGAGTCGGGATAGTCGACGGCGGCGATCCAGCTGTCGCGCGAGGGGGCGTAGACGCCGTCGATAATCCTCTCCGTGCCGTCGTTGTTGAGGATATGGAAATCGAGGCTCTTCACATTGTCCTTGTTCTCCTCGAAGGTGGCGCTCAGCGAGAAGATGTCGGCATTCGGATTATAGGAATACGACTTCGCGGAGGTCTTCACCCTCGTGTGGTCGAAGTCGACGGTCTGCCCGTTGTGGATCATCCTGACGTAGGTGAGCTCGGGGTAGTCCTTATCATATTCCACCATATTGACGGATGTGGAGTAGCGTGGATTGAGCGAGTTGATCTCGCCCCAGATGCGCTGCGTGGGGACGGGAGTGCCGCCGCGTTTCTGGAGCTCCACCTTCGACGTCCATGAGCCGTTGGGGAGGGTGAACGCCGAGCCGTTGGAGCAGCCGTTGGCGTATAGGGTCATGTTCTTCATCGACGGTGCGCTTCCGCGTGCATAGATGTAGTCGCGGCAGGTGCGCGACGGCGACATCAGCGAATAGTCCTCGCCACGGAACAGCAGAGAGCCGAGCGGCTGCTCCACTCGGTTTCCGCCCACATAGTAGTCGGCGTAGACGGAGATGAGCATGTCGCCGCCGTGGTCGGGCGTCATGCAGAAGCGCACGAGGCTGCCGGTGGCGGCGCCTTCGTAGTCGAGAGTGTACGAGCGGGAGTAAGTGTATCTCCAGACGTTATCAAGCACATTATCGTCGAGCATCAGGGAGCCGGGCACATATTTCACATGCTCCGGAAGCTCGAAGCGCAGGCGGAGGTCGCTGATCTCCACATTTTCCGATGTCTCCTTGATGGCGCGGGCGCGGAGCGTCACGGGCTCGCCGACAAGGGCGTGCGTGCGGTTGAGGTCGAGCTGTAGCACCTTGATGCGGTAGAGTGACTCCTCGTCGAGCGCCGGAACCTTGTCGAAGCTGCAGCTTACAATCCTGCCGTCTTCCACGGTCACTTCCCGCTTCATGTAATGTAGTCTCTCCATGAGGCCGGCGGCCTCATACTTGTCAATATGGCTGATGCCGTTGTAGTAACGGCTCTCCGACATGGCCACGACTGTATAGTTGCCGGCGGGTAGGTCGGAGAACTGTGTGGCGTCGTTGTAGAACAGATAGCGCCTCAGCATATAGCCGTCGCTGCCGTAGAGGATGGCCACATAGCCCTTCGAGGCGTCGACGCCGTCGGCACGGGTCATCGTCACGGCTATGCCCCCGTACTCCACGAGAGTCATCTCAACCTCGGTGGTGTCGTTGGGCACCGCTTTAACTGACCCTGTCGTCGGATCGAACTTCGAGAGCGAGCTGGAGACGGTGAGTGTAATGTCCTGCTCGCCGGTGGAAAGCTCGTCGGTGATCTGCAGATACGGGTAGCGGTTCCGTATGTTGAGCGACTTGCCGGAGTTGTCCTTGACGGCAAAACGCAGATAACCGACCTGAGAGGTGGGGAATGTCTCCGGAGTGGCGGTCTCGCCCTCCTTCACCGCTTTCTGCCACTTGAGGTCGAGCAGGATGGCTGTCTTTGGTATCTTCCTGATTATAATCGGTTTGTCAATAGAATTGCTGCCGGGATTTTTATCAGGATCCGGTATCTCGATAGTTGTGGGGAAATAGCCGTCCTTCTCGATAGTGATCTGGACCTTGCCCGGAGCCTTTATCAGTTCGAGCTCAAAATTTCCTGAGGAGTCGGTCTTGGTCTGCTTGACGACAGGTGTCGAGCTGTCTTTAATCTTTTGGCTTGATGTGACGTTGGCATCGTCAAGAGGCTTATTTTTATCCGGATTACCGGGATTATCGCCGCCGGGGGTGTCGGCGTCATCGTCGTCGGTATAGGTTACTGTGCCGGAGATCCTGATGGTGTCGTGTGGCCTGAGCGTCACTGTCAGATGATTGGCATCTGGGGAACCGGCGGGGGCCGTCGAGGTGACGGAGGCGTTGTCGGGCTTCTTGTACGAGCATGCCAGGTCGCTGTAGAGCGAGATTCTCACCCCGAGGGTCTTCCCTTCGAGCACATTGCGGCGCGTTGCTCCGTAGCCGAGATAGCGGGAGCCGTCATACCACGAGATGGATGTCCTCGATGTCACGTCTTTTCCGTCGGGTGTGAGCACCGTGACCGAGAGGTCGTGGCTCGACATGATGTTGTCGAAGCGGTAGATGGGATGCATGCGGGCGTCGGTCACCTCGACATATGAGACAGGACCCATGTCGTTCTCATCCTTGTCGAGGAGTATGAGGTCTTGCGACAGTATGTCGTTGCTCTGACTGCGCAGCTGCCCCGAATAGGTGGTCTTCACCAGACCGGTGGATTTCAGCACATTGGAGAACGTGTATCTCTGTTTGTTTTCCTCAACGAGAAACTCACGGGAGTAGTTGTTCTGGAGCTGGCGGAGCACGATCCTCGAGCCCTTCAGCTCCGCGAGGCGGTCGACGGGAAGGAGGAAGGTGACGGTGCCGTAGATGGTGTCAGTCTTATTTACGGGGTCATCCGGATTATCAGGATTGTCGGGGTTGTCGGGGTCGCTGTCGCCGGGGTGTGGCGCGTAGAAGAAATGGCGCCATCCCGGAGCGTTGCGGTATAGGGGCTCCGACTCCGGCGAGACCACGCAGCGGATGTTCTTGCTTACCTCTTCGAGTCCTTTGAAAAAATCATCCTCAGGGCCCCTGGCATCCGGATTGGCGTATGCCGGGGGCACGGCAGCATCGCAGTAGATGGTCTTCATATTGGCGGCCTGGGCGGCAAGGCCCCATTCCTCCACCGATTCCGTGCAGGCGGGGAGCATCAGCGTCTCGACGGAGGCCGGGAACATCCCCTCCCTCACGGACGGGAAGCCGCTGACGCGACGTATGTCGATTCGCCTGCATTCCACCATGTCGCCGGCAAACCATTCATCGTCGCCTGCAAGGGCGCCCACCACTATGGCATCCTTCACATGTGACAGGGAATAGGACTCGCCCGGATGCAGGTATTGCTCCATCACGGATTGGATGGTCTGCCGGAGCTGGCCGGGCCTGAACCAGTCCATGATCAGCTCGCCGGTGGATATGTTGAATTTATTGGTGCCGGGCTCGTCGGGCGTCGTCGGGTCGTAGACGAATCGGGCCACGCAGTCGATGTTGTCGTCGCCCATCCTGATGGTGAGGGGATTGACGGGAGTGCCGTCGGGCCGGGGTGTTACGGGAGTGCCGTCCATCTCCCATCCGGAGAAGCGGAAGTTGGGATTCGGATTGGCATACACCTGACGCTCCTCGCCGCGCCTCATGATGAAGTACTGCTCATCGACCGTGCCTCCGCCGGAGGGGGTGATGAAGATCCTCACGCGGTGGATGGTGTCTGAAGGCTCCTCGGGAGCTTCCGGGTCGTAGTCATACCAGGCGGTCAGTACGGAGCTTTTGGCGGGTACCGTATACTGAAAGCAGGGACTGGAGGATATGACTTCTTTCCCGTCGCGCCATTCCCTGAAGGTATAGTTGGGGTATCTTCGGGCGCGGATATTGACCTTGTCGCCGGCATCGAAGAGCGCGCCGTCGCCATAGAGCTCATACTCATTGCTGAAGTCGCCGTTCTCGTCGCCCGGTTCATAATAATCATTGTAGGAGGTGTTGCGCAGGTAGTTTGGCGCTGTGGCCAGCTGCACACGGTATTTCACCCCCGGCTCGGGAGGCGGGGTTATGTCGTTGCCGTCGCCGCTGTTGTAGGTGCCGGCCACCGTCGCGAAGACAGCCGCCAACATCAGCCCGGCGAGAAGGCATAGGTTTCTTTTCATTCTCAAAACGGTTATTAAGAGATTGACTGGTAGCTAAAACGATATAAAACAGCGGCTTACTTGCCGATGACGGCTTTCTTCACCATATTGCCGGCCTTCACCACATAGACCCCTGCGGGGAGGTTAGCGCTGAGAGAACCGATGCCTTCGGCCACTGTCTTGCCGTCGATGGCGAAGATGGCGATGGCTCCGGGGGCGGTGACTGAAATCCGCGGGCCTTCCACGGAGACGCCCGTTTTCTGAGCATCCACGGTCTCGACGCCGGAGCCCCGGGTCAGGCGCAGCGTGAAGCGGGCATTGTCCGATCCGGCCTCGGATGTGAAGGTATAGTCCTGCTCATTGAGGTCGGTCACCTCCCCGCTCCTGTTGTCGACAAGCTCGACAGTGTAGCCGGCTGAATTGCGGGAGTCGGCGCTGACGGTATACGAGCCGGGATTGGAGATACGCACGCCGACGGGATATTCGCCGTTGCCGAACGGTCGCTCGTTGATGGCGTAGCTCACGGAGCCCTGGGTGGTGAAGATCTGGGGCGCGTCGCTCATGGAGAAGAACTTCGAGGCGTCGCAGGCTATCTCATAGTCGGCCGAGGCTTCGTCGTTGACCACCAAGCGTGTGCGGTCGGCGCCTGAGGCGCCGGTGATGTGGAGATTGAAGATGCTGCGGGGGAAGCCGCCTGCGCTGAGGGCCGGCATCTCCGTCTGGCTGGGGGCGTTGACGAGCTCCTGTATCCTGGTGGCGTCGTGGCGACCTTCCTTCATGAACGTCATGTCGCTGTCGTTGAGCTTCTGCACGAAGAAAGCCTCGAAGGGACGCAGGGCGAAATTGTCGTCTACCAGAGAGAAGGCCTCGTAGGTATAGTTGCCGTTGAGATAGCGCCACACGGTGATGGGCGTCATGTAGTCGTCGCCGCTGTCGGTCTTGACATTGTGGCGGGATAGGAAGAAGGCGTCGTAGGGATTTCCGACAAGGTTCCACGAGGAGTTGTGCTCAAAGCCCTTTATAGCGTCATTCTGCGCGAGGGAAACCTTGACATCCTGGTTGGAGAAGGCGGTGTTGGAGCCCATCGAGCTCTTCCAGCTGAAGGTAAAGGGGCCATCGGCGGGATTGGCATGGTTGTCGGATGTCAGCACATAATGGAGTATGTAGCCCTGGCCGGCTTTAAGCACCGCGTCGGTGGAATTGGTTTCCGGAAGCAGCTTCACCCATGCCGACTGGCTCTGCTCCTCCGACTCGTTGCGGGTGGCGCGGATGGCGCCGTCGTAGCGCATCACGGTCCAGAGGGCGTCTTCAGGGGTCTTTATGTCCTTCATGTTCACATCGAAGGGGAAGGAGATGTAGTTCCATGCCTGATGCTGCTGCGACCCGTTGAGCAGCCGGAGGTTGACCTCCATATTGTCGGCAGTCACCTCACCGTTGGAGATGAAAGTGGAGGTTGGGTCGATCTGGATTTCGATGCCGTAGTTATAAGCCGGCCTGTAGCTGGCGTTCTGCGTAAGCTTGGAGATGTGTATGGGCTCCGTGGACTTGTTGGTGAAGCTGCCGTACCGACTGTCGCTGTTGTAATAGTCACTGTATGTAGCGGAATCACGGAGCTTGACACTGACTGGATTGGCGATGCCATTGACAGAGGCTACCTCCATCGGTCTTACAGCCTCGATATAATCCACTGCCTCATCAAGAGCCTTGTGGGAGATAAAACCCTTATAATTATCGTTGTTATAGAAATCGAGGGCGAATGCCGGCACATAGATGGTAATCTGGTTGTTGTTTTCCCGATTCATGTCGAGGTTGCCCTGATAGGGATATGGGTCGAAACACTTGAATGACTCCAGAGAGTTCATGTGGACAAAAGAATTATCGCTGATACCGGAGTTATCGCGCACCGTGAGCTCCCTGACAGATGAGTCAAAAAAAACCTCACTGCTTACCTCGCAACCATGAGGAATGTCGAACGCTACGAGACCAGAACGCATGAAAGCCTGTCCTTTGATCGTTTTAAGGCCGTCGCCGACTGTGGCGGTATGGAGGTTGGAACAATCAGAGAAGCTGTTTGAACCAATTGACTCGATATTAGGAAGACTCACCTCTGTGAGGCTTTCACAGCCTCTGAAAGCAAATTCTCCTATTGTGGTAATGTTGTCGAGATTGATGTTGCTGAGATTGTGGCATTCCTTGAAGGCGTTATCGTAGATTCCCTTCACTTCAGATGGAAGCGAGACAGTCTCAAGCCAGTAAAGGTCTTTGCATCCCCATATATATGGCGCGATATGCCGCAACCGCATTGTCGTTGACTATGATTTTCAGAGATCTGCCCCAGTCGTCTCCCCCTATTGTGGCCGGAGTGGAGGCTTCGAGTGTTATCTCCCGGATTCGACCGCTCATCAAAAAATCACTCGTCATATGGGTATAACAGTCGGGAACAGTAATCGTAAGGTGGCTGTCATTGTCATCTGTCCAGGAGAATCCCGATTCCTGATAACCGCAACCCGTCATCGCGACGGTTATACCGGAAAGGTCGCTGTAGTCATCGTTTTGCGGGAAATGCACTGACTCAGGGAGCGTTATATCGGAGCAGATATCGGCATCGATGCCGGCAATGTAAAATATGCGTGTCGTGGTCTCGTTGCCGTCATCTCCTGTAATGGGTGTGTCGTGAAATGAGACGAAGATTTTCGTGGAGTCTGGCTGGTTCTCGTTATAGCCGTAGAAGTGGCCATTCCATTCATGGCGCCCCATGACTTCGAGCGTGTAGGCATGGGCGGGTGTGGTCGTGGCCTGCAGCGCGAGGAACGCGCAGACGCCCGCGACTGCTGTTCTGACGTAAGGTAGTTTCATCGGTGATTGTGGTGTTTGATGTCCGGCGACCCCTCCCGGACTGATGACTGGTTCATATCAACGCGGAGGCCGGATACATCTCCCGGCCATGACTCACAATCACACGCCAGGCGGAATGAGGGACTACTAAATACCCCCCTCCCTTTATTGTGTGGGCTATATATATGAATTTGAATAGGTTAGGAAACATATGCCACGTTCTGTTTTGAATCCTTTTCCACAGCGGCAGCATTATGGGAGGCTGTGGATCAGTATTTCCTGCAAATATAATCAAAAATTATGGAATATGCGAAAATAAAACAGGAAAATATCAGGACGCCGGCGGGGGATCAGAAGCGGAGGCCGATGTTGGCCTGGAGGTTCTCGATGGAGCTGAAAAGGCTCACTGTGCGGCTCTTATACCAGTGGCCGTTGAGCTTGCCTATCAGGCTGAAGAAGATGTCGCCCATATTGTAGGTGAGCGAGGAGCGCCCGGCAATGTTGAGGGAGAGCATGTCGCGGCGCCCCTCCCAGTTGTCTTCGCGGCAGTGGGTGAGCCCTACCGACGGCATTGCGCTGATGTTGAAGAGGAGCCGGCTGCCTATCACCCAGTTGAAGCCGTAGCCGAAGAGCAGGGCATAGCTGTCGTAATGGAACTCATACTCGCGTGGGTCGTGCTTCAGATAGGGGAGCACCGCCTGGGGAAGCTTGTTGAAGTCGAGCGAGAGGTCGAGGTTGCAGTAGGAGAATCCGATGAGCCAGGAGCCCTGGCTGCGCTTCTGGTATTTCGAGAAGTTGTAGGATGCCCCCTGTGAGTAGCGGCGGTTGTTGAAGAAGTAGTAGATGTCGAGGCCGGAGGTGCGCAGGCTGAGGCCGGGAAACTCCTTCTTGAAGAGTCGCCCGTTCTTATAGTCGCCGAATTTGCGGAGGAAGGTGCCTCCGGTGTTCTCCTGATAGTAGACCTCGGCGTTGAATCGGGCGCAGTTGAAGCCGAACTCGAATTTCTTGTGGTTGACCGACTCTGTGCCCACGAGGTTGGCGATGTCGACGGTATATCCGATGCTGATGGCCATATACTGGAGATAGGCACCGATGTTGGAGTAGATGTTGCTCATCATGCGGATGGGAACGTCGTCCTGAAAGCGCATGGCGTAGGAGTCGACCCAGTTGTCGGAGACGAAGCGGAACTTCCAGCGCTTGCCGGTGCCCACCACATATGCGGTGTCGTAGGAGTTGAATACGCGGTCGCCCCAGTTGTAGACGTTCATGCATAGCTTCACGAACTTCGGGGCGCGGATGGAGGTGTCTTTCATGGCGAATCGGCCGTCGATGATGAGGCGCCACCATGCGGTGTCGCTTTTCTCCGGCTTCACGGAGTCGGAGGGAAGGGGAGCGGTGGAGTCGGCGGGGACGGGGGCCGTGACGTAGTCGGGAGAGGAGGGGAGAGGCGTCGCCTGCGTATTGACGCAGCAAAACGCCATGACCAGAAAGGCCACGGCCGCCGCCATGCGAGGGGGTAGCGATATTCTCATTGGCGGCTGAAGAGGAGGCGTCGCGCCTCGGCGGCCTGGGCGTCGGGCACGAGCAGCACTATGGAGCCGGTGCCTGAACCGGGGGCCGGAAAGAGCTCGGAGAGGGCATTGGCCTGCACTACGGCCCTGATGCCGTGGCTCTCGAGCATGCCCTTGTCTATATAGGCCTCGGGCTCGCTTGAATATTGATTGATTTCAGTCATATCTTATTGATCCTCACTTTATGCCTCGCCTGTTGAGGGCATGCTGGTAGCGCATGGCGTTTTCAAGATGCTCCTTATAGGTGGCGGCGAAGTTGTGGTAGCCGGAGAAGTCCTCGCGGGCGCACATATAGAACTCATCGGTCTGTTCGGAGTTGAGCACGCGGTCGATGGTGGCCACGCTGGTGGTGCGTATCGGCCCGGGAGGGAGTCCCTCGTGGAGATACGTGTTGTAGGGGGAGTCGACCTTCAGATGCTCCGCGTTGATGCGGCGTATGGAGTAGTCGTTGAGCGCGAATCTCACTGTAGGGTCGGCCTGAAGCTTCATGCCTGCCCACAGACGGTTGACATACAGCCTTCCGATGCGTCCTTTCTCTTTCTCCTTATTGGTCTCCTGGTCGACGATCGAGCAAAGCGTCATTACCTCGGCGGGGGTGAGACGCATGTTGTCGGCAAGCTGCTGGCGGTCGGGATTCCATACCCGCAGGTAGTTGTCGCCGATTTTCCTGATGACGTCGCGCGGCGAGGAAGTCCAGTAGACCTCGTAGGAGTCTTCGAGGAATAGGGAGAGGGCCTGTTCGGGGGTGAGCCCGTATGGGGCAAGCACCGCAGGGTCGCTGAGCAGGGCGAGCAGCGAGTCGGACGGGAAGTCGAGCTTTCGGCTTATCCTCTCGGCGAGCACCTCACGGCTGAGGAATCCGTTGAAGGTGAGGGTGACGGGATTCTGGGCTCCGCGCCGCAGGCGCCGCTGCGCCATGAAGGGGCTCATTCCCTTTGGTATCAGGTAGGCTCCGTGGCGCTTGTCATAGTCAACGTGGCGGATGCGCATCAGGCGCATCACCCGGTCGGAATAGCTCTGTCCAAGATATTTCGTGAGGGAGTCGGCCACCATCTGGCTGGTGGCCGACTTTGGAATCCTGATGATCACGTCTCTGTCGGCGCCGGAGAACACCATGGGCATGGCGGTAAAAAACGCTATTACCGCGAAAGCGATAGTGGCATAGAGCACCACGGCCGGGAGATTGGAGACCCGGCGGTGGTGTGGCGTGGCAGAGTCGCCCGTCTGTGTCATTTGCGTGATTTGAATTTTTCGAGTTGCGGTTCGAGGGCTGCGAGTGCCAGATCGACGGCCTCCTCAAAGGTGTCGGCGGTCTTCGAGGCATAGAACTCCGGAGCGTCGGCCACTATCACACGGATGCCGGCCTCCTTGTTCATCGCGGTCTCGGGCTTGATGAGACGCAGATTCACGTCGATGTCGCTCACCATTTCGTTGCGGCGGCAGAATTTCTCCACTTTCTTATTGACAAAAGCCGTGAGCTTCTCGGTGATGTCAAAATGGATAGCTTTGATTGAAAGTTCCATAAGCTGCTGGTTTTGTGGGTTTATTTATGTTGGGCCGGCTCCCGTGGAATGCCTCCCTTACGGAAAGGAGGGGCTTCGGGACTCCGACTTTTTACAAAGATAAACAAAAAAAAGCGAATTTTGCTTATGTCTGCATGGAAAAATCGCAATCAGCGGGATTTCCCGCCGTCGCCGGGTCTGGCGCCGAGGGCCCTGGGATGGGCGGCGGAGTAGGCGCGCTTCATGTCGGCGAAGCTGACGTGGGTATAGATCTGGGTGGTGGCGAGCGAGGAGTGGCCCAGAAGCTCCTTCACGGAGTTGAGGTCGGCGCCGTCGTTGAGCAGGGCGGTGGCGCATGTGTGGCGCAGGGTGTGGGGGCTCTTCTTCGCGGCCGGCGTGGCGGCGAGGGCGCGATGCACTACGTCGTAGATCACCCATCCGGAGGCCGGTTCTCCCTTGTTGACGATGAGCGCGCGAGGCTCCTCCATGTCGGGCCAGAGCTCGTCGCGGGCCTTCATCCAGCGGCCGATCTCGTCGAGCAGCTGCTGCGCCACGGGAATGAGGCGGTCCTTGCCGCGCTTGCCGTGCACCCGTATCTCTCCCGAGTGAAAGTCGATGTCGGAGTCGCGCACGGCGGCGAGCTCGGCGCGGCGCATGCCGGTGGCGTATAGCAGCGTCACTATGAGATGGTCGCGCAGCGCCATCGGTCTGTCGGCCGGCGGCTCGTCGGAGAGCAGACGCTCCATATCGGCTGCGGCCACGAACTTCGGGAGCGGCTTCGGCGTTCTGGCGAGCACGATGTCGGCGGCGGGATTGACGTCGACGCTTCCCGAGCGCATCAGATAACGGTAGAAGGCGCGCACGCTCTGCGTCTTGCGGCGTATGGTGGTGGCTTTCTCCCGTGCGCGGGCCATGGAGGCGAGCCAGGCGCGGATGTCGGCGGTGGTGACATCGCCGGCCCGGAACTCCTCAGGATGCCCTCCCGTGAGCCACGCGGCAAACTGACGGAGATCATTGCCGTAGGCGGTCACCGTGTGTGGGGAGCGGCGGAGCTCGAGCTCCAGCCCCTCGAGGAAATCATCTATCTCGCTCATCCTGACTGCATTTATCCTATAGCAAATCCTGTAAGAGTTATAAGACTTATAAGAGTTATAAATCCTATATTCCCGGCTCATGACATGACAAAGTGTAGCCGACCGGAAGGCCGCCTACACTTATGATAGTCATGATTATCGTCGTTAGCGAAGACTTGCGGCCTTGCGGCCGCCAATGTCTGCCTGCTGCGTCGCGCGGACTCCCGTCCGCACGCCCTTTCTTACTGCTCGTTGAGACGCAGCTGCTGCACGTAGGCCGCCTTGATCATCTTCTTGCGGTTGGTCACCGACGGCTTCTCGAATGCCTGACGGCTGCGAAGCTCCTTCACGATGCCTGTGCGCTCGAATTTACGCTTGAATTTCTTGAGTGCTTTCTCAATGTTTTCGCCTTCTTTTACTTGTACGATTATCATCTTTTTTAATTCTCTTTTTTTGGTTTTCGTTTTTATAGGTTGATGCGCAGGGGGCGGGTGGCCTCCAATGCGGTTGCAAAATTAGATAAAGTTATCCGTTCTGCAAAATATTTGTAATTATTTTTAGCATCGCGGCCACGGCTCTTTCATTTAAAAATGTCTTGTGCTTCCGAAAAGCCTGTTATTTTATAGCGGGGGAAGTCTGAATGGGGA
>CANQRV010000078.1 GCA_947626355.1 uncultured Muribaculaceae bacterium
GGGGGTTCTTTGTAAAGTTACAAAATATCTATGACATTGGCAAACAACCAGTTGAATATTTACTGAATATCCCTAATATATCTGCATGGATTGTCATCGAGCGGCAACTCGAATACTGCCCGCAAGCTACGTGAGCTGTTGCCGGAAGACAATATCATCACTCCTGACCTTCCTGTCGAACCGGAAAAGGCTTTGACGCTGATACGGTCGATTATCGACGAGCTGCAGAAGGAGGAAACTCTGGTTGTCGGGACATCTATGGGCGCGATGTATGCCCAGCAACTAAACGGCCATCACCGCATCCTGGTGAATCCAGCCTTTCACGTCTCAGAACTGCTACGGAAGAACGAAGTGAAGACCTTTCCCTTCTTCTCCCAGCGGCAAGATGGCGCAACTGAATTCCTTGTGACCGCTGAATTGTGCGAACAGTTGGAGGAAATGGAGTCCCACCAGTTCAAGAATGCAAATTCCAATGACGAGGTGATCGCCCTCTTCGGAAATCAAGACACAACCTGCGATGGCTTCGAGGAATACATGCAACACTATCAGCACTACCATTGTTTCGACGGTGGACACCGCATGAACGATCAAGTCATTACCGAGACGCTTCTGCCCCTCATCAAATGGAAGAAACGTCCTGGCTTTCATAAATATACAACTTAAAGATTCCTGTCGTTGAAACTCAATAGCAGACGCCCGTGCCAAACAAATCATACATCAATGGAAGATTATTCAATATCGCAAGACTTATCTTGGATGAGTCCAGGCCAATCTTGAGATATCAGATCAGTCTCACTCAGTATATTCAACATAATCTCATCATCGTCCCTGACAGCTGAATAATCTATACTTTGTCCACCATTTCCCAATGTTATCAATCGATCTATGATGGTCTTACCGAACTCAACTCGATCTACGGAATCGATTCCGTTAATATTGGGGATATCTATATGATATGAACTTCCATCACTGAGTTTTATACGAACAATACGTTCCAGAACATCTACCTCCACCCCTGTAGATGATATGGCCAGTTCCCCACCTCTGTCATTTTCAGAGGTGAATTTGGAACCAAACATGCTATATAACGCATCATTATAAACATTGTAATGTATATAGGTGTCGCTATGGATACATGTACTTGCGTTGAACATATAGTATAGATATCGTTCCCCCGCAAGAAGATACCAGCCTTTGGGAGACCATCGCATAGATTTGTATTTTGACAAATAATACATCCAGTCGAATTTCCCTTGAGTCCTGGCATCATGAATATACTTGTCCCTATCGGTTATATACTCCTGGTAAGCTTTTGTTCCTCCACTTAGCATCTTCTCAAACATATCTACAGAGAAGACATTGCTGTTTACAAAGATGCGATCCCTCCAGCTGTTTAAAGTGCCTTCCGCATAGTTTCTTGCATCACCGCTTTTGATTGCATAGTCTCCGTAAGACAACGCAACCTGTTGAATCACATCATAACTTACCTTTTCCTTGAATAATCTTCGGAAATTGTCAATCTTCATAAGGGATAATGGTGTTACACCATACAGCACTTTTAGGTTCCCGCGCAGGACTGAATGATTCTCCAGTTGCTTCAACGCAATCTGCTCGGATGGTGAAGAATTAGACAACCATTCACATTTTGACAACTCCTGATCAATCTGTTCACCGGAAAACTCATTCCTGTTTTCTCTTTTATATGCCTTGAGTACTGACAATCCATTCTCCATAAGGATATCCACTGCTTCAAGATTCTGTTTCATGGTATCCTTATGATAGTCCTTGTCATCATCATGTATCTCACTGTTGGCTATCAGATTTCGAAGTATCCTCAAGTTTTCGAAAGCCAGACTCCGATGAGTTATATCATCAAATACGGACTGCTTATTAAGAATCAGATAGAATAGTCCCTCAGCAAATAGTTTCTCCGCCATCGTTACCTGAGGAGACATGAATAATGCCAAATAATCAATCGGCGCGTCTTTAGTCGACAGTGGATTGGGATTTATCTTCACTTCGTCAGATTGCATGTTGCCGGCATATCGCTTTTCCTCAGGTTTCCCCGTCAGGAAGCGTTCAAACCAATCTTGAACTGAAGTTCCCGTATTCTTCTCCCAATCACTAAAATAATCCAGAATAGTCTTGATGTCCCCAAATACGGATGGAGAAGCTGTAACAACACGTTCGGCCAATTCTATTGCTGATAATTCATCCGCCTGCTTTGAATAACTCAGCACACCTGTTTTCAAGCCTTCAAGAATCAGGTAATTCCTAAAGAAATTGAGCATCTTATCATCAAGGCCATTATCTGTATAGTCGTGCGACTCAGGATCTGTAAGATCCGTTTCCTTCCAGTCATAACTATCATCGCGATATCCCCAGAAAAGATTTGTCCACGTTGTGTCAATCTTCATGACATATTCTCCAGTCTCAAACCTTCTATCCTTTGTCGAGACCAGATTATCAAGTTCTGCTTTGAAGTTTTCGAATGGAGTAAGACCTTTGCCCCTTGAATTCATTTTGATGTATATATCATCTGTTGTATCAAGGTCCGACAAATCCAGCATCCAGAATCTGACATTTTTCACCAGATTATTCCAACACTGTTCAAAATACGCCTGAGTAGTACACAACGAATCCTTCGCTTTGAATCGTTGATGTATATCTCCTAGCATACGCATCATGCTGCTGATTGTCGGATCGTTCCGCCAATGTGATGTGTACCTATGGCTGTCCTCGATGTATGTTATGATGTCACCAAATTCCTTTGCATCAATACCGCACAGCATTTCGCAGAACAGTTTACTGGAATTCCGTGTCTGATATGAAAAACACTTCAGGAAGTCAACATCTTGTCCTGCTCTTTTACCTATGTAAAGGTGCAGCAGAAACATCGTCGTCAGACGCTGCTGACCATCAACAGGGTAGAAATGATAGCTATCAGAATGTTCCTGATTCGGTTTTTCAAGTTGCCCGTATATGTAGTCATAAAGCCTTGGTACCGAATAAGTCGTATCGATGACCTCAAACAGATCGTCAAGGAAATTCTTTCGTAGACTTCCCTCTCTTCCCTGAGCATAGTCTCTCTGGATTTTAGGGATTATTATATATGTAGGAATCTCACCATACCTTGTAATCAAACTATGAAGCGTCTGTATTTCGCCGATATTGGAATTACTGATTTGTTGTGTCATTGTCATTTGATTCAGCGGGTATATCTTTAATCAGATATTTCCCAAGTTTCTCTTCAATGTCTCTGATATATGCCTCCCTATCCTGGTCGCCCCAAAAGAACATCTGGGATGTATCGCATGCATACTTTGTGCCGGTTATGGGATTGTCTTTATCGTCTTTTGAAAATCCCGCAATAGCTTTCATGAATACCCGTTCTGTGCCAAGCGGCACAAAGTTTGTACTGCTTTTTAAGGCAATTCGCATACGCTTTACATCGAATGTCGATTTATTAAGCATTGAATTGTCCGATTTCGACAATAACACCAGATTAGCGATGGAATGCATTCCGAATTTAGAGTTGCCATTACCTTTGATTGATGTCAGTTCCGCGAATTCCGTAACAATGTCCTTGTATTGCTTTTCATCCGGTTTGTTTGCAGACAGAAACCTTTCCATCAAATCAATGAGAGCTATGAATCTGTCCTTGGTATAATTGGTACCGTTAGCCTGAAGTTGCGGTTCTATTCGTTTAAGCGACTCAAGCTGATCATCCACCCATGTTTTCCACTCGGTCAAGCCTTTGAGATCCTCTGAATTCTGGGCATGCACATGCTCAAGGCTCCATCCTCCTTGCTTCCCGTTATCATTATGTTTATGGAATGGATATCTGACTCCACGGTCACTAAGTTCATCGGCAAGCATAACATTATATAGCGTTAGCACCCGAATTATCTGCTTATTGCTTAAGTCGGTACCGTAAGTCAATTCCTTGAATGAATCGACATCCGGGAATTCCATTGACTTACGTATTCTTTCTTCTATCGCTTCACGCAATTGCCTGTGTGTAAGCGGAGCTCCTTTTTCCGGATATGTTTCCTTATAAATTTCCCTTAATGTCGTGTCATCGCCAACAGCCACAAGATATCCGATACGATGATACATCCATGTATCATTGTACCAGTCTCGGATTCGGCGATAGCGGTCATGGATATAAACCCAGTTTTCTTTGTTCTTACCGTTCTTCTCAAATAACTCAATGAAATATCTGAAAGTAAAGTACTCATCCTTTTTATCCTGCGGTGATTTTCCAGCTAACAGGTCAAAAATCAAATCGATCTTTGTCGGATAGTCTTTCATTGATTTTTTAGTCAAGAAACGCCAGAACTTTTCATCCGACAAATCCTGCTCAATTTCATCCCATTGAGATACTATTACATCCTGCTCATAATCAGGCAGATCTTGTTTATTCTGACGTCTTAACACAAGAGCCTTGATCAGTTCCGAGTTCGTCAAGGGTATTTTCCCATCATTAAGGTCCTTGAATTTCTTCCAATTTGGAACTGATTCGGACAGTTCATACCAAATTATGCGTACATTGTAGTTTATTTCTTCCGCTATTGCCTTAACGTCTCCGGGATGCGTATTTATCCATTTTGTAATGATATTGTAAGCATGCCACAGATACAGATGATCAGGAGTCGATCTTATTCTGTCATCACCACGATTAACCGTCGTTATATTATTGATGAAATCTCGACTGTCTTTGCGAGTCTGATACATCAATTCATATCCGATTGTAGTATTTACTCCCTTAAGGGTATGAGAAAGTCCCATATAAGCAAGTGCATTGTCCATATCCTTGCTCATCAACTCCTGGGCATACGCCTTGTTGATAGTTTGAGCCGCTTGAAGTGCTTTCAGGATTAAGAAAATCGTAGTCAATCGTTGTTGGCCGTCAATCAGATCGTAATCAAACCGCTCATCCTTCTTGAGACGATTCAACTCATCTTTGGCAACTGGCGCCACTACTATGGGCTGAAGATAATAGGGCTTATTCCTTTCCATCGATTCGCTATGTTCCAGCAAGTCCTCAAGAAGCTGTTCCACCTGTCGCCTTTCCCATCGATACCCTCTCTGATAAGAAGGAATGCGGAAGCATCCTTTTAGTTGATCAATGGAACGAATTTCAAGTTGATGAGTGTTGTTTCCCATTTAATACAATTTTTATATACACATATTGTGAATATGTGCAAATTTAATAAAACTTTGCTGAATATCAAATTATAATCTAATTCACTTAAGCCCTTATGTTGCCATATATGTTTTCTAACATCATTTGACGGGGTCGGAGCAGTATTGGCGGCGGCCGCAGCGGGTGCAGTGCTCGCCGCGCCATACGCTGTCGAATTGCTCTGATGCGCCTTCAACAAGTGCAAGGTCATCGGTGAGTATGCCGGCCTCGAAGTTTCGGCGGTTACTGCTTTTCATGCCTATTCCGGCTCCGGTCAGATTAGCGGAGCCGATATAGGCTGTCTCAAAGTCGAAGATCAGCATCTTGAAGTGTACCCTCGGGCAGAGCATCCGCTCCAGCCCTGTCTTTAGAATTGGGTAGCGGTCGAAATCTTCGCGGAACGCCGGACCTGGTTCTTTGGCATGGATCAGGCGTATCTCTACGCCGCTTTTCAGTAGGTCGGCAAGAACGCCGAGAAACGGTTTTGTTTTGGCGCCGTCCTTGACATGAAGGTCTTTGATGTCGGCCGTACCTATCCAGAGTGACTTCTTCACCGAAGCCACTCTCTCAATGACCTTATCATAATGGTCTTTACCGGATATAAATTCAATGCCCATTGATGAGAATATATAACTTATCAGTCGTTTTTATAGAGTTCGCTCATGTCTGTGATCCATCCCTTCATAGTCCTGCGAAGTGATGCCGGGCTTATTACCTCTACCATTGACCCGTACTGTAGCAGTTTCATGACGAAATCGTAGGTTGGCGAAAGGTATAACTCAAAATCGGCATACTCGCCACTGTCTTCAATCAGCCGCTGACTGAAATGGAGGGGAAGGGATTTCAGGTAATGTTTGTGATTCTCGTTGGCACGTATCACGATACGTTCCGGCGGTACATTGTAGCCGATGACTACTCCGTAGGCTGTGGAAAAGTAACTGTCGGCATCAAAGTCTTTCGGGAGCTTGTATGTGTCATCCGTAACCTCGACATCCTCAAGACGGTCAAGCCCATAAATCTTGACTTCATCTCGGTTGTTGTGGGCGAGCACGTACCAGCGGTTCTCAAACAGCTTGACGCAATATGGCTCAATCGGGAACGTATATCCATGAGATTTCTTGAACGGATGATATGTGATATTGACAACCCGATTCTCCTTCATCGCTTCAAGTATTGTCGTCAGATGGTCGCGACCTGACGGTATCTCATCAACTATGATTCGTCCTTTCAGAGAGAGGTGCTCCCCGATAAGATTGCCAACTGCAAAGGAATCGAGCATCCACTTTTTCAGCTTATCCTCGTCTATGTCTTCGGGGTTGGCTATATAATAGAGATAGCCGCCCACTTTCTGACAGTCGATAATGATGCTGAACTGTTCAAAGATAGCATCGCGCCAGCGATTGAACGTGGCACGATGGAGCGGCTTACAGTCGCTCATATCTTTATTCCGTTCCCATTTATCGGACAAATCCTTATGGGAAATTTTTCCGGCACGGCGGATGGTGTCGATCAGCCAGGTGTATTTTTGCAGTTGGTTCATATCTAAAGACTTTACACGGCAAAATTAAAAAAATCCTGTATCATTTCGTAATACAGGAATTGAAAATTTCATCAGGATGCCTTGAAATTGAAAATCGGACGGATTATGGCGTCAATGGCGACGGTATCGCCGATGTTGGCGATAATCTCCGAAGCGGGCTTGTAGACCATTGGTGACTCGTCGCGGGTGAAGTCGTTGACCGACTCCGAATAGATCCCCTGCATTGATGCCTCGAAGTCTTCCATTGTGATTCGCTCGTAAGCCTGAGAGCGGCTCAACACGCGTCCGGCGCCGTGAGGTGCAGAGCAGTTCCAGTCGGGATTTCCCTTGCCGGTGCAGAGCAACGAGCCGTCGCGCATGTTGAGAGGTATGATACAGCGCTCCCCCACGGCCGCGGAGATAGAGCCCTTGCGGATGATGTTGTCATCGCTGATGTAATTGTGTATGGACTCAAACTCCTCCTGCACCTCCACGGCCGGGAAGAAACGCATAAGCAACAGTGATATAAGTTTGCGGTTGAGCACGGCCCATCGCTGACAGATGCGCATATCATGAAGATAATGCTCACGTGCCTCGCCCTCGACATAACAGAGGTCGGCAGGCAACGATGGTTCCGCTGCCTTATGTTCCCTACGCATCTTCTTTATGACATCCTGCAATTCAGAGCGACGTCCGGCGCTTTTGTATTCCTCGATTGTGCGCTTGATTGTCTCCTCGAACTCATCTGCCCCGGCAGTAAGATGTTTCACCGCCTTAGCCTGATATATTTCGGCAACCTGTAAGCCGAGATTACGCGAGCCCGTATGGATTACGAGATATACATTTCCCTCATCGTCCTTGTCAAGCTCGATGAAGTGGTTGCCGCCACCGAGTGTTCCTATCGACTTATTAAGGCGTCCGGAATCCTTGAGTTCACGGTAGCAATGGAGATCTGTAATAAGCCTCTTCGCTTCACGGTAGATTTCCATCTCCTCGCCGACAAGAGGTTTGAAGCCGAACTTGTCCTCGCGTACAATTTTCCCCGAAGGCACATTGCTGCGTATATGCTCGTGGAAAGCATGGTAGTCAATATCTGCCAGTTTACCGAGATTGAGGATACGCATACCGCAGCCGATGTCAACGCCCACGATATTTGGGATTACCTTGTCGCCGAGGTCGCCGGTGAAACCGATCACGCATCCGGCGCCGGCATGAACGTCGGGCATAATCCTTATCTTCTTATCGGAAAACACATCGATTGAGAGCAGCTCTCTGATCTGTCTCAATGCAGATTCCTCAATGTTGTCCGTGAATATCTTCACGTCATAACCTTCTATTGTCTTCATATTGTGCTGATTTATGATTTACGCCGCAAAGGTATATACGTCATGCGCAACCTTTCTGCGCTGCAAAATTAAAAACAAGGTGTCGCATTTTGCGATACAAGTAATTTCCCGGCGGCAATGCGGACACTATCGGCAATGCGGGCGAGGAACTCAGGCGGAGCAATGACTTCGGCATGACCAGCGTAGCCGAGAATCAGGCGTTCAAACTCACCACATCCGGAATTGCCGTAATCGGCGAAGAGTATTGCAGGTGTTCGCTTTTTGATGTAATTTTGCAACAGCTACGTAAAATCAGAAAGACATGGCAAAAGACCAGACTGTATTGTTTCATTCATTTATATTCGGACCCATCCACAGCCGCAGGCTCGGCACCTCACTCGGGGTCAACCTGATGCCCAGCGACGGCAAAGTGTGTTCATTCGACTGCCTCTATTGCGAGGCCGGCTTCAACGCCCAGGGCAAAGGCACATCCGGACTGCCCGACCGCGAGCGCATCAAGGCCGAGCTCGAGACCAGGCTCCAGGAGATGAGCCGCGAGGGTAAGCCGCTCGACGTCATCACCTTCTCCGGCAACGGCGAGCCCACTCTCCATCCCCACTTCCCGGAGATCATCGACGATGTGATCGCCCTCCGCGACAGGTATTATCCTTCGGCCAAGGTGTCAGTGCTCTCTAACTCGACGCGCATCTTCACGCCGGCAGTCGCAGCCGCGCTGAAAAAGGTGGACAACAACATACTCAAGCTCGACTCGGGGATAGAGGACACCATGCGCCTCATCGACCGTCCCGCCTCCACCGACTTCACTGTAGAGCGTCTCGTGGAGGGACTCAGGCAGTTTGAGGGACAGGCCATAATCCAGACCATGATGCTACGCGGGGAGTATTGCGGCAAGAAGATCGACAATACCACCGACGAGGAGATAGCGGGGCTTGAGA
This sequence comes from uncultured Muribaculaceae bacterium, assembly GCA_947626355.1. Taxonomy (GTDB): domain Bacteria; phylum Bacteroidota; class Bacteroidia; order Bacteroidales; family Muribaculaceae; genus Lepagella. The sequence continues at coordinate 8,989 of CANQRV010000078.1, forward strand.
AGGCATATCGCGAAATCCGTCCGCGAAGCATAATGCTCTACAGCCTCGACCGCTCTACACCCGCCGAACACCTCGTGAAGGTGGAGCGCGACGAGCTCGACCGCATAGGGAAGAGAATACATGAGAATACCGGAATCGAAGTGCAGGTGAACTGACCATGATACGTCCTCCCAAGCTCAGAGATGGCGATGTAGTGGCCATAGTGTCGCCGGCATCGGTGGTGCGACGCGAATTCGTGGAAGGCGCCGTGCAGAGACTCCGCGACCTCGGACTGAAAGTCACGGTAATGCCACATGCCGTGGATTCGCAATGCGGCTCCTTCGCGTCACAGACAGCGGAACGTGCCGCCGACCTGCTCGCCGCCTGGCGTAACCCAGACGTCAAAGCCATCCTCTGCGCCAGAGGCGGCTATGGATGCGTGCATCTGCTCCCTTATTTCAAAGCAGAGGAACTGAAAGGCAATCCCAAATGGCTCATCGGCTTCTCCGATGTCTCGGCTCTTCACGCCATGCTCTACCGGGCAGGCGTGATGTCGCTCCACTCCCCTATGGCGAAGCATCTCGCCCTCGAGCCGGAAGATGACGAGGCCACAGTATGGCTGATGCGTCTTCTCACCAAAGACACCGGCATAGACTATCGCCTCAATCCGCATCCCCTGAACCGGCAGGGCGAGGCACGCGGCATATTGCGCGGCGGCAACATGGCCGTGCTCGACGGCCTCTCCGCCACTCCTTACAATATCCTCGATGTGAGTCCCGACGAAGAGGTGATACTCTTCATCGAAGACATAGCGGAACCGCTCTACAAGATTGACAGGATGCTCTGGCGCCTAAAGCTTAACGGCACACTCGACAATATCAAGGGACTGATAGTCGGCCAGTTTACCGAATACAAGCCCGATGCCAACTGGCCCGACGCCGAGACCCTGATCAGCACGCGGCTCAAGGAATGGGGTCTCACGGAGCTTCCCGTGGTCTTCGGCTTCCCGGTAGGACACGTCACGCGCAACCTTCCCCTGATAGAAGGTGCCTCCGCCACCCTCTCGGTCTCCCCCGCCGGCACACGCCTCACCACCGCTCCCTGATCCATAGCGCACAGCATAAGCCACGGGCGCTACCCGACCGGATAGCGCCCGTGGCTTATGTCGTGTCAATGGCGCAGGTCTATTCAAACATCCTGTCGACGCTGAAGGGTATCGGCGTGAAGATGCGGTAGACACCGAGATTGTCGACCGTGAGATATTCCACCTTGGCGCCATCCTTACGCAACGACAGCAGCCGGATCCAGCCCTTGTAATCCGGATCGGTGGGCTCGGTCATGGCCTCGCTGAACTTCGACTGGTTACCGATAAAAACCGTGTCGCCATTCACCTCGGCATCGTAGAGGCAATTGCCGTCATCAGTGTTGAGATGTATCATGCCGTCGGGCAGCAGGATCCACACCTGGTTCTTATCCGCCCAAGGGTGTGCATTGGTCATCCCGCCATTGGAATCCATGAAGCCCCATTCCTCAAGAAGAAGGGCCTTCGAGTAATCGTCAGTCACAATCGACTTCACCACCTCACTGAGCGCCGGTTTGTCGAGCGACACCCATGCTGATTCAGATGCGGATGCCTGACCCATCACGTCGAACGCACAAAACACAGCCACAAACGCTGCAAAAAACTTAATCCCAATTTTCATAATCGTATGTCTTATGGTTGCGGTAACACTTACGGCTGCAAAATTAAATAAAAAACCGGAAATGAATACATAATCATATCCGGTTTTCTGTAATTATAATAAGATGAGAGGGTCAGAGCCGGAGAAGGGAGGAGGAGGAGTCGGAATTGTTGAGGGTGCGGCGGGCGGTGCGGAAGAGAGAGCCGAAGTCGGCGGTGTAGGTGACGGAGAGTGTTATCATGTTGCTGTTGTTCCTGATGTAGCGCTCGCTGGTGCGGGGATTGACTGATGAGTAATCCCAAGATGGATAACGTGTGCCCTTGCGGTCGAACATATACATCCAGCTCACGCCGAGTGTCCAGTGGTTGTCGGGACGCCATTCTACGTCAAGAGCGTCACCGTTCTCGTTTTTGCCTACATAGTGGCCGCTCAGGTATTTGCCGGGAAGCTTACGCCAGTAGGAGATGGTGAAGGGGCCTTTGTTCCACCAGAGGGAGACGCTGCCCTCGAAGGCAGTGAGCTTGTGGCGCCAGCCGTCGCCGGCGGTGCGGTAGTCGGAGAGACACATAAACAAGTTGGCTCCGAAACCATGGATGTCGTTGAGTCGCATGGTCATGACATTCTGAAACTGGCGGGTGTATCGGGCATTGACCGATTGAGACAGGAAGTGACCGTCGCCCATATAGGAGACATTGCTGATCACGCTGTTGTGGATATCGGCGTAGGCCGATGAGAAGGATGCCGAGAACTTGCGGTAAGAATATGTGGCTCCGACGCTGTAGATGAAATTCTCAGCCACCTTCAGGTCGGGGTTTCCATTTGAGATGATGTATGGCGTGGTCTGCTGCGGATAGTCGGTGAGCTCGGTGAGCGAAGGGATGGACGGTGAATAGCGGAAATTACCATACAGATTCCATTTATCGCTGATATTCCAGGAAATCTGGGCGCCGGAGAGGTTGCGGATGAAATGGCGCTTGTTGAGGTCGTTTTTGATCCAGAACAGCTTGGCTCCGGTGGAAAGGCCGAAATAGACGCGCCCTACACTCTGTCCGAGGTTGGCATAGACGTAGTTGTTGTTTTCAGTGAGCACCGGCTCATAGTCGGAGGTAAGATATTTGTTGCGGCTGTGGGAAAGGGTGTTCTGGTATCCGGCGGAGAGCGATGTGTTCTGGCTGAAATTGTGGATGTAGCTGACCTCGGAGATCAGCGAACGGCGGCGGCTGTCGACATTCATTATTATTACTGTCCGCTAAAGTTTTTTGAGCAGTTGAAAAATTAGGGCTGACACCTATTGCAGGAGTCAGCCCTTTA
>CANQRV010000079.1 GCA_947626355.1 uncultured Muribaculaceae bacterium
TCATATCGGGTTTGATGTCCACAAAGATAGCGAAAATTTCGGTAATAGGCAAACGTAGCGGTAACTCCCTTTATGAAGTAAACGTCCCTTTATCCGCCTTGACTGAAAGATGCGGTGGTATTAATTTTGCGGCATGTTAAAATTGAATTGATATGACGCAGACAAATTATGAGGAATTCCAGGAACTGGTTGAACAGTTCGAGCCGGAGATGTCGCTCAAGGCGATATGCGAGCAGGAAGGAGTATGTTACCGTTCCTATATCTCATGGCGGAATAACCACGGGCTGGGAAAAGCGCGTAAGAGAAAGCCGGTACCGGCGGGTATGGTGGAAATGGAGATCGAGGAGATGCCGCGTCCGGACACGGCATCGATGGTCTCGGTACAGATGGAGTTCGGGAACGGACTCCGTTTCAGCCGCGAAGGTATGGATGTGGATGGTCTCATTGAGTTTCTCACCAGGATAAAGCCCGTGCTATGCTTGAGCTGACCGAAGACCTCCGTTTCTACTTCTACAACGGCAGGACCAACATGCGCGGCGGCTACCGCCGCCTGTGCGAGACGATACGCACGGAGATGAGGTCGGACCCGGCCAACACCTCCAACGTGTACGTGTTCATGAACCGCCGGTGCACCATCGTCAGGATGCTCCATTACGAGCGGGGCTTCTATGTCCTGTATGAAAAGCGACCTTCACAGGGACGCTTCCGCAGGCCTGTGTTCGACTCCAGGACCGGCAGATACAAAATCAGCCACAGTGACCTGCTTTGTCTTACAGAGGGGCTCACACGCACCGAGATCCACATGCGGGAGGATGTCGCGGAGGACTAAAACAGCGCATTTATATACCTGAAATGCAATGAATTAATTGTATTATTCCCTTGCATATGTCAGAATTTTTTTGTAATTTAGTGGTATGAAAGCAACCCGCAGGGACATTGAGTTCTATCAGGAGAACATGGACAGGCTCCAGTCTGAGAAAGACCGGGAGGCTGCCCGCGCCGCCTGCATGGAGAAGGAACTCAGGGAGCTGCGGGAGGAGCGTGCGGAAGACCGGAGGCAGATGAAAGACCTCCTTTGTGAGCTTAAGGAATCCAACCGCAAGCTCGACCGGCTGGAGAAGAGCCTGGAGAAAAAAGACGCCCGTATAGAGGAACTCACAGCCAGGGTAATGGAGCTGACCGGAAAACTCGCCAATGCCGATTACGCTGTCTTTCTGAACAGATCCAGACGTTTCAAAAGATCATCGGAGCAGTCACGGCTGCTGAACCGCCGGAACACCAAAGGCCGCGACGAGGAAAAAGACGATTTTGACGGGACACCGCCCTCCGGCGGCACGGACAGCGGCACTGCCGCAGAGCCTGCGACACCGCCGTCGACAGGAAAAGGCAAGCCCGGCAGTCGCACGCAAGTCGGTCCGTCGACCTGCGACGAGAAGACCGTGCATAAATACACCGACTACTTCCAACTGCCGGAGGGAGCCCGTCTGATGATGCGCGACGGAATGCCGGACAAGTCGCTTTTCTACTTCATCGAGCATCGCCCTGCCAGGAATATATGTCATGTATATGAGGTCGTACGTTGCATAGACGCCGATAACGAGACCTTCTGCAGTTCTCTGCCTCCTGAGGTCAAGGCAATGACTCCGGTGGAAGGCTGTCCGCTCACGGCTGAGCTTCTTGCCATGCTGATAACATACCGTTATGGGCTGCACCTGCCTGAATACAGGGTCCGCGAAGCCCTGAAGGAACAGGGCCTTTACCTGAGCAACTCGGTGATCGACCGTTACTACGGCATGGCCGAGGAGAAACTTATGCAATTGCTCGAGACGGTGCTGCATCGGGAGGTCTCGGATGCAAGATACATGATGATCGACGAGACCACGGCCATAGTCTGCGTGAGGGATGAAGTCACCGGCGCCAAGGTCTATATGAAGAAATATATCTGGGCGTTCTTCAACAAGGAGAAGAAACTCGTGGAATATGTCTATGAGGGTGGCAGCCGTTCAAGGGAGGTGATCAGGAAGTTCTTCAGGACTCTGGACAGCCTTGATCTGACGATAACCACAGACGGATATGCCGCATACAATCTTTTCGACTCGGAGGAGTGCGCCGAAACCACGCACTGCGGATGCATGACGCATGTACGCCGTTATTTTGTAGACAGTCTGGCAAGCTCGCATGATGCCGCCATGGAAGTGATCGAGGCGATCGAGGCTCTGTTCACCGCCGACTCCCTCGGCAGATATCTCTCAGAGACGGAACGAATCGAATGGAGACGGCGGGAGGTCAGGCCTCTTCTTCTGCGTATAAGGCAACTGGCCGAGCGCTATAAGGCGGATCCGGTTCTGATGTCAGACGATATCCTCAGGAAGGCAGTGACCTATACGCTCAACCAATGGCCCACGCTTGAAAACATCATGAAGAGCGGAATCGCCGAACTCTCAAACAATCTCTGCGAACAGAGGATGAAGCCGATAAAACTGAATCTGAAGAACTCACAGGTGATCGGCAGCGAGGATGCCGCCAAGAGACATTGCGTCGCCTACTCCCTTGTGGAATCGTGTCGATTGCTCGGAATAAGCGTGATGCAATACTTCCGGGAACTGTTCGCAAGGCTGTCGCACACACCCAAAGATCAACGGGGTGAGCTGTTGCCGCACAGGTTGGCCGTAAGCCTCCCTAAAATCTCTCAGATACCAATTTTTGCAAGAAGCCTATGATGCGGAGAGTCCCGGAAGTCGGGACTCTCTCGGTAGGCATGCGTCATAATCCGAGTTTTCCTATAAAAAGTACCTGTAAATGTAATCTGCTTAAAATCAGATATGGATTTTTTCAGGGCAATCAACTTATAGGTATAAATATACCTATTATTAAATTGCTGAATTTTGTATTTTGCAAGTATTCAAAGATTTGTGAATTATGGGTACAAATTATAGGAAAACTCAGAGTCATAAGGGACGTTTACCTTTATGAAAACGAATGCGTCCCCGGCCCGGAGGCCGGAGACGCGCTTGCTGAGATTAAGACTTCGGAAAGAAGTGGTTGAGACGCAAGTCAGCAATAGCGATGGTCTGGTTAGAGGATGATGCGGAGGGTCTTCATTCCACTCTGCGATTTGCATATTGCGATGTAGACGCCGTGAGGCAGACCTTCCGTGTCTATCTCCGCAGACTCTGTCGCATTGCCGGTGGCCACGCGGCTGCCGTTGATGTCATAGAGGGTCAGGTTCACTTCTGCGGCTCCGACAGCCTTGACGGTGCCGTTGGCAAACGACAGGCTTCCAACATCAGCGGCGATGCGTCCGATCGAAAGGGTTGTAGTGTCGATGTCCTCGCCACGGTATATGATTTCTCCCTTGTCATTATACACCCGGTTGAGGTTGTAATCGAAATATCTCGTGGCCGTCCTCAGGTCGAAGGTAATGAACGGCAGGCATCCGTGAGTGACGCTGCCTATTCCTTCAACCATCACGTAGTCAATGTCTTTCTCAAAATCGGGGTATTTATTGCTATCGACGGTTATTCGTCCTGTCTGCATGAGCGCATTCTCGCCCTCAACCTCGACGGTTTGCGAAGACTTGATATTCATGCCGGCTCCTGCTGCGAAACCATGACACCATAGGGGGCTGTATTCCCAGTAATGCATGCAGAAATCCGTGAGATATGAGTCTCCTTCCATGCAGTTGAAATCATAAATGAGCAACTCGTCTCCTGGCTCTATTCCTTCTTCTGCTTCATAGCTCCCGTCATACAGCAGATATACCTTGGAGTCTTCCTCCCGCATGAGATAGACAGAAGTAATCTTGTTGGGGATGGTTCTTATTGACTTGAACTCAAACCCGCAGTCATCCGCGTTGTCGTAGCTCCATACCGTAATAGAATCATCATACACCAGTCGGTGGTATACCTTGCCTTTGCGTTCCTCCGTGCCGTCGAAACGCATGCGGAACATCACGTAGTTAAGGTCTCCGTCAAAGTCCTGGGAACTTGGTCTGCCGTATTCCTCGTAGACATACTCCCACATTCTATCTTCTCTGACGGTGGCGACATTCGCGGCCGATGCCGCGATGCCGGAGACCATCATCAGGATTGTGAGCATCATCGTTGCAATGAGTCTTTCCATATCCTTATGTTTTAATTGTAACTGAAACTTGCGCCGAGCTCGACGTTGAATCCCTCCTCGAATTCTATCGAGTCTGACTGAATTGATACCTCGGCACCCTGTTTTATCGTGCCATTGGTCACCACGTTGTCGCATTTGAGATTGAGCTTTCCTCCGCTCAATACCTGAAAATTATCTGACATCATGGTGATTCCGGAAACTTTCAGATTTAGGATTCCTCCAGATTGTATGGTGAACGGTGTCGTGCCCTTCTGTCCGTTCATTTTATATCCAAGGAAGGCTCTCGTCAAGTCAAAGCTCATCTCTCTGTTTTTCAAAGTTCCTTCATTGGCACTGAAAACCACTTCAGGAAGATAGTCGGTCTTCCAGATAGAGACAATCTTTATTCCCTTCATGTTGTCAGGGGCAGCCGAAAGTGTGGTTGTAAGGGTGTTTGATGTTGGAGTATACAAATTTCCGGCTACGCCATTTGTAACAAACACCTTGGAGCCGGCAAGTCCGGAACCACTGAGGCGTAAACTGTTCTCGGTTTCGGTGGTTACGGATGCCTGAAGCTTAAGGGGTTGGTTAAGCCACATCTCAAATTCCGGATCGCCTATCAGATTGTGGGTGGCCGGGACATATTTATGCCAATAGTGCGTCATGTTATTAAAATATGTTCCTTTTGAAATAGCTTCAGCCATACCTATCTTACGAGTCTTGAATATTTCTCGCATGAACTCAATTTGCAAATGGGTTGACACCTCCATATAACCGTATCTGGTATTTCCTAACAACGCGACTCCACCATATTTACCGGCAACTGTGTATCCGGATCCAAAATTATATGGTATATTGTATATCTTGTCAAACGGCATAATCGTACAGGAGATGGAATATATTACCCCGGGTTTGTTTATGTTAGATAAATTGTCTAACCCGTTATTAGGTTTATTCTCAATCCCACACTCGTTGGAATCATAATAATCAAGAGCCGTAATACATTGCCATGGGCCTGCAACCTGAGGATTTCCCTCGCCAGAGACACCGATGCCTCCGGGATTGCCGTGACCGAACCATGACGCAAACCCACAGTCATTCATCTTATTGATGATAGTTTCTCCGGTAGGATAATAGTCCGCATTAAGATTATACATCTTTGCGTCAATGAAAAAATAGTCATTATTTATATCAAATACCGAACGTTTGTCAAAATTGGGCACATCCCTTTGGATTATTGCTAAATCATCATCAAGCGAATGTTGGAAAAAGTATAGGGATTTGGAAAGATAACTTGTGTTTCCTTTCCCGGGATTCGACTCATATAGAATCAGTTTGTCAATGTAATTATTGACTTCTGTAGTAGTCTTACATAAGAGTCTTCCCACATATATCAGGGGATTATATGTCAAATTATTATAGTATGTGCCGTATATCCCGTTTCCGTCCTTCACCAGAGTCCAGGCAGATGTAAGGTCTCCGAAATAATTGTCTGTCGGCATATATATATTCTCAAAATCCGTACTTATGTCAGGTGTGTTATAATTTAACCATGTCATCCTGTAAGGCATCGTTGTCTCGGTGTCTCCGGCAATCAGGCAGAAAAACGCTCCGTTGGCCTTGTACGTGTTGTACTCGTCCTTCAGATAGGCCCTCAACGCAGCCGCGGCGTCGACAATCGCCGTGCTCTCGTTGACCTTGTATTTCGAGTTCGCGAGGATGTCCTGTATAGCCACCACCTTCACCATGTAGCCCTTGAGCTGTTTCCATACGGCGAGTCTGTTGAATGCAGATACAAGCGACCTGTCGGTGATGATATAGTATGACGGCATGTTTGTGAGCGGCTCCAGGGAACCTGCCCTCGCGATACTTCCTGCCGCCGCAGACGGCTGCGTGCAGTCGATGACGTCGCTGAGGTTTATCATTCCCGATGGAACGGCGCCCTCAACCGGCGGCATCTCCATGTCGGAGGCGAGGCAGTCGTCCCATTCGATCTCTATCTCCATCTCCCTGCATGCCGTGACGGCGCCTGTGGCCGGGTCGTACGAGACAGGACTTAGCGAGACATTTAGAAGGTGGATGCATCCCTCGAGGAAATAGTCACCTACTATTTGCGCTCCCGCGTCGTGTATTGTGGAATACGCCTCTTCCGATGGAGCCGTGAAGCCGTCGTCGGTTCCGGCCTCGTTGATCGGCACGTCCCTTCGTACGGGGGATATCCACTCGTCCAGTATGTTAGTCAGGGTGTCCTCACTTGAGATCACGCTGACACGGAAGTTCCTTGACAGTGGAGGGACCTTCACCTTCACCGTCCTTACCGGCAATGCCGGAGTACCGGGCTCTCCGGCATACGACATGCCGGGCCATGTCAGTTCGGCGTAATCCTCGCCGTCGGACATCGTCACGGTCTCGACAGAAAGCGCCGAGACATCGAACGACAGCACGTGTCTCACGCCAGCGTCGGCCATGAGGGATGCCGTGCCCAGCAACAGCAGTGCCGCCGATGTCCGCAATGGTGTCTTTGTATGATTGATGTTCATGATGCGGCAGTGTTAATCGGTTATCACCATGCGTCTGCAGTCTATCTCGGTGCCGTCGACCACGAGCGTGTAGAGATACATGCCGGGGCTGAGCGTGTCGCCCTTGACAGATACCGTTGTGGCGCCACGCTCCGCGACGTCATACCGTGCGATCTGGCGCCCGTTGAGGTCATAGAGGCATACGGCGGCGGAGCCTGCCTCCTCGGGTACGACACACTCTATGGCCGTTGTTGTCCTGAATGGATTGGGACGGTTCTGCGACAGGCTCGCCTTCACCACACCGGTCATGCCGACGCCGGCGGCTTCCCTGTTGCCTGAAATCTCGTTGAGGGCAGCCTCATATCCCTCCACCTTGGCGCGGAGATCGTTCACCTCGCTTACGAGAAGCGGTATCAATGCCATGTAGTCGACACCCACTGTCCCGTCGCCGTTCTCGACCACAAGGCCGGGAAGTGCCTTGCGGAAGCTTTCCATGTCAAAGCCATAGGTCGAACGGTTCTGCGTCCCGGATGTGATGCCTCCCTTGCCGGGTTTGGCCTGAGCAACGTGTTGAGTGTATGAGACAGGCGTGAGCATCGCAATGGGATTCACACCCTTAACTGGACATGCTGCGCCGCGTTCTTCCGCCGGCTGTGTCACCACGAATCCGGCTGCGGACACCGGGCAGGTAAAGGAGAAGGCGCTTTCCTCTCCGGAATAGGAGAACACTTCCGACGTGCCGTCAGTGTAGGCGAGTCCTTCCGTTCCGCGCAGCATCAGTCTACCGGCAATTCCGGCCTCGCTGTTCGATGTGCCTTCCCCGACGGTGACGGCGCTGCTGCCGAATGAGACGTATGCTCCGCTGCCGCCTGCGCCGCGTCCAAGTATTACGAGAGAGGCGAGGGAGTCGGTCTCATTGCAGACCGTGTCTGTCGATGAGACTTTTCTCATCATGGTCTGCTCGGATGTTGTCTTGCCGATGACCATCTGGCCGTTCTTGTTGACGCGGAGCTGCGCCTGCGTTGGGGCTGCCGTCATGCTCGCCATGACGAGCATGTAGATGAGTTTTTTCATGTTGTTGACTGGTTAAAAGATTAAAATTAAATTATGTTACTCTCATGACATTTTCATGTCATGCTGAAAACTCGATTGTCGTTTTGCGGTTCCGCAAAACATTCGTTGATGCTTGGCGAGAGCTACTCCTCGATGATATACTCACCGATATAGCAGTTGTCTTAACGGTCGTTCGGTTTGTTGCCGTAATACCCTGCGTGGAATATCAGTGATGAGGCCTTGTCGTTCCAATTTCCACCGCCGCCAAGATAAGGTATGCTCTTGAGGTCTTTCCACGACATCTGGCGGTTATCTTTGTTGGCGATGAATGTTATTCTGTGCTTCTTGCCGTCTTTGTCTGCATAGTTGTAATGGTCGTCGTCCCATAGGGTCAGCACGCTGCACACCGTCTCGTCAGTGGCGTTGTAGGTGACTGCCACAGAGCTGATTTTGTCGTTCATACTATATCTGCTCAGATCATCGAGGGCATATATACTCTCGAATCCATTGAGATTGAACTTTATGTCTCGGTCCGAGAAGTTATTGTCATCATATACCGCCATGCCTCCGGGCTTGGATGAATCGAGACCGGCGAAGGCGTCACCCCGTGTCAGGAATCCTCCTCCGAATATCGAGTAAGACTGCGGCAGATTCTCCGGATGGAAAATTGCCTTGAGTTTCAGGGAGGTCTTCATCTCTTCCGAATCATAGAAATGGATTATTCCGTCAGGCTCGATGACCGTTTCAACACTTTCCTTCTGGTCAAGAGACGATATTAGGTTGTGGAATTCCTGGTCCTCATACGACATGTTGCCGTATCCGTCGATATTGACGACAGTTGAATACTGCCGTCCCTTATAAATTGCTTGTATGTAATAGGATTCCTCCTCTTCCATGGCGAGTTGGATCACGGTCAGTTGTCCAAGGTATAATGTATGTTCAATCTGGATACCGACGTCCACTATCATCTGGCGCCGCAGGCCGGTGTCGTTTGGAAGCAGTTCCACGGTCAGCCGGCTGTTGCGGTCGGTAGGCACCAGGCTTCCCTTGATCCATCCGGCGGAAAACGACAGTCCGTCAGCCGAAACAGCATCCGGAATGGATTCTCCTGCGGCCATCTGGTATGTATCCTCCATTCCCTCGATGGATTCGCATACGCCGATTATCCTGCAGTTCCCCGGAGCCTCCTCCTGGTCCCAATACAGATTCTTTTCGCTCCAGCCGAACAGGAATTCGTGGGTCTGGCCTTCAGCTGAGAAGGTGTATTCATTGTAGTCGTCAGCCTCTCCGGTCTCGGCGTCGAAGAAAGAATATGCCAGTACAAGCGCCGGCCTGGGCTCGGGCTCTGCGTCGCTGCACGATGTCATAGTGGCTCCTATGGCGGCCAGCATTAGAATCGCGGAAAAGATTGATTTGAATGATTTCATGCCATTGTTTATTTGGAGTTGATATATATATGCTGTTTTTTCTTTGAATACCGGGCCAATAGGATGCCATACTCGTTAATAGCCGAATAAGGATCATTCAGCACCCATCCGTTGCATCGACCGTTCGACCCCCAATTGCATCTGTAATAGGCAAAGTTGTCTACTACCTTATAGCCATCAACGACCCACATATGTCCTCCGGACCCCAGCTCATTGTGTCCTGCCATCAGATGCGGACATCCTTTCTTCAGGTTGGTTATGAGCTTCTGGAGATTCAGCTCTCCATTCGTTAAGGTACACCCATATCCGAGTTCCAGCATATAGCGATATGCATTCTCGGCAAAGGCGTCACTTTGAGTGCAGCCGAACCTGACACCGCAGTTGATGGCAATCTCTGCGAGAATATGTGCAACCTGATTTTTCTCTTCTTCCGTTACCGGCCTGATTTTTCCGGCGAGCACATTAAGTGGCTTTCCCTTCGAACCGTAGAAAGTCGGTGTGAACCTGCCGCATTTTACGATTGCCTGACCCAAGGCTACGGGGACGCATCCCAAGAGCCGGTGTCCCCCATTTTCGTTAGTACAGGTGGCGCAGTTGCATGCCTCCACGTATTTGTTATACGGAGCCTTTTGATCCCATTCAGTTACCGTCAGATGGTCTATGGCAGCAATGATGGGATCGCCGGCTAGGGCTTTTGCCAACTGATAGTCTTTCGTGATAGGCCTCTTGATCATGTCCATGGCAATCAATGGCGCGTCCTCGACATATTCCTTCAGGCCCTTGTTGAAGGTGGTGTCGGAGACACTGCCGTTGGTTGTGGAGATGAACATCATGTTTGCCTGCAGACACATCATGGAGAATCCGATGGAGCCATTGGTGTTTGTGACAGTAGTGGTGATGGCGAAGTCTCCGTTGGCTCCCCTTGTGGGCAGCACCTCCTCGATGGTGTCGCCGACGATGTTGTACCATCGCTGCGAGAAGTCGACCACCTCAGGCACTCCATCCTCATCTCCTTCTCCGGAACGCTGGTGAGTTTTATAGAATGAGTCGAGAATTCCTTGAATCTCTTCTCTGACCGATGAGATATTCTCTCGGCTATCCGGCACATCCTGTGTCGAGCATCCACTCGTTACAAGCAGGATGGCCATGACTGTTGAAATAAAATGTTTCTTTGTCATGCTGGTTGAGTATTTGGATTTGTTATTCCTCGATGATATATTCACCGACGTAGCAGTTGTCTTTGGCGGTGTTGACCATGATGACGTAGTAGCCGGGGCGGCAGCCGACGGTCATCTCGAAGGGGTAGAGCGTCAGGGCCGACATGCGGTTCTCCTTGCCGGTCTGTGTCTCCGTGACGGAGACCTTCGCCATACCTTCCGATCTGGGGAAGGTGAAATGGAGGGTTCCGTCGATGAAGACGCATTCCGGATCTGTCGTCAGCTCCAACTCACTGTTAGGGGTCATGCTCCTTTGATTCTTTAATGGTATCCTATCTTTGGATCTATGAGGATTCCGGATGACAGTCGGCTCGGCGGCATTGAGGCAGAAGATTGCCGTGAGGAGGAGGGTGATTGTGATGGGTAGTTTCGGGTGTGTCATGGTGTTTTTGGTTTTATGGTTACGGTTGCAAAGTTAATGTAAAGGAAGTGCATCCACCAAATTTAAATTTTTATCATTCCTTGTTGTTCGTATGAAGGATAAGTATCAGTAAATGAGGGTTTAAGCAAGATGAATCCGCCATGAAAAAAGGACGTAATTTATATCATTTTTAACGGGCTGATATTTAGCGACTTATAAAACAAGGCCTTCAAAATGACAATTGAGGATGGTCAAGATGCTGAATGATAGGTGATTATATGGTCTGTGATATCCGGTCTTTCTTTGATAGATGCGCTGACAGTGCTGACGGGCGTCGATGATTTTATGACATGGATGTTGGTAGTTAAGGGGATTATAGTTAAATTTGTGTCAATTATTCAAAGCAATATGTCTAGTCCTGAAAAATCTTGACTAAAAAGTTAAAGATTTTAACGGACAATGAGTGAAGAAATCAAAAAAATC
>CANQRV010000080.1 GCA_947626355.1 uncultured Muribaculaceae bacterium
GCATTTTCTGCCTTCATCATGACAGCTTTGCACCGCATACGAAAACGGTGGCAGGATCCAAAGCGATATGCTTTGTCCAGCTCTGCACGAGCCTCCTGGCTCAATATTATCGTTTTTGTTTTCCCCATTGTGTTTGCTTTTCTTAGTATTCAATGGAGAATGTAGCAAATAGTATGCCATTAATTTGAACAGTTACTTAATTATTGAAAAACAACTAATAGTTAATGTCTGTTATTGTCATGAGCAAGAAGCAGATAAGAATTTTCAATGACCGCGAGGTGAGGGCGGTCTGGGATGACGAGAACAACTGCTGGTGGTTCTCGGCTACAGATGTGGTGCGTGCTATCAATGATGAGCCGGATTATACGAAGGCAGGTAACTATTATCAGCTGACTGAAGGTAAAGGTTTTCTTAGCGGAGAGGCCATCCTGGTGAAGTTGAAGCCGCCCCGGACGGAACGGCTTCGATATTCAACTGTCTCCAGTCTTGGCGCAACCATGTTGCTGGCGGGTTGCTCCTCAGCAGAGCCCGTTTCCTCGTCCGGCTGCACTCCAAAAATACCATTTTTTCATCGAATAACGAAACAATGAGAAAAAACAATTAAATTTGCATCGTCATCTGAGGTCTACAGGCTTGAGTGTCTTCGCCTCAGACACACTCAGTGAAACACTACCCATTATTAAGAAAGATTTATGGATAGCGGACAGATAATATTATTTCAGACGCAGGGGGGTGAGACGAAGATTGAGGTTCGGCTTGCAAATGAATCTGTATGGCTCACGGCCGACCAAATGGCTGAGCTGTTTCAACGTGACCGTTCAACGATACAACGACATATCAAGAGAATTTACGATGAGGTGGAGCTGACAGCCGATTCAACTTGTGCTTTTTTTGCACAAGTTCAAACGGAAGGAAAAACGACAAGTTGAATTTTATAATGCTTGAGTAATGAGTAAAAAGTCGATACGGTTTTTCAATGATCGCGAGGTGAGGGTGGCCTGGGATGACGAGAATAACTGTTGGTGGTTCTCGGCTACGGATGTGGTGCGCGATTGGAAACACTTTTAAAGAATTGATATGGAATCTGAATATATAAAGGAGAGTTTGCGAATCAAGGGATTTCTTGACGAACTGCTCGCCAACAAGGAGAGCGGCGAGGTGGAGTTCAAGTCGGCGAAAGGTGGTTTTCCGGGGTCATTCTGGGAAACCTATTCCTCTTTTGCCAATACAGACGGCGGCGTGGTGATATTCGGAGTCAGAGAAAAACACGAAATTTTTTCCGTTGACCCTCTGAGCGAAGCGACTGTGACGGACTTTAAGAAAAAGTTTTCCGACCTGCAACATGACCGCGAAAAAGTCAGTCTGCCACTGTTGACGGATAAAGACATTGTGAGTGAAGCGTATGGCGACGGATATGTTCTTGCTTTTTTTATTCCGAGAGCAACCAGAGACCAACGTCCTGTGTATGTCGGATTAGATCCCATGACAGGTACATATCGCCGTGACCATGAGGGAGACTATAGATGCGAGCCCTCGACAGTATCTCAAATGTTTGCCGACAGAAAAAACTCTGAGGTGCTTCAGGAGGCAAAAATATTACCTAATTATAATTGGGATGACATCGACCTTACATCATTTCGCCAGTATCGCACATTGTTTACAAATTTGATACCATCTCATCCATGGGCTGTGCTCGAAGATCTGGAACTGATGAAGAAACTAGGAGGCTACCGTAAGGATAGAGTCTCCGGAGAAGAGGGTTTTACTCTTGCCGGACTTCTGATGTTTGGCAAGACCGAGTCCATAACCGATGTGGCTTGTCTGCCGGACTTTATGCTTGATTATCGCGACATTCCGCAGGATACGAGCAAAACGAGGTGGATCGACCGGGTTTATCCCGATGGCACATGGGAATGCAATCTGTTTCAGTTCTACAGGCGTGTATTGCCCAAACTTCATGCGTTCTTGCCCAAACCCTTTGTTCTCAAAGGAGATGAACGGCAGGAAGATACGCCTATTCATGAGGCCGTCAGAGAAGCATTTATCAACCTGTGTGTCCACGCAAGCTATAGCCGTTCACCGAGGCTGGTTGTTGAAAAGCGTCCCGACGGAATTGTGCTGCGCAATCCCGGGACTCTGCTGATTTCTGTTCCCCAGTATTATGAAGGAGGACATAGCGAGTGTCGTAACCCCTCTCTTCAGAAAATGTTTGGATTGATCGGACGCTCAGATAAAGCCGGCAGTGGGGTTGACAAGATTCTTGAAGGATGGAAATACGCCAAATGGCGTAGACCGTATGTCAACGAGAAAAGTCATCCCGATGTAGTGGAGCTATTTTTGCCATTAGAATCGCTTGTGTCTGATACAACCATAGGCGAATTAAAAAGAATATTTGGTGATGGCATCGTTGAACTGCCCCACAATGAGATTATTATTCTCTCAATGGCTGCGACTGAGGAAGAAATATCTAACGCCAGTCTTCAAAATGCCGTAGACCTTCATCCAAGCGACCTCAGCAAGCTCTTAAGAAAAATGTGCAACGATGGAATGCTTATCGCGTCAGGATTTGGCAGGGGCGCGACCTACAGACTTAACCGAGGCAATGTTGCAGGCTCTAACCTTGCAACTTCTGATGTTGCAAGCTCTGATGTTGCAAGCTCTGATGTTGCAAGCTCCGATGTTGCAAGCTCCGATGTTGCAAGCTCAAAGAAAACTCTCACTCATTCGGATGATGATAATGTCATTACGATGATTCGAGAAGCTTGCCGACATCAATGGCTCTCTTCCAGAGATATTTCTTTAAAAATCGGTAGACATCCTACACATGTCCGGCGTATCATTAAAAAAATGCTTGAAAATGGTTCTCTCAGACAAGAATTCCCAAATCAGCCGACCCATCCGGCACAAAGGTATCACACTGTCTGATATCGTGGTCTATTGTTATGAGCAAGAAATCGATACGGTTTTCCAATGATCGCGAGGTGAGGGCGGTTTGGGATGACGAGAATAACTGCTGGTGGTTCTCGGTTGTTGACGTGGCGCAATGAGAGAAAAGTCATGGATAACGGACAGATAATATTATTTCAGACGCAAGGCGGTGAGACGAAGATTGAGGTTCGGCTCTCCAATGAAACCGTGTGGCTTACAGCCGATCAGATGGCTGAGTTGTTTCAGCGCAACAAGTCAACTATTTCTCGGCATATTAAAAACGTGCTCGAAAGTGGTGAATTACAGCGAAATTCAGTTGTTGCAGAAAATGCAACTACTGCCTCTGATGGCAAAACGTACACAGTGGCATATTACAATCTTGACATGATTATCAGCGTGGGCTATCGTGTCAACTCGCATCGAGGCGTGCAGTTCCGTCAGTGGGCTACCCGGGTGCTGAAGGAGTATATGATCAAAGGATTTGCGCTTAATGACGATTTACTCAAAAATGCCGGGCAGGGGAATTATTTCGATGAACTGTTGGCTCGCATACGCGACATCCGCAGTTCAGAGAAGGTGTTCTATCGCAAGGTGCTGGAGATTTATGCCCTCAGCATCGACTATGACCCACGTACAGCGATTACCCTGCAGTTCTTCAAGACGGTGCAGAACAAGATGCACTTTGCCGCTCACGGACATACTGCCGCAGAGGTTATCTATGACCGTGCCAATGCCGAAAAGGATTTCATGGGTCTGACCACGTGGCGAGGTGCCATGCCTACCAAACATGAGGCTGAGATTGTCAAGAATTATTTGTCGGAAGAGGAAGTCGATATGCTGAACCGAATCGTCAACCTATATCTCGATTTTGCCGAACTTCAGGCCAAGAGCCATGTCCCGATGTATATGAAAGACTGGATTCAGAAGCTCGACGATTTCCTGAAGCTGTCGGGCAAGGAATTGCTGAACCATGCCGGATGCATCTCAGCCGAAGTTGCCAAGCTCAAAGCCAATGAGGAATACGACAAATTCCGTGAGCGTACCCAATATCAACTATCCCCGGTCGAAATCCACTTCCTCGAAGCCTTTGAAGCCGAGCAAAAGCGACTCCGCTCCAAGAAATAAACAAATTGCAGACAATGAGTAAAAAATCGATACGGTTTTTCAATGACCGCGAGGTGAGGGCGGTCTGGGATGACGATAACAACTGCTGGTGGTTTTCGGCTACGGACGTTGTGCGCGCCATCAATGATGAGCCGGACTATACGAAGGCCGGTAACTATTGGCGTTGGCTAAAGCGCAAGCTGAAGCAGGAGGGCGTTCAGTTCGTGAGTGGTACTCACAAACTGAAAATTGTCGCTGCTGACGGTAAGCAATATAACAGTGATGCGCTGTCGGCTGAGGATATTATTCTTCTCGCCAAGCATTATCCAAACAACCGGGCGAGCAAGTTTCTTGACTGGTTCACTTACAGCAACAATACCATTGACGGGCAGAGCCGCAAGAAGGCATACACACTGTTTGAAAGTGGTTTGCTCAATTCCCTTGAACCTGGAAGTATGAAGTGTCTGCAACAGATTCACGCCTATCTCTTTGGTGGCCTATATGAGTTTGCCGGACAAATCAGGAACAAGAACATATCAAAGGGTGGTTTTACTTTTGCGAATTGCCTCCACTTTGCAACCATCATTCCGACTATCGAACGTATGCCGGAAACGACTCTTGACGAAATCGCCGACAAGTATGTAGAGATGAACGTCGTGCATCCGTTTATGGAGGGGAACGGGCGTAGCACTCGCATCTGGCTAGACCTGATGCTCCGCCGCTCACTGAAACGCTGTGTGGATTGGAGCCGGATTGACAAGAACGAATATCTGACCGCGATGAGAGAGAGCGTCGTCGATTCCTCCCGCATCAAAACCTTGCTCAAAGGGGCCTTGACCGACAAAATCAACGACCGCGAAATGTTCATGAAAGGCATCGACTACTCTTACTATTACGAAGAAGAGTGAACCAATCTCCACGCTGCGTGCAGACCTTTTGCACGTAATATGCACGTAAAAATTAAAAGAAGCGACTCAACTCAGTGGTTTGCACTTTGTCAAGTCGCTTTTATGGTGCCCAGAACTGGAGCATAAATATTGGATTGAATTGTTTTGATGTGGATTTTAGCTGAATCGGCAATATCGGGTTATAATGCTGATATAGATGTTATTGACATTAAATGCATATATTTGAATAAATGCTTTAATCCATCTTGATTCAGTTAAAAACAATTTCGGTTGACACGGCGTTGACACGAAAACGCTTGCCCATGTCAACAGTATTGGCTAACTTCGCGTTTAGAATTTTAAATCACTCTCCTATGGCAACACTCACTCGTAATATCACGAAGGGTACTAACCCGATGGGAAAGGCGGAGCTGCTTCTCCGTCTTTCGGTGTCGCGCAATCTTGTGGTGCGCCTCAAGACCGGTCTGTGGATGGATCCCTCCCGATTTGACAAAGGCGTTTTCTCATTGCCGAAAGACCCTGCCGCCCGTGCTGAAATCCGCACGATAGAGGACAGGCTTATCGACATAGAGCAATTCCTCATCAATCTGTGCGAGAAGACTCCAGCCGACACATTGACAAAAGATTTTGTCGTGGCCCAGTATGACTTGTTTCTGCATCCGAAACCGGAAAAGCAGAAGCGGCAACCGCGTGAGCCTAACTTCTTCGACATATTTGAGGATTACATCGAAAAGAAAAATATTTCGGAATGGCGCATCAAGCATTTGCGTGTACTGAAACGCGCACTGATGCGATATGAGCTGTACGTCCGGGCAAACGGGCGTGGCCGCTATAAAATCAAACTCGACGAGTTTACGGTTGATGATGTCAACAGTTTTGAAAAGTTCCTGCGCTCGGAGCATGAAATCCATGAGAAGTATCCGGAAATATACAAGGTTGTCCCGGCTGACACTCACACCACGCGGAAGAAGCCGAAGCCGCAACCCAAAGGCGATAACACCATCATCGGCTTGTTCGGACTGATGAGGGCTTTCTATCGCTGGTGTCGCGAGCAGGAGCTGACGACCAACGACCCATTTGCAAAATACAACGGCAAGACCACCGAAGTGTATGGAACTCCCTACTACATCACACTTGAAGAGCGCGACAGAATCGCTGACTTCGACCTGTCAGCAACGCCATCATTGGAGGTGCAGCGTGATATTTTCATCTTTCAGTGTCTTATCGGATGCCGTGTATCAGACCTTATGGCAATGACACCCGCAAGCATCATCAACGGAGCAATCGAGTATATGCCGCAGAAAACCAAGGGCGAGCGTCCGCAAGTCGTCCGTGTGCCGTTGAACAGCCGGGCAAATGCATTGGTGGAGAAATATGCCGGACGCGATGACCTGAACGGCAAACTGTTCCCATTCATCAGTTCGCAGAAATACAATGTCGCGATAAAGAAGATATTCACCATCTGCGGAGTTGACCGCATGGTGACAGTTCTCAACCCCACGACCGGGGCAGAAGAGAAACGTCCGCTGAATGAAATAGCCAGCAGCCACTTGGCACGGCGCACCTTCATCGGCAACCTCTACAAGAAAGTCAAAGACCCCAACCTTGTAGGCTCACTCAGCGGCCACAAGGAAGGCAGCAAAGCCTTCGCCCGCTACCGCGACATCGACGAAGACATGAAGAAGGAACTCGTCAACCTCCTTGACTGATTATATATTAGGCACTTATTTGATAGAAAAAATTTTTTAACACTTAAAATTACCTATACATGGTAATTTTTTACTATCTTTGTGCAGCATTTCACCGCATATGAACGTTATATTCACAGATAATGCACTTGAGGAACTGTATGTGACAGGTAAAACCAAAGACAGTAAATACAAGAAATTGTGCCGCAATAAAAGCTTCATTAAGGATTATATTGGGGTTGTAGATTTGATGTCTGCTGTTGATAAAACTGAAGACCTAAAAGCTTATAGTTATCTGCATTACGAGAAATTAAAATACCGCCAAGAAAGTTCTGTTAGAATTGATAATGGACGTATTGAGCGACTTATCTTCACTGAACATGATGACGGTATCGAAGTAAGATTAATAGACATAGATTCGACTCACTATGGCAACAAACGCTAAACCTATTATCCCGGCAGTGGCAACTCATCCGGGAAGTGTGCTTAAGAAAGAACTCAAGGCACGTGGCATAAAGCAAAAGGACTTTGCTGAAGCTATTGGTATGCCCGCGCCAAATCTGAGTGAATTGATAAAAGGCAAACGCAACATCACGGAGACTATTGCAATAAAACTCGAAGAAGCGCTCGGAATACCTTTTCAGAACTGGATGAATCTTCAGAACCGTTATCATTACGTTGTGAAATGCAAAGAGGAACTTGATGCTACTGAAGCGACCGCCTTGGCTGAAGAGCAATCGTTGCGTTCGCGTCTCAATGTGCTAGTCCTATATAAATATTACAATATTATTTCTCAAAGAGCCTCCGACAGATTAGCCGCTCTTAAAGAACAGTTATTGATAGATCTAAATGGACTTCAATCATTGGAGGTTAATACTGATGGCTATTTTAAGCGTAGTGACAGTCTGAAGATTGATGAGAACAATATGCGAACCTGGCTTCTTCTCGCATGGTCAGAAGCCACTAAAGCCAGCATTGAGAATGACTATACTCAGGAAAAGGGAGTGGAGGCAGCCATTCAAATTGCAAAAATGGCAAACGAGAAAGTTCTGACTCTTGGCTCTCTAAAAGAGATTCTTAATCGGAATGGTATTATTTATATTCAGGTCCCAAAACTTGATGCAGCTCCAATTGATGCCTATTCGATGATGACAGCTACAAATCCCGCAATTGTAGTCACATATCGTCACAATGATTTGGATAAATTGGTATTTGATGTCCTCCATGAGATAGGGCATATAAGATTGCACATTACTAATGGCAGATCATTCATTTCTGTAGAAAATGATTACTCTTCTAAATCAAAAGAAGAGAAGGAAGCGGATCAATTTGCCCAAGACATTCTTATCCCTCCCCACAAGTGGAAGCTGATTATGTCCGCTAAGCCAGATAACCTATCCCCTCATGTCGTTGTCCATGCAATAGCAAAGATGGCCGAGACAAACAGAATAAGTGCCTCAATAGCAGTTGCTAGATATAAATATGAAACGCGTTGTTACAATATTCGAGGTTATAGATCTCCCAAAATTATTCAATAAAGCAGTAAGTCTACCGGGAACGTAACCTTAGATTGATAATCGCTTTATTTTGTCAAGGACCATTTATTATTTGTTGGTTTAGTTTATCGGGCATATATAGTGCCCGAACTAAACCAAGTCCCTCAAAAGAGTCATATTGTCATGTAATGTTGTATAACCGATATACTATCAAATGTAATTCTTTAACCTTTTGAGGACTCGGAAAATATGATTTTTGGGATAATGATTTTCTTGAAAGTGCTTATGCTCATCTTTCCACAGATATTCAATAACCGTTTTTATATCTTCCTTGATTGAAGCTGTTAAAATAGGGTGTGCTATTGCATTACCCATGGTAAATCCAGCTTTAGGAAGCCATTCATTTTGTTCAAACAGTTTGTTTATTGCATCTTCTTCTGAGAATCCTTCAACAAACCCTAAAACTTGACAATTCTCTATATCGACATTAGAGTCTGGACCAGATGTATATCCCTCTATTGTATATACGACATATTCATTTATGACTCACCAAATTAACTGTTCTTGTTGTGAAAGATTCGAGTGTAATGATGCCACCTTATCGTAAGTAATAAATTCAACACGACTTTTTATTGGAGAGAAGATTGAGGCGTTAATTTTGTCATTGAATTCATTCTCACGGTGACTGTTTGCTACAATATAGAAGGAAGAAAAGAAATCTTGAAGCTCGTAGAATTTTGACAAGGAATTCTTGATGTCAGTGGTATGCTCTACCTCATAAAAATGGGTGGGCATATTCCGCTCGTTGAACCAAATTACATCAACGGTCCGGGCTTTCCGTAACAATGTCTCAAATGTAAATTGAGGAATGATTTTATAATCGGCTAAGTCTCCAAGTTCTTTATCAAGGAATAATCGGTGCTGGTCCTGAGGTGGAACGTATGTCGCTGAATTTCTATAATGACCTATTTCAATTAGGAGTCCCTGATAGTACGCATGATTGAACTGTTCGATACTTTTAGAGTCTCCTTCTTTTATATTGAATTTCTTCAGAACCTTATCCCGTGATTCTTCAAGAGCCCAAAGGCCCGGTTGGATTCGGAAAATCGCATCACTATACTGCACAATCCTTCTAACGTTGGCTTCCGGAGTTTTTTGTCTTCCATGTCGAGAAGTCCATAACTTCATTTAGCCGGCGTAAAGTGGCGTATCCACCTTGCTTACGCAGTGTTTCAATAACCTGTTGTTCTTGGGTCATCTTAAACGAAAAACTCCATTGGCAGTTATCTGAAGGCTGGTCGAGCCTGTAACGACTGCTATGTAGCTTGTAGAATTGTTGGTTTGTGGCATCTCTGCCGTGGTATAATTAAACCGTATCGACCATGTTCAGATGTTTCTTGTTACTTAAGATACATAGTTACAAAGAATTTTTGGGATGACAATCAAATATGCCGAGAAACATATATGATACATGCGGGAAGCCAGATTCACAAAATCATTCACAAAATCAGATTAAAGAATGCGTAAATGCCACCGTCAACTGCGTGAGTTGCCGATGACATTGGATTGGGATTGTAGTCACATGTGGAAGCCTCCGTTGAGGTGCTTGCCTCGCCGTTTGGCTCGCCATGCGTCGAGGGCTTGCTTGGTAGTCAGCTCCGGATGTCTTGCCTTGAACTCGGGGAATGTCTCAGCATCGCCTCCGGATACTGAACAGCCTCCATCATCGGGAGCGGGTAGTTGCGGAGTATGGCTGACAGACGGGGCAAAGGAAGAAGTTGTGGTCTGCTTAGGTTCGTCCGGATTAGAGAAAAATATTTTTGGCACTTTAACTTCCGGAACGAATTTCAAATAGACGGTAGAGTATTCTCCCTTACATCCATCGACGCGGATTGCTTTGCCGGCAACGTAGTCATTAATCTGCTGTCCCGAAAATTTCACTCCTCGGAAATTGGTTATCGGTACAACAGAGCCGTCGGCATATAGCCATTTTGAGTCGGGATGCAACGGGCGATTCTTGGACAGGTGCTTTCGGATATTACCGTAACTGAAACGCCTGTCAATCTTCGATGCAGGAAACCGTTTCCCTTTTCGGGTGTACCACAGTTCTGTACTAACAAAAGTTAAAGAATTCAAATTCGGTTTATTCAGGCTGCGTCAACGACACTCATTTCGGTTGAATTGAGGGCTTGAGGTGAGGTTGGTTGACACCGCGTTGACACGGATTGAAACCAAAAATTGCAAGTGATTGAGGATTAATCACTTGCAATTTCTTGGTGTGCCCAGAACAGAACTACCGATATTGCTTTCTAATATTTTCAATTACATTTTAATTTCATTGATTATCAAATAAATATAACAATACATTTTTCATTTGAATTTCTTTTGGCGTAAGTAAAAGTAAGATTTTTGCACGTAAAATTGCACGTAAAATTTATTCGTCGTATCTTTGCAGAGTAAAACCTTTACACTCTCCGAAAGATGGCAACATTTAGATTTGAACTCGACCACAAGCCGACACGCAACAAGACCTACAATCTTTATCTGATGGTCACGGCGGCGGGCAAACGCACAAAGAAGAAAACCGGCATTCAGTTGAAGCGCATCGATGACTTCAATTCTCAATGCAAGGGAAACAACTGGATTCGTGCGAATGTTCCCGAGGCAAAGGCTCTTAATGAGCAGTTGCGCCTTATGCTTGTGCAAGCCAATGAAACTTATCAGGAATTAGCGTCAGATGGCGATGTCTCATCCGCCAAGGTTATAAAGAATCTGGATGCCGAATATGTGTCGCCCTCTTTTATGGCGTTTGCTCGTGAACGTGCGCAGATGATTTATGATAACGGTGGATGGAGAAACTGGCGCAAGTATTG
>CANQRV010000081.1 GCA_947626355.1 uncultured Muribaculaceae bacterium
GTTGTGTCTGAAAACGTATTACAAACCCGAAGTGTTGCAAATCAGCACTTCACAACCGAAATATTTTCGAATGAAAAATAGGAAGAAAAGGATAGAGCTGATTGTCGAGCTGATACGCAACCAATGCATAGGAAGCCAGGAGGAACTTGCCCAGATTCTCAGCGAGCGTGGCTACAAGGTGACGCAGGCCACCCTCTCCCGCGACCTGAAGATGCTGAAGACCACTAAGGTGCCCACCGACCGCGGCACGTATATGTATATTCTTCCCGACAGCAACTCGCTAAAAGACAAGCTACTTGCCAACGGGCAGCTCGACATGGACGCCAATTACCAGAGCGGCTTCGTATCCATAGCGTTCTCACGCAACATCGCAGTGATCAAGACGCGCAACGGCTATGCCTCCGGGCTTGCCTATGACATAGATATCAGCAACGCGCCCGAGATCTTAGGCACCATCCCCGGCAGCGACACCATCTTCGCCATACTGCGCGAGGACGTCACTCACGAGCAGGCACGCGAGATTTTCTCCCGCTTCCTGCCTCTCGACCGGAAAATTCCCCTCATATAGGGTCGGCGATCCGTCGACCCCGACAACGACAACATTCAGACAATCATGATAAAAGTAGCCATTGTTGGAGCCGACACCCGACCGGCCGGCGAACTGATACGCCTCCTCATCGACCATCCTGATGTGTCGCTGACGGCACTTGTGGCCCCCGGGCTCGCCGGGCATCAGGTAGCCGCGACCCATCATGGGCTTATAGGTCGCGACATACCCCCATTCACCGACCGCTTCAATCCGAAGGCGGTCGACATGGTGTTTATCGCCGACCACTCTCCGCTCGGCTCCGAACTGCTTCACTCAACGGGTCATGACCTCAAGGTCGTGGCCATCTGCTGCGACACGCCCCTGCAAGAGGATATCGCAGGAGTGGAATACGGACTGTCGGAAATCAACCGCAAGCCCCTCGTGAGGGGCGCCACAAGAGCGGTTGTGCCTACGCCGACAGCGTCAGTATCGCTCGTCGCACTCTGGCCACTCGCCCTCAACCTGCTTCTCAACACAGACATAGCGGTCAGAGCCCGGATTCCGGCAGATATGATGGAGCGGACAGACGCCGAAGCCATTGCCCTGGAGATCGCTTCACGCCTGGTAAAGGCGCAATCGAGCTTCAATGGAAATGTGACGGTAGATTTCACGCCGTCGCCGTCGGCAAGAGCCATGCGGATGGAGTGCGATATACCATGCCGTACCGAACTCGCGGAGATCCTGCGGCTCTACGACAGCCATTTCGACGACCACAACTTCACATTCCATGTCTCCTATCCTGTGGGCATGGAAGAGGTGGAGGGCACCGACCGATGTGTCATCTCGCTGTCGAAACCTACGCCCGACACGCTTCATGTGGAGGCTGTGGCTGACGCTCGGCTCCGTGGGGGAGCCGGCGAGGCAGTACATCTGATGAACCTCCTGTTCGGACTCCACGAGCGCGTGGGCCTGACGTTGAAGGCAAGCGTGTATTAAGAGTCAAGAGTCAAGAGTCAAGGGTCAAGGGTCAAGATAATTAGATTCAGATATGTCGGTAAATAAAGTGATACTGCTCGGAAATGTCGGCAGCGATCCGGAAATGCGCTATCCGGAGCCGGGCCGGACGATAGCATTCGTGTCGCTGGCCACCAACGAGACGCACGGCGAGAGCCGAACGGAGACAACGGAATGGCACTCTCTGGTGATGGGCGGCGAGAATGCACGCATTGCCGAGCGTTATATAAGAAAGGGCACCCGTCTTTACGTGGAAGGATATCTCCGCACCAGGGAATACACCGACCGACTGAAGATCGCCCGCAAGAAAACAGAAATCATAGTGGAGAGGATAGAGCTTCTCGGCAGGACCGCCGAATGACCTGTCTCACGCAAATAACCCTAAATACCTTAACTGTCTAAAATGAGAAAATGGCGTATCGAAGATTCCGCAGAGCTGTATAACATCAGCGGCTGGGGACTCAAATATTTTTCAATCAACGAGAAAGGGCATGTACAGGTGACCCCATACGAGGGATCGGCGGCCGTTGACCTTCGCGAGGTGATCGACGACCTCAAGCTTCGCGATGTGTCGGCGCCGATGCTGCTCCGGTTTCCCGACATACTCGACGACCGGATCCGCAAGATCACGGGATGTTTCCGCAAGGCAGCCGAGGAGTATGACTACCATGCCCAGAATTTCGTGGTGTATCCCATCAAGGTCAACCAGATGCGCCAGGTGGTGGAGGAGATAGTGAGCCACGGCAATAAATACAACATCGGTCTGGAGGCCGGCTCCAAGCCGGAGCTCCATGCTGTGCTCGCGGTCAACCCCCACTCCAATTCACTGATAATATGCAACGGCTATAAAGACGAGGACTATGTGGAGCTCGCCCTGCTTGCCCAGAAGATGGGACGCAGGATCTATCTCGTGGTGGAGAAGCTCAACGAGCTGAAGCTGATAGCCGATGTTGCGAAGCGTCTCGGCATCACGCCCAATGTGGGCATACGCATCAAGCTGTCGTCGTCGGGCTCCGGCAAATGGGAAGAGAGCGGCGGCGACGTGAGCAAGTTCGGGCTCAACAGCAGCGAGCTTCTCGAAGCACTGTCGTTTCTCAAGAAGCGGGGTATCTCCGACTGCCTGAAGCTGATACACTTTCACATCGGAAGCCAGATCACGAAGATACGCCGCATCAAGAACGCGCTCAGGGAGGCGATGCAGTTTTACGTGCAGCTCTCCAAGATGGATTTCAACATAGAGTTTGTCGATGTCGGCGGTGGTCTCGGCGTGGACTACGACGGCACCCGCTCCTCAATGGGCGAGAACTCCATGAACTATTCGATACAGGAATACGTCAACGACACCGTGTCGGCACTGGTGGATGTCTGCGTCAAGAACGACCTACCCCACCCCAACATCATCACGGAGAGCGGACGCTCGCTCACGGCCCATCATTCGGTGCTCGTGATAGAGGTGCTCGAGACCACACAGCTCCCGATCTGGAACGACAACGAGGAGATAGCCGACGACGCCCACGAGCTCGCCAAAGAGCTCTATAATATCTGGGACCGCATCAACATCACCACCCTCTTCGAAGACTGGCACGACGCCCTCCAGATCCGCGAGGAGGCCCTCGACCTCTTCAGCCTCGGCCTTCTCGACCTCAACACCCGAGCCATCGTGGAGAAGCTCTTCTGGTCGGTGGCACGCGACGTCAACGACCTCACGGCGAGCATGAAGCATCCGCCGGAAGAGCTCCGAAAGGTGGCCAAGATGCTGCCGGAGAAATATTTCTGCAACTTCTCGCTCTTCCAGTCGCTGCCCGACAGCTGGGCCATCGACCAGATGTTTCCCATCATACCGCTGCAGCGCCTCGACGAGAAGCCGGTGCGCCAATGCACCATTCAGGACATCACATGCGACTCCGACGGCAAGATTTCACGCTTCGTGAGTCCGCAGGGTGCGTCATGGTCGCTGCCGGTGCATCCCCTCAAGATCGGCGAGCATTACTACATCGGCGTATTCCTTGTGGGCGCCTATCAGGAGATACTCGGCGATCTCCACAACCTCTTCGGCGACACCAACGCCGTGCATATCTCCGTCGGCAAAGACAAGTATGAGATTGAGCAGGTGATCGACGGTGAGCCGGTGGCCGATGTGCTCGACTATGTGGAATACAGCCCCAAGAAACTTGTGAGAAACCTCGAGACATGGGTGACGGCATCCATGAAGCAGGGAGTGATTACAGCCGAGGAGGGACGGCAGTTTCTCAACAATTACCGAAGCGGTCTCTACGGCTACACATACCTGGACCGCGACTGACACTACACAACGATGCGCTATTTCCTTGAATTAGGCTACAACGGCGCGGGCTTCCACGGCTGGCAGAGGCAGCCCAACGCCGTGAGCGTGCAGCAGACCATAGAGGAAAACCTTACGACGTTGCTCCGGCGCCCGACCCCTTTGACGGGCGCCGGACGCACCGACGCCGGTGTGCATGCGCGGCAGATGTATGCCCATTTCGACACCGAGACACCGATAGCCAATGAACGGGGGTTCCTGCTGTCGCTCAACAGGATGTGCGGGCGTGGCATAGCGTTCTCGCGCCTTATCCCGGTGGGTGACGAGGCACATGCGCGGTTTGACGCCACGAGGCGGATGTATAAGTATTTCGTTCTGTGGGAGAAATCGCCCTTCCTTTATCCCTATAGCTGGCACTCCCCTTCTCCACTTGATGTTGAGGCGATGAACGCCGTAGCCGCCCGTCTGCTCGAGGTTGAGGATTTCACTTCGTTTGCAAAACTACATTCGGATGCGAAGACGAATATCTGCAAGATAGACACGGCGGTATGGACTCCGTATGATAATGAGCTCGGTTTGCCGGCGAAGGGATTTGTCTTCACGATAGCGGCCGACCGGTTTCTACGCAACATGGTGCGGGCAGTGGTAGGCACGCTTGTAGATGTCGGGCGCGGTAAGCTGACGGAAGATGGTTTCATGAAGATTGTAGAGGACAAAGACCGCTGCATGGCCGGCGCGTCGATGCCACCCGAAGCCCTCTTCCTCTGGAGTGTAGAGTATCCCTCTAATATCCTCCCACAGTAGATTATCGATCAGTCGCCGCAACTGTCGAGGCCGAGCTGGATTGGTTCGTCAGCATCGTCACGGGCAGCACAGTCAGGGCGGGAAGGGATGCGTTTGATGAAACGGGCGGGATTGCCAACCACGATCGTGTCAGCTTCGACATCTCTGGTGACTACGCTGGCCGCCCCTACGACTGCGTTGTCACCTACAGTGACACCGGGAAGGATTGTGGCGCCGGCTCCTATCCATGCATTCTTGCCGATATGCACCGGCATATTCAGGAGTGCCGGTCATCGTGTGATAGAACAGGACAAAATGCGGGAGCCAGGATTGAAATCCAGGTCCCGCATTTATTATCTTTATGGATTGACTATGGCAAGACGTCTGTCATATCCTCACTTTGACTGATTCGTTGCCGGCGCGGATGATGTAGACGCCCGAGGGAAGCGCGCAGGAATCGGCGCCTCTGTGTCGCAGCACGCCGTCGATGGAATACACTTCCGGGACGATGCCCTCTGCCAGCCCCTCGAACGATATCACGCCGCCCTCGCAGCGGATGCGGCCGGCCAGCGACTCCTCAGCTACATTGCTGATGCCGGTGGCGTCAAACTCCTTGATGTTCTTGAAACAGCCCCAGTACTTGTCGCTTTTATATGCCTCCAGTGAACCTACGGGCACATACAGTGTCGCCCGGTTTAGCAGGCGTCCCTCACCGAAAGCGTTTCCGTAATGGTACAAAACGACCGTACCGCCGAAGTCTTCAACCTCTTCCGAGCCGATGACGGAGCAGGCTGTCGGGGGCTCGGCACTGAACACATAGACATTCTCGAGAGCGTCGCAGTCGGCGAAGCTTGAGGCGCCGAGGCTGGTCACGTGTTCCGGTATATAGAGCGTCTTGATGCTGCCGCAGTTGTTGAAAAGCCCTGCTCCGATTGAGTCTACGCTCTCCGGAATCGTGAGCTGGGTCACTATCCGGCCGTGAACACGCAGTTCAGCCTTGTTGAAGACCGGTATATACTCATCTTCATCCAATCCGCTATGCACGGATATTAATCTGTTGAATGGTTTGATTTCAACACCACACCATGCCGCGAGGTCCGGAACGTCAATGCTACCAATATTAGAGCATCCTTCGAACGCAGCATATCCGATTTCCTTCAGCGAGGAAGGAAACGATACTGATCCAAGGAAAGATGCTCCGTAGAATGCCTCATTAGATATAGACTCGGTGCCTTCGGGAATGACGAGGTCGGTGACCAATGTGTCGCCGATATACATCTCGGTGGCTTTTGCCAGCGGGTTAGACAGGCCTCGAGGGACATCACTGTAGATGTCTGCATAGGAGTAAAACTCTATGCTTGTCCAGGCTCTGAGGTCTTCGATTCGCACATATTCCAGCGTATTTGGCCAGGTTGTGCTGCTGCCTGTAAGACGGTCGAGGGCCCAGATTGAATCTATTGTCGAGGGAATCGTGATGCTCTCTATATCGCACTTCTCGTCCAGATGTATGCCGGTCACCGGAAACGTGCCGACCTCGTTGGTGAGTTCCTCCGGAATCACCACATCCTTTACGCCTCGATCAATACCTACGAGTGTGAAATGGCTGTCTCCGTCAACGGTCACCAGCTCGTATGTCAGTCCGTCGGCCTTGAAAAGGCCGTCGTCATCGGCTGCCTGCATGTACGTCGCGCCAGTCAGCAGCGCAACGCCCGTTAGTAGGACTTTTAATGTTGTTCGTTTCATATTAAATGAATTTAATGATATTGGATGCAAATTTACATTATTTTTACTTTTCAGCCAAATTTATAATAATCATTAATCCATAAACCATTTTGACATCAATTCTGTTTGAAAAACATCAAAACCCCATAAATATCAAATTGTGAAAACAAAAGATTTATCAACCAACCCATCGATTGGTCCTACTCAATCCTGTACATGTTCCTATGTACACATCCCAGTTGAGTTTGCACCACAATCCGATGAAGGAAGCTGCACTGCAAAGCAGTGGAGAACTTTCCGTATTATAACCCCGTACCAGGTAAATTACCGATAGTATGCAATGGTGGTTATGATACAGTAGCCGAAGCCGCAATCTTTGAGTCTGTAAACCCCGGCAATAAGCCGGCATACGAGAAAATGGAGAAGGAGCTCAAAGAGTTCATCACAAAGTCGACGAATGAAATTGTCGACTGCGGATTCAATATGTCTCTTAGGTATATGTAGCGTCCTATCTATTTCAGGGCGCAGGATATCATCGCCAATTCCGGTCTGAAAATCGTTGCTGAGATACCATATGCATGGAAGCAGTCGGTTGTCGAAGGACGAGAAGATGATGAATGTACTACGGAGGTCGATAAGCTTCTCTCATACGAGGAAAACGGAAAGAAAATAGATTTGAGCTCCGTGAGGGCGTGGCTTCTCGGTGACGAGCCGAAATACAACCAGCTGTGCAAATGGCTGCAGTGCTACTACAACCTCAAGCAGAGAATCAAGGTACTTCCCGCAGACAGCACTACGGTATTTGTCAACCTCGCTGTCAGTACCGACTCCAAATACATCGGTACGTTAAAGACAATCCCTGCTTACCTCAACTGCATCCAGAAGCTTTACAGGCCTGCCATTTGGAGCTATGACATGTATCCTGTTCATGAGAATAAGAATGATAAGGGCAATATCACAGTCACAACCGACAGGAAATACTATTATTTCCTTGACTGCTTCGCAAAGAAAGCGAAAGAGACAGGGAGACCCTTCTGGGCATACTGTATCTGCGTGAGGGTAGGCATCCTGGATGAAAACGGCAATGAAAGCTGGGCATTAGCCACGCCAACTGAGTCAAGGATGAGATTCGAGGCGTTCTCTTCCCTCGCCTACGGAGCTCAAGGCCTGTTGTATTTCACATTCAGAAAAAACGGTCTGAATGATGATAAGACAGAGTCATTCAGTCATGCGCCTATCGATGCCGACGGCAACAAAACCGCCACATACTATGCGGTCAAGAAAGTCAACGACGAGATTGCCAGATACAACAACATATTCTACGGGGCCCAAATGCTGGAGGTAAGGCATGCAGGCACTACTGTATGGACTGGAGTCACAATGCTTGACGGGAAATTCGGGCCTCTTGTAAGGATCAGAGGAAACAATCCTGAAGTCCTGGTTTCATTGTTGAAAAACGGCAACCAGCATTATCTGGTCATTGTCAGCCATGAGCCGGATGTACCTCAGACAATCCTCTGCGATTTCGACGCATCGATGAACGTGAGAAGCCAGATCATCGACACAATCGGACCCTCCTCAACGGAAGGGAAGGCTGCCGTATCTCCCGGCCTGGTCGTCACGATGACGATCAACCTCAAGGCCGGTGGATATGCAATCTTCTCATACGATGAGAAATAGCAATCCCTTTCGCGAAAATAAGCGAAAAGCCGATATAACCCAATAGGGTCGATTTATGAAATGCACGGGAGCCCGGATTTCAAACCGGGCTCCCGCATTTATTATCTTAAGAGTCGATTATGCCTCGATTCCTGTCATATCCTCACTTTGACAGATTCGTTGCCGACACGGATGATGTAGATGCCGGAGGAAAGAGCGAAGGAATCAGCGTCTCTATGACGCAGCAAACCGTCGATTATATTCACCTATCGATCAGTCGCCGCAACTGTCGAGGCCGAGCTGGATAGGTTCGTCGGCATGGCCACGGACAGCACAGTCTGGCCGGGGAGGGATGCGCTTGATGAAACGGGCGGGATTGCCCACCACAATCATATCTGCCTCGACATCTCTGGTGACTACGCTGGCCGCGCCGACGACTGCGTTGTCGCCGACAGTGACGCCGGGAAGAATCGTGGCGCCGGCTCCTATCCATGCATTCTTGCCGATATGCACCGGCTTGCAGGTTATCACCTGCCGCTCATAGAGATCATGGTTGTTGGAGATGAGCTGGACATTGGCTGCAATGAGTGCACCGTCGTCGATAGTGATTCCGCCGGCCGACATCATGAGGCATCCGGGCATGACGACAACGTTACGGCCTATCTTGACCATGTGCGGCCTGATTGCCGTCAGAGGCGTCTGCACCCTGCTCCCTTCTCAGATAGATGGGAAGATACAGTGCATCAGCTCGGTGTATTCCGAGGTGCCGGGCATCGTATGATTAAACTTGAAGATGAGCTGGGCATGCTCATTGGCGAGAGCGAGCTCTTCCGGTGTCTGCTTAGATACATCAATTCTGATTTCTTCCATGACTATATAACGCCGTGGCGATTATCGTTGTTTCATTTTTTGTGTAAGAACCGACAAGACCTCAGGAGAGTCCTGACAGCCGAACATATACTTCCGGCCATCTTTCAAAGTGACGAGGAAGCAATCGGAGGCTTTGCCGTAGTAAGCGAAGTATTTGCCGAGGTCATCCTCACGAAAGAGGCCGTACCAACCGAACCAGCCGCCGCTACCGAAGATTCGTTTGGCGCCCATTGTCGGGTTGCAAGCCTTGACCTCCTCAATTTCCGGCAGAGAGATGCTCTTGCTTTTCAGAGGCCGGATTATGGTCAGCCTATCGCTGTCAAGGGCGATATAGAGCGGCATATAAAACAATGTAAATGCTACGAGCACGACAATCGTGGCCCATAGAATCCAGACGGCTATCTCATGGTGAGGCTGTCGCTTGGCATACAGGAATACGCCACAGATAAGTATAGTGGACAGGATGGATAGAATCCAGCAGTAAGCGCTGAGCTCCACTCTTTTCTTGATCATGATGTATAGACTCTTTGATTTCGGAAGCAAAATTACTAATTTTTTCTGATTTGGGCAAATTGACTGATTCTCAGAGGGGTTTGAGAGGGCGTGGGTACTAATCGTGTACTTTTGTGGAAGTTGACGGAAAGCCGAGGAAATCAGATTTGATATTTTTGGCTTCCGTTAATGATTTTTAACTGCTGCAATTTGCCTGTTTTTACCTCTGCCAACTCAGAAAAGTACACCTTCTCGCAGCCCCATAACCGGAAATATTTATGAAGTAGCCGTAACTCCAAATCGTAATTTTGCGCACAAAAATACTCATAATTTTTGATACTTAATAATGTCAGATGACTGAATCTGAAATATACTTCGCTGGACTTCGCTGCGATGTTGGACATCGAATAGCCGTGTTGCCGAAAGATGTGCAACCGGGGACGGTTGTCCGCATCTTACGACTGAACACGGCCATTCCGTGTCCCGCAGGGACTCAATCCACGGGGATAAAGACCGTCATTTGTCCTGCGCCTGCGCTACTCTCCGGCTTGAACAAATGCCTGACATTATCCTGTTCCGGGATCGCACTCTCCTTTCTTTTCTCTTTCTGCTATTTTCTTGTTTCCCCAGATTTTCATTATGATGCCGTTCAGTAAAGTCCGGCATTTTTGATTTCAATGTCGCCCTGTGGCTTTCCTGAATATCGGGGAGGCCATTTTCTTCTGATGCATACCTGAGTCTTGTGGGTCAGTTGGAGTCGCTTGCCAAAATAAACGTGTGGCAAAGGAACATTCGCGTCGATCCGGAAAAATCTCCACTCTGCGAGTAGTATTTTTCCGTCTTGCCGTGAACATCCCTTCTTTTGTGCCACACGCCTTTCAGGTGTCAAGCAACTCAAACAACCACACTGTCTTTGGACGCATGAGGTTAAAAAAAAGCCCCCACCGATATGAAAGCCACAGAACAACATATAAATAGGTCAAGGCAAGCTCGCCAATCCTCCTATCATTACCGCATAAGCAAGGCGGTTGCAAAGGTGGCGAAAGTGATACTGATTGTCATTGGAGCTATCGTTGGACTGACTATCGGCTCCCACTCCGGAGCCGAGGCCGCCGCCCTGTATCACTCGCTGGCCATAACCTGCCACCGATGCGGCGTCAACGTCTTCGACTACTTTTGCGACATCATCGACCGATGTGCCGCATGGCCGCCAAACACACCGATAGAAAAATACCGCGACCTGCTTCCCGACCGTTGGAAACCCTCACAAAAATAGCCGCCCAAAATCTGGACGGCGATTCTTTTATCGCTTACCTGCTATCGCGGACGGTTGTACCGTCAGCAATGGCGCAGGTCATAAATCCCCCGATTATGAACGTAACATTTGAACACCCGACTATCATCTTTGATAATAAAATTGCCGAAGTCATCATAGAGTTTGTAAACCATATTCTCTATGCCGACAGCGAGGAAAC
>CANQRV010000082.1 GCA_947626355.1 uncultured Muribaculaceae bacterium
GAGATTTCAAACGTACTTTTCCGTCAGAGCTATACACCTAAATTCGATGTTTTCAAATTTTTGTCATGTACTTAACTTTTCTTTATAATATTGGACAACTTCAAACAAGTCTCCCTTGGGCAACTCTTTAATATTGGAAACACACTGTCCATTATCAAGTTTCTCAAGATTTCGCATTGTGCGAATTCCATCCTTTTCGCTTAACCCAAGGAATTTATTTATTGCCTTTGTATTGTTAAGGTCATTAATAGGTAAAAGGAATGCCGTCTCACACTCCTGCGAGAAATCAAAATTCCCTTGATTATATTCCGAGATACCCTGAGATAGGAGAACAATGGAAACGCCATAGGACCTGATCTTTCTTAATAAAACCTCCAGTATTTCCAAAGATTTCTTTTCGCGGAAAAGATCATGTGCCTCATCTATCATAAGTACATAGCGCATACTCCTATTCCCGTCAACAACCTCTGTGCCTCCCATGTTAGTAAATACATTAAAAATGTAATTAATAATGAGGAATATTGAAGTAAATCGCACAGTACTATCCAGTTCCCCAGAAAGAGAGAAATAGTAATTGTTATTAAGGAAGATACTCGGGTCATTCACTTTTGATGCAAAAAGCTCATACTCGCTGAGACGCTCCATTATTTCAGTAAGAGTGTCGCGAGTATCACCAACAGCATCAATAACTAAATCGTAAATTTCCTTTAATGAGGGGTGTTTACCATCTTTATGATTTATAAACGCTTCTCTTGTCGCATCCTTTAAGGTTTGCTGTTGCTTCTTACCGATATTGGAATATTTGGCAATAATATCCACAAATTTGTTTATTCCTACTAATTTGTTCTTCTCATTAACATTGTCAATGAAAGAAACCGGATTTAAAGGGAACGGGGTGTGTGGAGCACTGATACACTCGGTATGAGTTTCCGTAAAGAAGCCTTGCATTTTAACCTTGTCATCTTCACTTAGACCTTTAAAATCAAGGAATAAAAAATTCACTTGTCCCTGGGTCTGCTTATGAAGTTGCCGAAGGAACTCCAATGCGAACTGAGTTTTACCAGAACCCGATTTCCCCGCCACAGCTATATGCTGGTTGTTATAGCGAGTTGAGTCATTGAAGCAACAATAGATATCCTCTCGAGTGGAAAGATTATAACCAACCTTAATATTGATTGGACCGGAGAAAACACTTTTAGAAATATGCTGATTCCTATTTTCAACGGAATCAAAACTTTCAGGTGCATCTTCAAGTGCATCAACCCCTTTGCTGAAATATTCAGTAAGAAAATCGAAGAATGTATATTGAGGATTATGTTCGAAAAGATAGTTTATCTTTTCGAGCCCATGATCAATGTGTAGTTTTATATATTTAGGAATTTGTTCATCGTTTTTAGTGATTCCGTATGCCTGACAAATCAGTGCAATGAAAAAATCACGATACTGACCATCGAATAAGATATGATCCTTATATTCCTTTCCTTGAGAGTCATAAGATGAGAATTCCTGTGGAGTGAATCGTTTCCCAGTCGACAATGAATAACCTAATGCAATACGAGCTATCACATTTTCTTTTGTCCCCCCAGGAAGTTTCCTTGTCAACTGAGTAACGACGGCTTGATTTTCACCAGATGTCTTTATATTAATTTGCATATACTTTACTGTTATATTCTTCGAAAAGATTTTCAGGTTTCACTTCGACAAAGTGGGATCCTCCTTTTTCATTGCTGATTAAGTATGATTTACTTACAATCGGTTGGATATAGCGATACTCCTCCTCGGTCAATTCTTTTTTGAGTAGAGGGAAAAGAATAACTTGTTTAGAAACAGAAGGATAGAACTTCGTTAACACATTCTTTGTGTGCTGTGGATCAAACTTCTGCATAGGACTGTCTATGAAGACGGGGAACTCTATCTCTGTTTCATCTACCAATGCACTTAATAAGGCGGACGCAAACATCTGTCGCTCACCCATTGAAAGAATACTATTATCAATCTTTCTGTCATCATAACCGAACAAGCTAATGTCAACGTCATCGCCGTTACCATTAATGTCGACAATAACTTTCTTTACAAGATTGGTCTTGTGTAAATATGATTGAAGCTTTGCTTCTAGCTTTTTAGCTAAAGTTTTTTTCTTCTCATCCTTAAAGCGAATAAGAAATTTCTGAATTTTATGGATTAAACGTGTCGCTTCATTATCTACAGCGCGGTTTTGGTCGGATACCTCAATTTTCTTAGAAAGAATCTCTTTCTGTTTCTTGTGAGCAACCACTTGCTCTTTGAGAGATTCGATTTCTTGTTGTTTCTTTCCTATTTCTTCACCGATAGTATCTATTTCACGGTCAAGTTTCTCTTTGCGTGATCTTAGATTTTGAACATAGTCACTTTCTGCTTTTTTCTCAGCTTCGCGGATGTTCTTTTCAATGGTAAAGAGTTCTGCTTTCAGCTTAGTGTACTTATTCAGTAAAGTTTCAAATGAAGATTTACTGTTCTTAATCTTCATAATTAAGCGTGTAAATTCCTCAGTCTGTCCTTGGCTGAAATCATGCAAAGTGCTAAAATGCTCGAATCTATTATCATCCAAGCCATTATAGAAATGTCTTTTAATTAGTTTCCGAATCTGATTTTCATAAAAATCTCGCGTTCTTAAATCAATTCGGAAATCTAGATTCTTCTTGGCTTCTTCAATATCACCAAGTATTACGTCGGTTTTATCATTAACACCTTCAAGCTGAAGTATATTCTGCTTGTATGCCTTTTCGGTCTCGAGTTGAGATAGAAGTTCAGCCAAAAGACTTCCAGATAGTCCGAAAGGTATGAGACTGTAGAAATCTTTAAGACCTTCTTCTATGTCTTTTAGGGTTGTATATAGTTCGTTCTTGCGATTATTTAATCGCTCTAATTCATCGACCGACATCAAATCACCTTCACGTATTAATTTTGATTGAAGTTCGGCAGAATCATGACGTTTAATTACTCTATCATCTTCTAAGTTTGTAATTTCATCATTCAAGGTTTCGATATTCTCCTCCTTGATTTTTATTGCACTAATTAAACCATCAAACTCAAGTTTTTCATGTGGCTTAGCAGACGCCTTTCTATAATCATCCTGAATTCTAATTAATTCAGATTTTAGGTCTTCGTATTTCTGTATGCCAAGTACCTGAGAATATGCAAGACTCAGGTCCTTCCTTTGTTCGGGCGTATTGATTTGTGCAAATGACACAATCTTTTCAGCATCAAAGAAGAAGAATTTTGCAATCTCAATTGGAAGAATATAATCACGAATGAATATTTCTTCTTCCTTGGCGATTTCTTCCCTTGTGCCAGTAAACAAATCACTTTTCCTGCCATCAATTAAGATTTCTAACTCGTCATCATAATTAGTCGCACTATCATAAGAACGAACTATAGTAATTTCGGTACAAGGTGTGTCCGGAATCTCAACATCAGTGAAAGTAACAGCTACGGAAAATCTTGTTTCACCGTCTTTATGTGCCTCAAAATTGAGGCTGTTACCGATGTATTTACTATAGCCGCCCTTTTCATCAATTTCTTTGCGATATAGTTCATCAACCTTCCCCATATTCTTGCCATAAAGACACCACACAAGTGACATGAGAAAAGTAGTCTTACCGAAACCATTATCACCGCTAACGATAATTAAGTTTCGGTCTCCATTAGGGGAAAGATCGATTTTATTCTTTCCTTTATATATACGGAAGTTATTTAGTTCGATTTCCCGGATAGTCATGATTTCTTCTTTGTTTTTATAAATTCTTCTAAGCGAGATTCTATTTCAGTTTTTAAACCACGACGTCTCTGCATCAGAGATTTGCTTTTTTGGAGCATCAGAAGTTGTTCGATCAATTCGCCTTCTTCGATATTCTCTTTGCAAATCTCTCGCATTAAATCTGCTTCCAACTTATTTTTTATCTTGCCATCTTCCATAGCTAATGTGGAATTATAGATTTTATTATATATTTCTGATACCTGATGCCCGAAATTGAAATCTCTATACCAATTTACTTGAATAGCGATCAATTCTTGATCGGTAATTAGTTTGATTCTAGGGTTATGTTGTTGTAATTCATGTTGAACCTTTAATAAGCCCTCAAGCATTTGCGCTCTATACGTAAAAGTGTATGGCCCCATGTCGTTGACGGCTTTTTTCCCATCACGACGCAATGGGAATCGATTTTCTATAATATTACGCTCTTGATCTAATTTTAACCTGAAATCGTAAAGTGGTTGCATCCACTCACGCCCATTTTTAATTAGAGAACGCATAGATTTATCATCTTTAATGACGGTGCATGTCCAGCATCCAAAACGGCTTTGACCACAAGAGCCATGGCTTTTATCTGTAACCACCGTTGGACATTCGTAGTCATCTGCGCTTGCATCAAGATATATATTAAATAATATTTTATTATCGAATCCCCAAGGAGAGGGTATGGCGTTTATTATATACCAGACCTCTTCCAAAAGTAATTCTTTGATTGGTGCATATACGTAAGTATTGGCCAGAAGTGTATGTTTTGTTAAACGCTTACCATGAATTTCATGTTTTTTGATTGAACGAGCGCGTGTTGCACTTTCCGCTTTTCTTGTGCCGATTAATATTATCGCTTCACCACATTCATCTACCTGTTCTGTGATAAAACGAGCTGTAGGCTTTATTTTCATCTTCTCTGTGCACCATCTAAAGGCAGTATTAGGCACAGGGTAACCTTTCCCGATAACGTTAACCCAAAAAGAGTCTTCGAGCCTAGGTGTCGTTTTTCTTACAAAAATCGGAAAGTCTTCTTCTCTTGCTTTTGTCTCAATTTGAGCTAATACATCGTCAACATAGTTCGCAATAATTGGATTCTCTACCATAGTGTCATTGCAAACTACATAAACTGGACGTCTTAATTGGAATGGACATGGTAAATTCTTTAGCTTTTGCAGAGCAATCCAAACCAGCATAAGTAACACCGTGGAATCTTTACCACCGCTGAATCCAATAATCCACGGCCGGTTAGATTGATCAGCATAAGCATACTGATCTAAAATCTCATCAATGATATATTCAATACGTTTATTTTTCATGTCTAATTAGACTTTCAATCATTTGTGAGATTTTCAATATATTGTTTGTTGACTAAATCAGAAAGTTCCACATTTAATAGATGTGATATTTTAATTAAAGTTTCTAAATCTGGTTGGGAAGAATTCGTGCACCATTTAGAAACGGTTGATGGATTAACGTTTAGTTGTTCACATAACCATTTATTTGTTTTCTTCTTCTCAACTAACACGACTTTTAGCCGATTAATATCTGTTTCCATTTAAATCAAATTTGTTGTTCAGTCGCAAAATTAGTGAAAACATTTCACATGGCAATGAAATATGCTGAGAAACATAATGTGAAACGCCCCGGCAAGAGGATGAGACTTGTCGGGGCGTTGGGTGAGATTACCTCTTAGTAGAGGCGGATGCAGGTGACGTCGGCTTCTTTGATGAAGTGGGGGTCGTCACTCTCGGTCTTGTCGAAGGCAAAGGCGAGGTGCTGGATGCGGTGCTTGGGGCAGAGCTGCATGAGGAAGTTGGTGAACTTTCTCATTTCGGCGGCGAGCCATTTTACCCCGTTGGTCGAGGTGACTCCGCCGAGCAACAGTACGTTATCTGGGAGATAGGCTGTTCCGTTCGTGGTTGTGAGGATTACGAGCGACACGGCAAAGATTGCGTCTTCTGAGGTTAGACTGGCTCCATTGGTGTAGTCCTGATAGCGGAGCTTTGCTATCGGAGTGCCGTAGTTGTCGGCGAGATATTTCTCGATTTCGGTGAAGGCTGCGCTGAGACGACGGTCGCTTACGACCGAGATCCCGGTGGGCGGCTCCGCTTCAAGCGGGGTGTTGGCTGTCGGTGTTGCCTTGCGTCCAAAGATGGATTTCACACGAGAGAGGAGTTGGTTGAGTGTCTTCATTTTCTGGAATGTTTGTTGGTGGTTTGCGAATTGAGTTCGTTGATTCTCTGTTCGAGACGTTGCTTCTGGTCGAGGGCGCGGGCGGTTTCTTGCACACGGTCTTCGTAGGCTTTCACCTCCGATTCGATTTGCTTGACGCGCTCCGGGTCGCGGAACCAGCTTTGGATGCTGTCCAGACCCTCAGAGCTGACGCCGCCGTGCATCAGTATGTAGTGATACTTGATGTCGGAGATACGGGCCTGTTCGATGCGAGCTTCCTGCCAGATGAAAGTGGCTCCGAAGAGGATAAAGGTGAATACCGAGACGAACAATGCGAGATAGACTTGCCACGATTCCTTTGCGATGCGGATTGTCTTTTCAATCTTCTGCACCGGAGGGTTGGCGGTGAAGTTGTCTATCTTTTCCGTGATTTCGGTCCTGAGATTATCAACCGAAGTGGTCAGATTGTCTCCGATTTCTTTCACGGTTGTAGTCTGGGTCTCGATTGAAGACTGCATCGTATCTACCTTCTCAATGACGGCTGACGATACCGATGTGCCCATATTGTTCAGGTCGTCGGTGGTTGCGCAGTTGAGCTGCGTCTCTTTGATTTCGTTGCAGCTTCCGCTGATGCTGCTGAGGTCATCAGCGATGTTTTGGAGATAGTTCTCCGGTGAATTTTCAAATTCTTGTTTCACTGTTTTTGATTTTTGAAGTTACAGACTTCTGCCTCTTTTTCTCTTTTGGCGGCGTTTCATCTCGCGGATGAACGCCTCCTCTTCCGGGTCGTAGGCAGGTCCGACTTGGAAGAGACCGCCGATTGCGTTGCCGAGATTTTCGGCAATATCGGCTCCGGCTTCTATGGCTTTGCCAATGACGCCGGGCTCCTGTTTGGGTTGGGATTGCATCTGTTTCGGTGCGGATGCCACCGGCTGAGACTGACGTTTTTTATTCCTTTCGAGAGCCTTGCAGATTATAGCATAGGAGCATCTGCCGTCGCGGTCAATCTGCGAAGCCTTGAACTTCCGACCATCCTTGGTGTATGACAGCCCTTCGACTTCGGTCGAGTTCCGGCGGAATTTCTTTTTCACCGAGATGCCTTTCTGTGCCAGTTCGCGTTGGAAAGTTGTCCAGTCTTTTGCTGTCCGTTTGGCGGCTTGAACCGCGAGGTAAATCTCCTGACGGGTCTTTGAACGACCTTTCAGACGGTCGACTTTCACCTTGTCCTTGTTTTCGCCGAAGGTCAGACCATACTTCAATTTAAGCTCCTTGCAGATTGCGTTGTTGCGGTAATACTCGAAACTGTCGCTTACGCATCGACCGTCATTATCCACTCGATTATAGACGATATGGCAGTGCGGATGCTCTTTGTCAAGGTGTCGGACGATGATATATTGAGTGTTCTTGATGCCCATTTTCTCCATGTATTCCAGCGCGAGTTTCACCATGGCTTCATCGGAAAGCCGTGCCGAATCCTCCGGCGAATAGGATAGAGAAATGTGTCCGCACCAGTGCTGGACGCGACTGTTGAGATGCCGCTGACACTCGAATCCGTCGACAATATCCTTTGGCGTATCGGTCAGAAGACCCTCGGAGTGGAGCAGTCGAACCTCTTTATTTTTCTCTTTCAGAGCGAGAGCATACTCCACGCAGCCCGAAAAACCGCTTCCTTTAGTGATGCTTCCAATCATGCGACAGCTTGGAATAAAGTGATTTTATCTCCTTACTCAGCGAGTCGAGCGACCATTGCACGAGCTTGAATCCCGCTTCGTTGGCTTTCTTGGCAAGCTGATTGAGATTGTTTGCCATGCTCCCGATCTGGCGGAGAAGTGCCATGTCTTCGGGTCTGGCAACCTGTATTACCTCGGCGTTGAGCAGGGCGCAACGCCAATAGTCGGATAATTTTCTGCCGGATTTACGACATTTTTCAAGCGCGATCTGATACTGTTCAATTTTAAGTCTGACGCTGACAACAACTGTCTTGTCCGACTCCTTTACAGCTCCCGGGGGAGCCTTCTTTCTTTTTGCAAAAGTCATTTTCGGAATTTTGAAATTTGACATTGTGACCATCGGGAACGGACTCCAGCCGCCGGGTAACGGAGGATGCAAGGCCGGGAATGTTTACATTGCCACTACCTTGCTATCCTCCAAACCTTATCAGGCTTTTCCGGATACCGGCGTTGCCGATGGCTTCGCCATTTCACTGCTTCGGGGCAGTGGTCAGAACGATTTACTGATTACTGTGAACCAACTTTCGTAGTTGGCGGAGTTGCTGTCGAGGTGCTCGTTAATGATATGCTCGACAAAGTTGCTGACGCTGTAACCGGGTCCGCCGAAGAATCGGGCGATACGCTCGACACGGTCAAACGTGTCGTTGCTGATTGCAACCTGATGCTTGTTGTCCTTGCCGAGCTTAATCAGCGCGAAGTATGCCTTCCGGTAATCTTCGAGGTCGCTTTTGCGCTGCTTGGCGGTTGGACGGGATGGCTTGGGTTGAGCGTTTTCGCTCTGTCCGGCGATTGGCTGGACATCGGAGTTGACGGGATTTTCCACAGTTTCGGAAAGATTTGAGTTGTTGAAAATGTCAGTCACTTCAGATGACTGAGGATTGCTTTTGTTTACGGTTGGCATTTTTGTTGGTGTTTATGGGCTTGCGCCCGGTTTAACATTCGGGATTGGCGGAGTGGGCAGAGTGCCGGAGTTTTTGGCATATCACGTACCGGCGGCCACATACGTCTGCCGATGGTGTCGTTGTCGGCAAACATCAGTTTACTCTTTCTTGCTTTCATTGTCGGGAGGAGTAACATTGTTAGCGGAGTAACATGATTGCTTACGATAGAGGCCTTGACGCACACGGCGAAAGAGAGTGTTGAGATTGCGGGTGAGAAACATCTTGAAGGTATGGTCTTTCATCCCGAACCGCGCTGCCACACGGATTCCGTCGGCTGTCGAAAACTCCTCGTCGAGATGGTCATACACCGTGCGGTGGAGTTCGTTCAGCTTCTCTTCGCTGATGCAGGTGAGCACG
Organism: uncultured Muribaculaceae bacterium; assembly: GCA_947626355.1. Taxonomy (GTDB): domain Bacteria; phylum Bacteroidota; class Bacteroidia; order Bacteroidales; family Muribaculaceae; genus Lepagella. Next base: position 8,982 of record CANQRV010000082.1, read on the forward strand.
CCGAGTGCGTTGTGTCGGAAGTATTCCGCCAACTCGATTGCTCCGCCGACATCGTTGTCTCCGATTTCTTCGGGAGGCGATTGTTCCTCGTTGCATACCCATCGCGCCATTCGCAACAGCAGGCTGAAACGGATTACATAGATTTCGAGTTTGCAGAAGAAACTGACAACCGTGTCGTTCATCTCGTTGTCGCACATCTCGGCATTCCAGTGTTGCCATTCATAGAGTATCCGCTTCGCCTCCTGAGTGAACCGCACAATTATAGGCATCGGTTCCCCTTCATCATCGAGTCGGCACTCCACCGAGAGAATAGCAGTGAGTATGGTTTCCCATGCGTTGTCGAGGTCTTCGCTTACCTCATCCTCCTGCCATCTTGGTTTGCCGGATGATTCCGTCATGGCGAATAGGATGCGGTCGATAAATCCGTTGGCTGTTCTCTCGCCGTTGGCAAGTTCGGTAAGCAGACGTTTCTGTATTGTCCCGACCACCGAAATGAACGGTCGCTTGATGAAGATGGAGTTCTGCGAGTTCTTGCGGTCCGACATTGTTGTGCTTCCGTTGAAAGCCGACAGCCAGAACTGTTCCTCCGAGCCATTGTTGTAGCGGGTGAAGTTTTTGAACCATGCCGACAATTCATCAACCCACAGGCACAGACCTCTCGGATTATGGAAGTGAATGGCACTCAGTCCCTCCTGCGTAACATCCGACACGAGGTAGCGCAGACGCTTCGGTTCTTTCGGGAATTGCTCGAATCCGGCGTGTACACGTTCCTTGCGGCTCATGGCTATCGCCTGCTGATACTCAGCATACTTTTTCTGATAGTCCAGATTGTTTTTCCAATCGGCATTGACGAGCGGACGCATTGCGAATGCCAGCGGATGTGACTTGCAGGATCCGGGGCGACCTACAATCGCTATATAGAGGATTGCCGATTCATGCCAGTTACGTTTCACTTCCACGCGATGAGAATTGCCGACCGCAACCGATATAGCGGCCATCATTGAAGATGCGGTGTAGTCGACCGGAAAACCGTTGCTGTCATGCAACTCACGGATAATGCGCTGTAATCTTTCGGGTAGCACATGCACCGGAAATGCGTTGGTCGTGGATTGTGTGTAATCTCTTTCCATTGGCTTAGAAATTATATCCTCCACGGGGACGGCGTTTCATTCCGGCTGTGATGGCAGCCGCTGTCTCGGCGAGAGTGGGCGCAACGGAATGTTTGCGACCATTCTCTATCCATGCGTATAGTTCATCCTCATAGAAATAGAGGAGTTTGCCGCGCTTGTAGCTCGGAATGGGATCATTCGGAGCTTTGATGCCGCGGTAGAGACTCGAAAGTGACTTGCCTATTATCTGGCAAGCCTCTTTCGCATACACGAGTCTGCGCGAGGGCTTGGACTGTTTGGAGTGGCTGGTGAAGCCTGCCTTTTCAAGCAGTTCAAGCACTCGGTCGAGTTTCTCTGAGAGACCGCCTACCACGTGAGGCAGCTGGTCGAAGGTGATTGTGGGTGCTTCCATTTTATTTTGCGTTTTAGAAGTTCGTCTGAAATTCTAACGCAAAGTAAAATAGTGAGTTGGGGGTTATCAACTTAACCATTCCCACTGCATCAAAATAACCACAGGGCAAGTCCTAACCCACTGAGAAACAAGACTAAAAAGATGAAATAATTTGTATGGTGAAAAATTTGAGGAATGGGGTGATTTTGCGGTGATTTATGATAAATCACTCCTGACGGTGTGTCTAGTCCTGAAAAATCTTGACTAAAAAGTTAAAGATTTTAACGGACAATGAGTGAAGAAATCAAAAAAAT
>CANQRV010000083.1 GCA_947626355.1 uncultured Muribaculaceae bacterium
AAAGGGCTGACTCCTGCAATAGGTGTCAGCCCTAATTTTTCAACTGCTCAAAAAACTTTAGCGGACAGTAATAGAAGGGAATTGAAGCCTCGGCTTCAATTCCCTTCATTTATCCGCATATGGCTATCCCGCACTTATTCGAGCGGGGTGAGCTCCTCGCGGAAGACAGTGATGTTCTCCAATCCGTCGGGACGCACCATGTAGGTATTCTCGATGCCTACGGGGCCAACTTCCGGAATCACGAATTTCGGCTCGATGGCGAGCGTCATGTTCTCCTTGAGCTCGCTCTCGTTGCGCCCCATGATCACCGGCAGCTCGTTGAGCTGGATGCCGACGCCGTGTCCTATGAACTTGACCTGGCTACGATGGCCCATGAAATACTTCTCGAGCCCCGCCTCGCGCGCCATGGCCACCGCCCTTTCATACAGGCAGCCGATGCGGGTGCCGGGCACTCCCGTCTTCTCCAGCTCGCGGAGTATGGCTATCGAGCAGGCGTGGGCCTTATAGGCTATGTCGGGCACATCGCCGATGCGCCAGGTGCGCGTCATGTCGGTCTGATAGCCGTTGAAGCCGCCGTTCATGTCCACCATCACGGTGTGGCCGGGATGCATGATGGATCCGTCGGCGCCCACGGGGAGCGACGGGTCAAAGCCCGCTCCGCCCATCGTGAAGTCGTAGGGTCCCGGCACGTCTGCGTTAGGCCCGTAGACTACGCTTCCGAGGTTGATCTCCATATTGTCGCCCCTCATGCGGGGATAGCCGATGCATCCCTCGCGCCGCAACACGCGTTCTATCTCGATCTGAAACTCGAGATCGGTCATATCGCGCTTGAAGCAGCGGTCGATGCGCTCGTAGACTGCCACATGATGGAGCCCGTCGCGTTTCATGGCCGCAATCTCGAATGGCGTCTTGATCTCGCGGGCCTTGTCGAGCAGCGCCGAGGCATCGGCAAATCGAGAGCCGGCAAACACCTTCTGGAGCCTTACGATATCCGAATAGGAGGCTTCCTGACATTCGAGCGCCACACATTCAGGCATGGGGATGCCGAAACGCCCCAGCTCATCGGGTATCATCTCCGGCTTGCGAAGCGCTACCACGCGGCTCCTGGCGTCAAATGCGTCGGGACGCACCACGAGCCATAGTGGCTCACCCTCAAGCGGCACATAGACGTAGCCCCGGTAGACACGCCCCGAGAGATAGAAGATATTGGCAGTCGTGGAGGCGAGCAGGGCGTCGACATGAGACTCCCTCATGAGGCGACGCAGCCGGTCGATTCTCAGGCCGACTTCCTCGCGCATATCGGGAAGGAAAAATTGCATGATTTCTATGGTTTATGGGTTATTATCATCTCATCAGACGGTAGCCTACGGAAATCACGCCTCTGACAGGCATGGCAGGGGTGACAGAGAAGGTGTAGCCGTCGGGGAGGGGATAGTCGTCGTGAAGGGCCACCGATTGCTCAAACACGTTGTAGGCTCCCTTGCCGAGCGGCGTCCCGGAGGGGGAGAAGAGGGGCACGACAACGGTGTCGGGCTCGGAGACGCCATTGTCGAGCGACATCTCCTCTATCACCATAACAATCTCGTTGGCCTGACAGTTGCGCGTATAGCGCACTGAAAGCAGAAGATCGAAAGGCTGGCGGCGAGATTCCAGGGAATCGTAGAGCTGTGGAGTGAACTCCACAACACCGCCGGGCAGCCAGGGCTGCGCCAGCTCCACATACTGGCATCCGGCCGGCGCCGGCGGCAGGTGGCTGCATGACGCCGCCGCCGCGGCGATAGCTGTCGCGGCGGCGAGCGGGATAATGCGGTGAATGGCTGTAAGGGTGCTCATGGTCATCACTCCCCGGAAGGTGTCTTGGCCGGAGAGGAGGCCTGCTGCGCCTGTTCGGCCGGAGCGTCGCCCTGGGGCTTCTTCTGGCGTGGCTGCCGGGGTTTGCGCGGGCGTTCGGCGTCTTTCTGCTGCGGCGCCTTCGGCTGGCGTGGCTGTCCTTTCTCCGATTTAGGCCGTGCGGAGCCCTGTGGCGCAGACGACGGCCTGTCGGCTGCCGGAGCCTTTTCTTCGGAAGCCGCGGCCGCGCTGTCGCCCTTCTGCTTCGCCGGCTTTTTCTTCGCCTTCTTTTTCTTCTTGTCGAAGCGTGTGAGGCTCTCCTGGCCCACAAGGTCGACATACTCGCTCTCCGGGGTGTCTGGATTGGCGTCGAGCGTCTCCACCTTCACTCCCTGCTTGTTGAGGGCGATGATCTCGAAAGCCCGCCGGGCATCGATGGTGACGAGATTGACCGGCATCTTCCTGTCGGTGGAATATGTGACCGTATGGGAGAGGATATCGGGCTTGAACCAGTAGTACTGGGCGTCCTGGGTCTCGAGCACGGCATCCTTCGGGGGCATCTTGCGTTGTGACTCGGCATATACGTCGACCTCGAAATTGAGGCAGCATTTCAGCTTGGCGCATTGGCCCGCGAGCTTCTGGGGGTTGAGCGAGAGGTCCTGCATGCGTGCCGAGCCGGTGCCCACGGAGACGAAACGGTTCATCCACGTGGAGCAGCACAGCGGACGGCCGCAGGGGCCGATGCCGCCGATGCGGCCCGCTTCCTGGCGTGCGCCGATCTGCTTCATCTCGATACGAACCTTAAAGGTGTCGGCCAGAATGCGTATCAGCTTGCGGAAGTCCACGCGCTCGTCGGCGATATAGTAGAAAATGGCCTTTCCGCCGTCGCCCTGATATTCCACATCGCCGATCTTCATCTGGAGGCCGAGTTCCTCAGCGATCTTGCGCGAGCGTATCATGGTGTCGTGCTCCCGGGCACGGGCCTCGTCAAATTTCTCTATGTCGGAGTCGCGCGCTACGCGAAACACCTTCTTGAGCTCCGTCTCCTTCTTTGGAGGATGTTTCCGCATCTTGTGTGCGGCGAGCTCTCCGACGAGTGTCACACGGCCTATGTCATGTCCGGGAGACGCCTCCACAGCCACCACGTCGCCTGTCTTGAGCGGCAGACGGTCAGGATTGGAGTAGAATCCGGAGCGTGTGTTCTTGAACATCACCTCCACCACCGCGGAGGGGGCCCCTGAGGAGATGTCGGCCATCCAGTCGGTGGCCTGACGGTTGCCACGGGGCTCACGGCACGGGCATGCCGAGCAGGAGGTAGACCCCCGTCTCGGGCATGATTTGTCGCAATCATACATAATAGCCCCCTTTCCTTATTTGGCGAAGGCTACGGCACGAGTCTCGCGGATGACGGTGATCTTAACCTGGCCGGGATATGTCATCTCGTCCTGGATCTTGCGGGCGATCTCGGCCGAGAGCTTGTCGGTCTCCTCGTCGGTGATCTTGTCGGCGCCGACGATCACGCGGAGCTCGCGGCCGGCCTGGATGGCATATGTCTTGAGCACGCCGGGATATGAGAGGGCGAGCTGCTCGAGGTCGTTGAGGCGCTTGATGTATGCCTCCACGATTTCGCGGCGGGCGCCGGGACGTGCGCCGGAGATGGCGTCACACACCTGCACGATGGGGGAGAGCAGCGAAGTCTGCTCAATCTCGTCGTGGTGGGCGCCGATGGCGTTGCAGATATCGGGCTTCTCCTTGAAGCGCTCTGCGAGCTTCATGCCGAGGATGGCGTGCGGCAGCTCCGGCTCGTCGTCGGGCACTTTGCCAATGTCGTGGAGCAGGCCGGCGCGGCGTGCCTTTTTCGGATTGAGGCCGAGCTCCGAAGCCATCACGGCGCAGAGGTTTGCGGTCTCGCGGGAGTGGTTGAGGAGGTTCTGGCCGTAAGATGAGCGGTATTTCATCTTGCCCACGAGCCTGATGAGCTCGGGATGGAGGCCGTGGATGCCGAGGTCTATGGCCGTGCGTTTGCCGGTCTCGATGATCTCCTCCTCGACCTGACGGCGCACCTTGGCCACCACCTCCTCTATACGGGCAGGATGGATGCGGCCGTCGACCACGAGCTGATGGAGGGCGAGACGGGCTATCTCGCGGCGCACCGGATCGAAGCCGGACAGCACGATGGCCTCCGGAGTGTCGTCTACAATGATCTCGATGCCTGTGGCGGCCTCGAGGGCACGGATATTGCGACCCTCGCGGCCGATGATGCGGCCCTTGATCTCATCGTTGTCGATATGGAACACTGTGACGGAATTCTCCACAGCCACCTCGGTGGCCACACGCTGGATCGACTGGATCACGATGCGCTTGGCCTCCTTCGATGCGGTGAGCTTGGCGTCGTCCATGATGTCGTTGATATATCCGGCGGCTGCTGTCTTTGCCTCGTCCTTCAGGCCCTCCACAAGCTTCTCGCGGGCTTCGTCGGCCGAAAGGCCGGAGATATGCTCGAGCTGCTCGCGGGCCTTCATCTGGAGAGTGTCGAGCTCGGCGTTGCGGTCGTCGAGCTGGGCGGAGAGGGCGTCGAGCTGGGCCTGACGCGCGTCGAGCGAGGTCTGGCGCTGGTCGGCCTCCTTCTTGCGGCGCGCTATCTCGCCCTGCTGCTGGTTGAGCTGGAGCTCGCGCTGCTTGGCGCGGGCCTCGGCCGTCTGCACCTTCTGCAGGCGCTGGCCGGCGTTGCGCTCGGCCTCGGAGATGATCTTCATCTCCGAGGCCTTGGCCTTGAGTATCTTTTTCTCCTTGATGACGTCGGCCTCGCGGTTGGCCTCGTCGATGATCAGCTTCGCCTTGGCCCCCGCGCTTTTCTTAGCTACGGCGTCGGCCACTATATATCCCGCCGCTGCGGTGGCGAGAGCGATTATTATCCATATTACGGTTGTCATGATTTGATATAGAGGTTAAAATAAGTGTCGACATGATGTGTGCGGGCGGGATGAGTCGGTCACTTTTCACTCTCTGAAGAAGCATGCCTGAGGGGGGATGTGGAGTCGGGGTCGAGCATCGAGCCGACCATGCGCGAGCAGTCTGAGACTATGTCGAAAGCGCGCCTGTGGCGCTGCAGCAGCTCATGATAATGTGAGGCATACTGATAGGCGATCATCACCAGGATCTCGCGGTCGGCCTTGTCGGCAAACTTGAGTCGCCAGTTGTTGTAGAGGTCGGCGATACTCCGTTCGATGTCTCTCACGAGACCCTGGCTGGAGAAGGGCACGGAGAGCTGCAGGCGCTCGCCGGCTATATTGATTTCCATTATAATCTTGTCACTGTCGGTCATGCTCATCCTTCCTTCAACAATGCTATGGAGAGGTCGAGTTTACGAATCAGCCCGGCGATATGGCGTCGCGATTCGATCAGGGTGTCGGGGCTGGAGGCCAGCCGCCACGACATCGAGAGGAACTCGATGTCCGACTGCGCCTTCTGCAGCTGCCGGCGTGTGTCGGCGAGCTCCGCGGCAAGCGCCTCGTAGTCGGCTCTGACGCGGGCGAGCTCATCGCTCTGGAGCCTGTAGCGGGCGCCGAGGGTGGCGAGTGAGTCGCGCAGCTGCTCTAATGATTCAAGGAGAGACTTGGCCATATCGCCTGTGATATTTACCGCAAAGTTACAAATTTAAGAGCAATTAAGCAATCTATTGGCCAAATAATTCGCCGCCATGCGGGGCGGGCGCGGTGCAATATATTCAATACCAGCGTATTCCGTTGGTGGTCGAGGAGCGCTTGTCGTATTTGAGGTCTTTGAGCAGGGAGCTCTTCACAGAGATGTGGAAGTTGTAGCTCTTATACGGCCCGAAAGGCACGAACGAGGCCGACATGGTGAAGCAATGGAGGTCGCGCGAGATGCTGCAGTTCATGTAGGCGATTTTGTGGAGGTCGAAGTTGTAGGAGGCAGAGAAGGAGAAATTCCAGTTCTTGGTGGGGCGGATGTTACCGGAGAACGACAGGTTCTGGGTCCATTTCCCCTTGTAGTCCATCTTGTCGTAGTCGAAGGCGCCGTAGCCGTAGTTGACCGAATAATTGACCGTGAGGTTCCAGGGGCATTCCCACGCCGCATATCCGTCGGCGTCGGCCGAGCGCTGGTTCTCGAGGCTCTCCTGACGCCTTTGCTCGCGCAGGTTGCGCAGGTTGTCGTTGGTGGCGTTGAAAGAGTCTTCCTCTTCGGTGTCTTCCTCGTCGCCGTCGGGGTTGGGGTTGGGGAGGTCTTCCTTCTTCTTGCGCTTGAAGGTGTTGTTGTTGAAGGTGTAGGAGAATGACGTTCCGGTCGAGGAGAGCTTGGCGATGCCCTTTCCGGCCTGGAGGCGGGTCTTGTTGACCCTCACGGGGGTGCCGGAGGCGTTGAGACGGTAGATGTAGGGGTCCCAGGTGGCGTTGAGGTTAAGGTTGAAGTTCTTCACGAGGCGGAGCATCAGCGAGGTGTTGATGTTGCTCCAGTTGAGGGAGTCGGCTGCGAAGTTGTAGCTCTGCGAGATGGAGAGGTTCTCGATGAGCGATATCTTCTTGACTCCGGAAGAATCGTTGTCGCTCTTCACCTTCATCTCGAGGTTGTTGGCGAGATTGACGGAGACGATACCCGACTTGCCTTCCGAGGGTGAGCCGAAGACTCCGTGGGAGAAGTAGTTGTATCGTCGAGTGCGGGGCACTCCCTGGGGGTCGACATAGTCGTAGCTGCCGTAGATGCCCCACATCGGGTCGCCGAAGTCGGGGGAGGCCGAGAACGACACTGTCGGGGTGAGCACGTGGCGGATCATCTGGATCTTGTCGCCGAGGAACTTCATGGGGCGCCAGAATCCGTAGATCTTGGTGTCGAAGGAGAGTGAGGCCTGGAAGTCGAAGAGGTTGTAGAATCCGTAGGTGGTGTCCATCACCTCGCGTGAGGCCTGGGTGTCCCACTGGCGTCTGATCTTCGAGGTGTACATGCGGTCGTTGAGCTGTATCGACGGCGAGATGTTGATGTATTTGAAGAGGGAGAATGTGGCGGAGATGGGCACGGAGTGGCGGAAGCCGTTGCGCCAGTCCTTGATCAGGCTTTTCTTGAAAAACTGGTCCTGCTGGGCAGTGAGGGAGTTCTGAAACTGGCCGGAATAGGAAAGGCGGATCTTCTCATACCATTTCTCGCCTCCCACGGCGCGCTTGCGCTTGAATGGAGCGGTCTGCGAGAGGGTGACGTTGAGGTTGGGAAACGATACGGCCAGCGTGGAGTCCTGGGAGCGCTGCGCGATGCTGGCTGTGGTCGAAAGGCTCCACTTCGTGCCGGGGAAGCGGTAGGTCATGTTGACGGTCGACGACTTGGTGTTTTCGGTAAACGATGAGTTGTAATAGGAGTTGACATCGTTGCGCGAATATCCGGAAGTGGCGAAATTGACCGATGCCGAGAAGTTCATGTTGGGGTTTGCCTTAGCGTCCTGCGAATGGCTCCACACCACCTGGAAGTTCTTCTGCTTCTGATAGTCGGGCGAGCCTTTGTCGCCGTAGATGGTGGTGAGGTATGAGATGTCGAAGGTGCCGCGGTATTTATAGCGCTTCACGTACGACGAGTGGCCGGAGAGGCCCCAGGAGCCCTTGGTGTAGATCTCTCCGCGCACGGCGAGGTCTACATAGTCGGAGATGGCGAAATAGTAGCCGCCGTTGTTGAGATAGAAGCCGCGGTTGTAGTCCTCTCCAAACGAGGGGAAGATGATTCCCGAGGAATAGTCTTTGGAGAAGGGGAAGAAGCCGAAGGGAAGCGCCAGAGGCAGAGGCACGTCGGCGAGCACCATATATCCCGGGCCGGTGACGACGTCTTTTCCGGGACGCATCTTCGCCTTGGTGATATTGAAATAGAAATGGGGATGCTCGTGGTTGTCGCAGGTGGTGTATTTGCCGTCTTTGACGAAAAACGAACCGTCGTCCATCTTTTTGGCGGCGGCGCCGGTGAGGTATCCCTCACCCTGCTCGGTGATGACGTCGGTGATGAATCCCCGCTCGGTCTTGAAATTGTATTTCATCGACTTCGACTCGTAGGTGTCGCCGTCGTCCTGGAAGATGGGGGTGCCGGAGAGCTTGCCTGTCGAGTCGATCACGCCGGTGGCGTATACTGTGGAGGAGTCGAGCTCCATGCGTATCTCCTCGGCGTTGAGCTTGAAGGTCTGGTATTCCACCATGCCGTCGCCGTAAAGGTAGGCGTTGTTCTGGCCGATGAGCAGCAGCGAATCCTTGGCGTCAAACGTCACTGCGCCATCGAGGTCGACCTTCTGGCGGTTGATGCGGGTGAGCAGCGTTCGCGAGGTGTCGGGCGCGGCTCCGGCTATGGAGTCGGCCATGGCCGTCAGAGAGTCGGAGGCAGTGGAGTCGCTGCCCGGCGAATCTGGTTGCGCCGCTCCCGGCGCCATTACAGGCACGAAGGGAAGCGTCTCCGTTGAGTCGGCCGCCAAACCCTCATGGGCACGCGAAGGTGACGGCTCCTCCAGCTGGCGGGCCGTGATGACGCCTATGAAGACTATCAGCAGCAGATATATGAAAAACCGTCTCAAAGATTATGGTCTCTTATGGATGCGGAGCGCGCCGGAGGCACATGCCGCAATGGTTCAAGCTGCAAAATTAGCAAAAATTCCTGACTGAAGGCCAACAGTCATGTTAATTGAGTTTAAAAAAGAGGTCGTGCAGCTCGAGGAAGCGGCGCAGCGTGTCGGGTCCATGGGCCTCCATCTGCCTGATGACCTTTTCGATAGGCTTGGGAGCGGCGAGCTCGCCTGATTTGGAGAAGAACTTGTCGGCATAGCATATGAGCTTCTCCTCGAGGCTCTGCGGCGTCATGTCGCGCAGGGGGAGGGGGAGGTGCTGGCTCATAATGTCGTCGACCGTGAGCCCGGCCCCGGTGTGACGCTCGCAGACGAGCGCGTGTCTCGGGAATCCCGCCTCCCTCATAAGCCGAGCGCCCTCCACGCCGTGACAGATATACGGCAGGGAGCCGTGGCAGTGGATCGAGGGGGCATCGGTAAGGAATATGCCGATGTCGTGGAGCATGGCCGCCTCCTCCACGAATGCGAGGTCGACGTCGAGGCTTCGGCGGCGGGCGATGTCGAGAGCCATACCGGCCACGGCCCGCGAGTGGATCATGAGGGTGTCGCGGAGAGGGGAGAGGGGATAATGGCGGTCGATGATTTTCTGATAGTCCATCTTCGGGTTGATAGGTAAAGTGTACGGGTCAATAAAAAAGATGTGCCGCATCGGAATGAGCGGCACATCCTTTATCGAGTTGTCATCATTCGTCTACTTCGATGATCTCACACCAGTTGTGGGTGTCGGGCTCCTCTCCGTACTGGATGGCGCGGAGGCGGTTGTAGAGCTTCGTCGACCAGGGGCCGGCCTCTCCGGGATTGCCGAAGGTGTATTTGCGGCCGTTGTCGAGGTCGTCGATCTCGCAGATGGGGGAGATCACGGCTGCCGTGCCGCAGGCTCCTGCCTCTTCGAAAGTCTCGAGCTCCTCGATGCCGATATGGCGGGGCTCAACCTTCATGCCGAGGTCTTCGGCCACCTGACGGAGACTCTTGTTGGTGATGGAGGGAAGGATCGACTCCGAAGCCGGAGTGATGTATGTGTTGTCTTTGACGCCGAAGAAGTTGGCTGCGCCACACTCGTCGAGATACTTCTTCTCCTTGGGGTCGAGGTAGAGCATCACGGAATATCCGAGCTCGTGGGCCTTCTCGCCGGCCACGAGGGAAGCCGCGTAGTTGCCGCCCACCTTGATGGAGCCTGTGCCCTTGGGAGCCACACGGTCGTATTCGCGTGAGAGGCAGACCTTCGTGGGCTTGAAGCCCTCCTTGAAGTAGGGGCCTACGGGGGTTACGAGCATGATCACCATGTATTCAGACGCGGGCTTCACGCCGACACGGGCCGTGATGCCGATCTCAAGCGGGCGGATATAGAGGGAGGCGCCTGTGCCGTAGGGAGGCACGAAGCGGGCGTTGAGCTTCACGACCTTGCGCACCATCTCGCAGAAGAGCTCCACGGGCATGGGCTCCATCTTGATGCCCTCGGCGGAACGGATGAAGCGGCGGGCGTTCTCTTCCATGCGGAATACCCTGACCTTGCCGTCTTTGCCACGGAAGGCCTTGAGGCCCTCAAACGACTCCTGGCCGTAATGGAGGCAGGAAGCCGCGATGTGGAGAGGCACGTATTCGGAGTCGGATACTTCAATTGGACCCCATTTGCCGTCCTTGAATGTGCAACGCACGTTGTAGTCGGTAGGCATGTAGGAAAAAGAGAGGTTTTTCCAGTCGATATCGGGTTGTGTCATTTTTAATGGTATATTTTAATGGTTGGTTAGATTCTCTTATGGAATAAAGGGGCGTTTCAGACCGCGACCTTCACGGTGACGCCGTCGCCCACGGTGACGATGTAGACCCCATGGGCGGGAACGTTGAAGCGTGAGACGCCCGGAGGGATTGTCTCCGATGAGACGAGGCGTCCGAGGATCGTGAAGACACGGATTTTCGTCTGATGGGCCGTGGCCACGATGATGACGCCGGGAGCGGCCTTCACCTCTATCTCCTCCTCCTTCACGATTGATTTCGAGCCTGGCAAGTCGCTTTTGAGCGGCTCCCAGCCCGTAGGCGACGCCATGGCGGCGAGGCCGGCAGTCGCGAGTGTGATCAGGGCGGCGAATCGCGATATAGATCGTGGGAAACACATAACGCCACAAAGGTAACTAAAAAACTTCAGATAGCGAACTAATGTGGCAAATTTAAGTACATGACAAAAATTTGAAAACATCGAATTTAGGAGTATAAACCGGACGCAGGAGTATGGTCGCAATCTC
>CANQRV010000084.1 GCA_947626355.1 uncultured Muribaculaceae bacterium
TCACGACTCCTTACCCCTGCGGGGCAAAAGCTGCGCTTTTGGCCAAACTGACTTACAGCCGTCGTCAGTTTTCACCCCTGCGGGGCAGCGCACCCACGCTGTCCATACGCACTTACAGCCGTCGTGCGTGTTGTAAATCGTACATGGCAAACGCATTTTCTAATGCGTTTGCCCTGGCACCGTGGATACCTCTGTTTGTCCATTATCGTTTTCCCTCGGTTGCTCCCCAGCGGGTTGCTCAGGCACCAGTCTTGTAGCAGGAACACCATCCCCGATTGTCGCACGTGGCGCCTCGCCGACTCCACTCGGCTGGGCTTGCTCCGTGGATACCTCTGTTTGTCCATTATCGTTTTCCCTCGGTTGCTCCCCAGCGGGTTGCTCAGGCACCAGTCTTGTAGCAGGAACACCATCCCCGATTGTCGCACGTGGCGCCTCGCCGACTCCACTCGGCTGGGCTTGCTCCGTGGATACCCCTGTTTGTCTGTTATCGTTATCCTTCGGTTGCTCCCCAGCGGGTTGCTCGGGCTCCCGTTGCACAGCACGCGGCTGTCCTATCGGTTCAGTTTTTTTTTGCGGTTCATCGCTCCCGCACCCGCGAAAGCATGCAAAAAGGACTAATACTGCAGCAAGTACAGCAGCTCCAACACACGCCACTTTAATTGGATCGATATCCGGTCTCGGACTCCTTACAATAGCTTCCGGCACCTTATCCCACAGGCACATATCGGGATCAACTTCATCGAACTCCTTGAAAAAATGATCCGAAGCAATAATACGTAACCCCTTTTCTGTCTGCATGCGATAATGCCTCACCTTATCAATTATAGAAGTCAGAGTTTGTCCTTCTACATCAGACCGATACCGAACATTTACATTCGCAAGCAGTCCGTCATTCGTCGTCAGATAACGTCTCACCAACTCTTGCATCGCCGCCGTCGATTGGGCAGCTGCAGCGAAAAATTCTCGTCGATCTGTCAAATAGGCCGCAACCAGTGAACGTGCCTCGCCATCCCCTAGAGACTCCACAATGACGGAGGTGTCACCATCATCCTTTGCAACAAGGCAATACGGGGTTTCATCGATGTGACTGACAAAATCTACGAGCAAACGAAAACGCTCCCCTTGCAGATCTGGTAACAAATTCCACAGGTTCATGGCATCAACCGAGGGCGAACCAATCCACTCGGTTCCTTGTTGAAGTTTATAGCTGATTTTCATTGTATTATATTGTTAGTGTTAAGAGTCGTCAAACTATCGATCAATTCTAAAATAACAGGTATTCGATTGGGAGCATTTATTTTTTCGCCCGCACGAGCCAATCCCATGAAAATCTTTTGATATGGTGAGGGAATGTTCGCCAGTTGACCAGCAATCGCTACCAATTGCCCAATCACCTGACGAGACCCCCTAACACCGACACGGCAGTACCGACAAAAGTGTTCGCAATTATTGGATTGCAGGTTATACTTACCCCATTGCGTTGCATGGGAAAACACCCACACCGCTCGATTACGGCACAACATACGGTCACGTACGCTCTCGTTCGCATATGCGACCTGTCCGCCATCGGACTTACCACTCTTCCAACTCATGAAATCGCGTTTGCTGTCTACTTTTATGCGACACTCATCTTTCCCAAGCCGACAAGAAGAAAAGTGGATAACTTGCTCTCCCTCGATAACAATACCATGATGGGTCAGATCCGGTAAGAAGCAATCCGGCACACACGCATCAATGAGCGCCGCTGGTTTTTCGAGAGATACTCCAAGCCATTCCAGAATTTCAGAGGGTTTTAGTTCTATTTTTGTTACCCAGTGACGGCCAATCTGAGGGAATCTCTCCTCAAACAACTCCTCCATACTCTGTCCCCAGACACACTCTGCGACAAAATCATCCCCGGGGAAACTCCGCAGGTCTTCTAATGTTTTTCCAGTTCGTTGCGCGGCGCATCGGTACACTTCTTCCTCGTCTCGCGCATCCGGAAAGTTCATCACGTATAATTCTCTGCCACCGTGCATAAAGGCCTCCGCACTTAGCTCGCGTACGCGAAAGAGCGCCGTCTCAATCTCCGAACCACTGCAACACTGGCAGATGATCCGACCTTTCTCTGATACAATGCCAAACTGTATATCTTGCGGTAGGCCATTCTTATTTAAATCCACGCCATTCCGTAAGGATAACGCCACCTGTCCACGCCTCAAATCCGCAGCATGGACTTTGCGCACGGCACCTCGGCTCAGTTCCTGGAGAAAAATCCCAAGCATAGCTTTTTCATGACTTATGGGTTAAAATTTCCTCCGATCCATCATACACGTTCGAACACCTCCGCGACACTATCCCCAAATTTCTTGCTACTTTCGCGCAATTGACTGAGCTTGGCAATCAATGGCTCCAACTGTCCGCGAAGTTCTTCGCGACGCTGCGATGTGTCTTCCAGATTTTTCAATGTTGTTGCTTTCTGCTGGTCAAATATCTTACGAGGTTGCTCAAACGTGTCCTCAAAGTCTTTTAAATAATCACGGATCGCTTTAATGGGTCCGTGCGATTCCATCACCTCCCACAAGCTATGCTGCATTGCCTTGGTAAACTTATCATCATACTTTTTAACAAAATCAGTTGCTTGATCTCGTTGATTGCCAAAAGGAGTGGTTAGCCAAGGAAGATCTCCGTCTATGGTTTCTACAGTCACTCCCTGGATCTGCATATCATTGAGTTGCTGTTCGCCGAAATGTTCACCCAAGCGCAGTCTCTCATCGTCCAACTCCGGCATTCCCTGAAGCTGCTTCACTTGTTCCATCATCTTACCTTTCCAATAATCGAAACTTGACTTTATCTCTGCGAACTCATCCCACTGAGTAAATTTATCACGCAGATAATAGTCTCGCACTTCTATAACGAGATCCTTGAGAGTGTCCCTTAACGCACTTTCATAAGTCTTTCTAGATTGTCTCCTAACTTCTTTGACTTTATCAGAGAAGTTCTTAATTTTTTCCCACCAAGTCTCCTCCCCTCCAAGAGCCACCTGTATGCATTTTTTCACGATGGGAATGGCCTCCTCAGTGAGGGTAATAACGTCACCCCTGCGCTTTATGTAAATATCAGAAACCAACTTGTTGAACCTTGCTTTGATCCCGTCTATCCCTTTCTCCGTAGCATCTTTCAACGTCCTTGTGCACCTTTCTACATCCACGTCAAAATTCTGAATTTTCCTCTCCTGCTCCTCTAAATCGGCACGCAATTCCTCTGCTGACATATCCAACTTCTGCAGCAACGCCGTTGCATTCTTCTCGGCTTTATCCAGCTGTTCAGACAACTTATTAGCGCCATTACCGACAAGAACGCTCCACGCCTTATCTCGTGTGATCTTATCCTGCGCAGTGCGGATGAAAGCGGGAACCTTGCTGGCCTCCTCCTCAATGTCAGCCAAAAGGACACGTCCTTCCTCGGAGTAATCTTTCAGTCCCTTTCTCAGAGCATTCCGCAGGAAATTATCCAACTGGTCTGAAAGATACTCCTCAATGCTCCAGTTACCACCATCCAATTTTATACTTTCTTCGATCGCCTTGCAGGTTGATTCCGGAAGCATGTTGCACTGCACCATAGCAAGCTCTGCACAACGCAGGGCAATGGCCGCGTGGTAGGCGTGCACAACGGGCTTCACAAAGCCATGCTTCGTCAATTTAGGCAACACGCCTTGGTGCTGAATTCGATCCCACTGCATATAGGGGACTTTCACATTCGCTCCAAAAAGAATACGATCACGCCCACCCAACTCAATGCAAGTCTTCAAGATATCGATATCATTCTGAGTCAAATCTTTTTGTCCCTCGAACACATAGAGAATGGCATTTGTATCAGCAATGCATTTTTTGGCAATCTTCGTATCCCACTCAGAAGCAAAAAGTCCGGGGCAATCTTCAACGGTGCATCCAAGCTTGCCCAAGTGTTCCGAATGAATGAAATAGTGGATGCCCCCACAGAATGCAAAAGCAACTTCCTCCGCACGGAACACCGTATCCAAAGAAGCACTTTGTTGTTCCCACCTCTCCCACATGGTCCACCACTCCTGAGGATAAGCAGCGATGTTGATTGCACCATCCACTGACATGCGTTCTTCTCCGGCTGAAAGACGTTGACTATATCGCTCGTAAAAATGCACAATGATCAAAGCCATCCGGTACAATTCAAGCTTGTCCGGATTAAGCATTTCCGTCCCTTTCATATCCTTAAGCAGCAACTTCTCGATTTCCTCGCGACAGCGCTTCTCATCCAATTTATACTCTGCCGCTTCCAAACCAAGCATGGAACAAATGGGCTCCAGTAAATCTTCCTTGCTGCGCCATGAAACAATCGCGTATTCCTCTTCTATCTCACTAACTGCAGATGCTGCTACGCGGCATCCGCTTGTACGAATGCCGCCACCCGCGGGACCTATAGGCGAAAGCTCGCGCCCGCCGCACAAATAACTGAACAACGTCGATTTCCCGCTCTGGAACGCTCCGACTAGCGTGAGCGTGAATACACTCTTTTCGAGCCGTTCTATAGGCAGCTTATAATTTCCGCTGTCTTCGCGAAGTGTCAGTGCCGTGTTATTGAGAACTTCCTGCGATTGATGCATCAGATCAAGCAATTGTTTCTGGAAAGTCCGAAATTGCTGCATTGTTTCTGTTTTGTCCATGGTCGTATGTAGGTTGTTGGGTTAAAATATTATTAAAGCGACTTAATCCAAGTCTGAATGTTTGTGACAGCTTCAAGGAGGGTATTTTTCAGCGTTGAGGGAAGGCGAGCCGCCCGTGCCTTCTCCAAGGCATTTTCGATCTCTGGGAAGAGTCCGGCATTTTGCAAATTAGTTCGCAATTTGTCGCACATTTTGCGGAATTGAGATTCCATTGA
Source organism: uncultured Muribaculaceae bacterium (assembly GCA_947626355.1). Classification (GTDB taxonomy): domain Bacteria; phylum Bacteroidota; class Bacteroidia; order Bacteroidales; family Muribaculaceae; genus Lepagella. Next base: position 4,894 of record CANQRV010000084.1, read on the forward strand.
TGACGCTACATCTTCCTCCATCTTATCCACCATTTCTACGAACTCCTTTGTCGCAAATACTCGCACCGCGGCACCTGCAAGGTTAAGAGGCATGATGCGCTTGATGAAAGGAATCTTGTCCCCGACAAAACGAATGAGAATATCAGCCATAAGACTGGTAGGAGTAAGAAGAGAAAACACGGCAAAATCCAGCGTGTAGAAAACCCATCGCGGTGTATCCGCCAAAACTTTGGTAAGACCGGAGGAATGCGTCTCTAGTTCGGGTAGATTGAAGATTTGTTTTAGTTGAACGCTATACTGACTCTCTACGCGCTTGATGTCTTTGTTGAAGTCTGATTGAGCCAATTTGAGTAAACGTTGAATGCGATCCGGAAGAAGTTCTTGCCATGTCTTGATGGCTTCAAACACATCCGTTGCATCCACCTTGCTATCCATATCCTCTTTGAATCCTGCCTTCAGCTTCTCCAACCAAATCTTGAGATTTTCCAAGAAGCTGCGCTGAGCTTCCACAACATTTTCAAGAAGGCTGTGCACCACGAACTGGTACTCTTTACGCTTCTTTTCCAGAACATTCTTGATAGCTTCTATTTCTTTGGCACCTTTGCCATCCAATTCCAAGCGAGAAGACACCGCTACCCTCAAACGCTCCAAAAGAGGTCGCAAATCACGCACCAAGCGTGCCTGACGCCCACGCTGCACTTCGCCGCGCAGAAAAGCCTCCAACTCCTCACGTACCTTCTCATCGCTAGCACCAGAGGCACAATCTGCGTTGGGGTAAAAGACAGAAACCTCACAATTCAAGATACCGACCTTACTCAACTGCGCCTTAATCGTGTCACAAAGGGTCTTTACTTGTCCACTCCCTCGCGAACCATCAACTGTAAGCGCCACATGGATCGGCAGACTCGGTTGCTGCATGCCTGCCAAATTCGCAAGAAGGAAGAGTTCACGCTCGCTCAGTTGTCGGCCTGACACCACGTACAGGAGCGCATGAGCCGTACGGGCTTCGTACATGGTGTTCACATACACATCCGAATTCGTGGTATTGAGCCCCGGGGTATCCACCAGCGTGATGCCGGGGGGTAAGATACCTGGTACCGTGATGTGGACTTTGCTGTACTGCTTGGCAAGGCGTGCTCGCTCCTCGTCGGAATGTGCTGTCACCACCCGCGCCACATCCTCCGGCAGAAAGTTCTCCCGGCTCTCCACAAGAGTTTCACGCTGGGTGGTCGTGTCACGCTTCCACGTTTCCATCCGCATCTGCCCGCCGCTCAGGTGGGTGGGAACGGCCGTGGCTTCCAGGTAGTCCACGGGCAAGACATCCCGTCTCAGAAAAATGCGATTGATGAGCGTACTTTTTCCAGCCTTAAAATCGCCGATGACGACCACCTTCAAATTGCGCTTTGTCATCCGCTCCAGCATGCTCGCGAAAGCTGCCGCTAAGTCGCCAGCCTCCAACGCTTTTGCTATTTCCTCCGCTTTGCTGATGATATCTTCCATTTTCATAATTTACTGATCAAATAAAATGATTGATTTTTCTGATAAGATCGGGCATCCCGCTCGCGCCAATCACCTCTGACAGTGAGGACGGGAGTTGACTGCATCCTGTATACACCTTCCAGTCATCCTCTATGTCCTCTCTCAATTTCTTCCCGAGATTTTCCAATTTTTTCTGATTGAGGATAGACGAAAAAGGAGGGCTAAATGCCCAATAGTGCAGAGCTTGAAGTTGACGCGCCCGTAACGCCAACCGCGCATGAATACATACAACATCTACTTTTACACCCGGCATGCACGCCTTCACTTGCGCTTCTATATTTCGGCGGACTTGCTGATCATAAGCTTTTTTCGACTTACGATGTAAATTCACCACCGGTATCACCGATTTCTTTTTCAGGCGTCCCGACAACTCATTCTTAACATCCTGGCTCAACTCTTTTCCATCAGAACAGACATAAACAATAAGAGACGCGCCCTCGATACACCGATCCAGCAACTCACGTTCATGAGTTCCTTCATCTGAGCCAAGCCCCGGACAATCAAGCAGCGTGTAGTCCAATTTCTCCAACAGGGGAGATTGTAAATAATACCGCATGGGATACCCACAATGCTCCCGTACCGACATGAATGACCATAGCGATTGTCCCTGCAGCTCCTCATTATAAAAACGCACATACTCGCCTTGGAAACATTCCTCCATCCCCGTAGCCCCGATACAAGCTTTCGTGGTATGAAGTCCCTCACCTATTTCAGAGAATTCTCGACCATCGCAGAAATAGTCGAACAGAGTGGATTTCCCCACTTGAAATTCCCCGAGCAACATGAGTATTCTCTCCTTTTCCATGACATACATTGCGTCTCATTCTCACCTCCATCAGGAGAAGCGCGGCAGAATCAACTACCGCACTTCCCCTCGATGAGTCTTCTATCCCCATCACAAAGCAGTCATCCACTGCTTGCATAGAGCAATCTTCTCCTGCAATTGTGCCTTTTCTGCATCAGAGATAGCGCCGGAACGTGCCATCTGCACGGCATGCTCCATCTCAGAGAAACCCGAGGACTGCATCGCCTTCCCGGACATTTGCGAGCAGGCTTCGTCGAAGTTGGTCTCGATTTTTTTCGACAGTTCCTTCTTGAACTGGGTAAAATGCTTCTCCAACTCTTCTTTGACATATTTCCTTGCAACCATTGCGCCTATCGATGTGGGCATTATTTTTTTAATCAGAGGCAACTGTCCACCAATCCATCGAACAATAATATCAAAGAAAATACCTCCAGGTATCGCGGGACCAACAAGTAATAAGTCCAAAGCACTGATCACGATGCTTGGCATCCACGACACCAACTTCAAGAAATTACTTTGTAGTTCAAATGGCATCTTTTCTCCCGCCGAAATACCTTCTGTCAGTTTCTGACCGAATGCATTACTGATTCGCATCACCTCCAATTTGAATTCAGTGGAAGCATTTCGGATAATCTTCCCTATATCATGGTCCAAATTCTCATTCATAGAATCAAGCAGGGTGTGCACATCCTGAAGGGTCTCGCACTTATCTACTTTCTTCTCGTACAATACATGGAGTTTATCCATTTCCTGAATGACACCTTCCTCCATGGAACATTGTGCGTGGTGAAGTTCACTCAACATCTCACGAACCTGCTCTGCGTACACATGCTTTTTTTGCTGCAAATTCGCCTCAAGCTCATGCAGTTTCTCCTCGTTTTCTCCCGCAAGATTCACGCAGGATTCGAGTGCCACCAGCAACCGACCCAGCAGCGGACGCAAATCGCGCACCTGGCGAATGGCTCGTCCCTGACGCACAGGACCGTTGAAGAATGCTTCCAGGTCCTTGGTAATGTCTCCCGTGTCAGTTTGGGAAGCCTGGGGCGCAATAGGATCTCCGATCAGATCCTCCCCCCATTCACCCTCGCTGGTATTGATACTCACGCTCCCTGTGCTACCCACCGTGAACACGGACACCCCACACTGTGAAATGCCCGCACTCGACAACTGTGCCTTAATGGTGCTGCAAAGATTCTGCAACTGACCTGCCCCATGTGTATTATCTTCGCTGACAACCACATGAATCGGCAAGCTGGGCTGCTGCATGCCGGCCATATCAGCCAGCAGGGAGAGCTCGCGCTCACTCAGCTGCCGACCGCGCACGACGTAGAGGATAGCGTGCGCCGTGCGAGCTTCCTCCATGGTGCCGACGTAGATGCGCTGATTAGTCGTATTCAGCCCTGGGGTATCCACCAGCGTGATGCCGGAAGGCAGGATGTCGGGCTTGGAGATGCACACACGGCTGTATTTCTCCGCAATGGCGGCGCGAGCTTCCTCCGAATCGGCGGTCACGATGGACTTTACCCGTTCCTGATCGAAGTCGGTCCATTCATTTTGTAGCGTACTCTTACCGTCCTCACCGCGCAGCCAGGTCTGCAGTCGGGTTTCCCCACTGCTCAGGTGAGTAGGCACTGCCGTTGCCTCCAGATAATCCACCGGAAGCAGATTATCCTTCAGGAAGAGCGTGTTGATCAATGTCGATTTACCGGCCTTGAAATCCCCGAGCACGACGACCCTGAGAGTATCGCCGGAGATTTCTTCCGCCACTTTCTTCAGAGCTCTGACGAGCTCCGCATTCTTAATGCTCTCTGCCATTTGTACGGCCGAGCTGATGATTTCGTTGGTTTTCATGATGATTGAGGTTTATGTAGAATGTAAAAAACTATCTGTTCGATTCATCGCCGATGGCATTGCGTAACGCATCGATGAGCTCCCTGCATTTCGCTGCATTTGCACTCTTCTCGCGCTGATTTGCATATTCATCCGGGAAGATACACTGCTTGAGCTTTCTTAACACGTTCTCCCAAGCCTCCTCCACGTGTTCCTGAGTGCAAAGGCTCATGCTCGCATCACATACGCCATCTTCCAGCAACGACTGGTACTTAACGCGGTTGCCCTTCACCTTCTCAGTAATGAAACACAGCGCCGCAAAGATAACCTTACGTGCGAAGTCAGAAAAATCCTTCCCAGGCGCACTTTCGGAGGGGAGCTGAGTCTTCTCATCCTTTAGGTATTCGGCCATTTCCCTCGTCTTCGAATCACTCGATTTTTCAAGAACTTCGACGACAGGCTGTTTGATAAATGTCATACGACCGGCCTTCCAACGCAAGTAATCCAACAAGTTCAGAGCGGGACGAAGTTCGGCTAACGACACGTACTTGGCGCTCTCCCGTATGTCCACCAATCTCTTGATACCCTCGATGATCAAATCGGCACCATACGATTCAGACTCCAGTTTTTCACTCAAAGATTTGAGTTTCTCGCCCGAATCAGATCCGGAACACAATCGCTGCATCACCGGCTCAGTCAAAGCCTTGCTCAGCACTCCCTCCACAAGCTCCTGGACGTGCGGTCCGATCTCCGCTGCAACCTCGGACAACTCACGGACATACTTGCTCAGCTTTTTTTGGAACCCGGAAAAAACTTTTTCTATGGGATGTCTACCCCTATTTAGGATCTCCTTCATTTCCTTCTCGGTGATTTCACTTCTCACCTTCTTCTGCCATATGTCTTCCTCCCACGTTTTCTTAATTCTTTCCACTTCTCCAAGCATCACGCTAAGCTTCTGATCAGGCTCCGTCTGTTGACATATTCTACTCGTTAATTCACCGAAGTTGCCTTTGAGGCGATCCAGAAAGTTATCACCCGTTGTATATCGGAACCACGCGGTGAACTTACCATTCATCGCCTCCTCCATCTCTGATGGCAGCTTGGGAGCCTGCTCCTGCAACGGCTTGATCACCTCGTTGCGTACTCCATTTTCGAGGTTGGAGATTTCATCCCACAGGCTCCGAATCATCTTTTCGTCTTCCCTCGGCAGCACCTCACTCAACCGCTCATTCAGATAGGCTTTAAATTGAGTCAAGGAGGGTTCATCGGTCACATCACAAGGTGGAGGAAGGTTGGGAATCACGTTTTTCTCGCGAACTTCCGACAAACGTCTTTGAG
>CANQRV010000085.1 GCA_947626355.1 uncultured Muribaculaceae bacterium
TCTTTGTAAAGTTACGAAATATCTATGACATTGGCAAATAATCAGTTAGCAATTAACTGAATATCCCTAATTAAACCTCCTTTCTTGATGATATTTTTTCCTTAATGCGATATAGACGTGATGCGACAGTATTTCTGGGAATCCCCATATTTGAGGCAATTTCTTCATAACTTAACTCATCAAGCCACATTAATATCAAGGCTTTTTCCATAGGATTGAGTTGTGCAATTGTAGCGTAAAGCCATTCCAACTTCTCTCTCAATGCTTTATCGTTATCTTCCTGAAAATGAAAAGAGGGAATTTCATCAAGTTTCTCTTTACAAAGTTAGTTGCAATTTAATGAGAATAGTTCCCTCTCACGAAGAAAAAATGAATATCCTCCTGCGATAACGTTTGGTTGTCAATTAGCAATTTTTTAGATTTCAGAGTAGTGACCTGACTAAAATTTGGCTGAGGTCACCACATTTCTACCGCAGTAATGTGGTTGGGATGAATAGAAGACCGCTAACTCATTGAGAATTAGCGGTCTTTTGTAGTGCCACCAGAACCTGAGTTTCTGAACGAGCGTAAACGAGGATGAATGTTGCATTGATGTAAAACGCTGAATAATAGCGCAATTTGAATTTTGAGAAAATTTCGGTTGTTCACCGTTATTCAAAAAACGTGGTGACCTGCGTGGTGACCCGACTTGACAAATCGGGGTTTGAGTTGTTATCTTTGTAGAACCAAAGTGGCTGATTGTGAACAATCGTGAACGCCACGACCAAACTTTTTACAACATCGAAATTATGGCAACAACTAAAACTCACGCAGATCGAGGGCATCATCAAGGCGCATCTTGCCAAAACGACTTTCGATCGCGAGGCTCTCGACATGGATGTGCGCTACATTTCCGAGCCGGAGAAGGTGGACGCTGAACGCCGTGCGAAAGAGGCGGCGGCAGAGGCGGAGCGAAAGGCGTTGGCAAAGAAAGAGGCGGCGAAAGAAAAAGCCCGCCTGAAAGCCGAGGAGAAGAAACGAATAGCTGACGAGAAGAACCGTCTTATCTGGCCGTTCCTCATCCAGTTTGTCGACGACATCAAGAGCGGTGCAAGAAAATCGGTAGTGACGATTATGCGCCCGGCTCCTGCAAGGCATGGAAAAGTTATATCGGTGTCTATGAAGGCTTCGACCCCTTGCACCGTTTTGAGTGGGCGGACATTGACCGCGCGTTTGTGTCGCGCTACATCAACTACTTGCAGAAGCATGGCTATATGCCAAAGGTTGTCAACAAGCATCTGACCAACCTCAAGGCTCTTATCAATGCCGCTTTCATCGACGGCATCCATGACAACCAACGTGCCGCCTCTCTCATCGTCAAGAAGAAGATTGAAGACCGCGACAAAGCAGTCGAGATCTATCTCACCGAAGACGAACTGCAAGCCCTCTATGAAATGCCGCTGACCGGCAAGAACGACCACATCCGTGACGTTTTTCTCATAGGTTGCTATACCTGCCAGCGCGTAAGTGATTATAACAACCTTAATGCCGATAATTTCGAGACAACCCGCAAGGGTACACGCATCTTCCGGCTCGTACAGCAAAAGACCAAGACGGAGGTAACTATCCCCATTCTCAACGAGAACCTGATTGCCATCTGCGAGAAATACGGCTACAACATTCCGAAAGCCAACGAGCAGGTGTTGAACCGATACATCAAGGATATTCTAAAAGACCTTTCGGAACAGTTGCCGTCACTGAAAGAGAAGGTGCCGACCAAACTCACGATGAAGCAGAAGGATGCGTTGAGAAAAGAGAAGAAAGAACCGGAGACTGACCTCAACGGCAACGTGATTGTGCCTCGCTACGAGTGTGTGACAAGCCACACCGCCCGACGCACCGGTATCACGAACATGTACCTCAGCCACAGGTACACCATTCTCCAGATGATGCACGTCAGCGGCCACAAAACGCAAAAGACTTTCATGGACTACATCAAGCTATCCTCCGAAGAGATGCCGATGAGATTGCCGCCATGTCAAAGAAAGAGAATGACATGTGGTAGAAATAGACTTAAAAAGTTGCAAAGTTCCCAATAAAATGATTACCTTTGCATCAAAATTAGGAATATGACCATTACTGATTGGATACGTCATCGTGATATGACTGGTAAACCATGCTTCTCTTTCACTGAAGTAAGAGAAGCGTTTCCCATGTCATCAGATAAGACTATTGCCAATTCTCTCAGTCGTCTGGTAAGCCGAAAATTATTGGCACTGCCGGCAAAGGGATTCTATTGCGTGATACCGCCGCAGTATGCGCTCCATGGAGTGTTGCCTCCATCTTATTATGTGAATCAGTTAATGGCATATTGCGGGAAGCCTTACTATGTCGGATTGTTGAGTGCCGCAGTCTTCTGGGGCGCGGCACATCAGAGACCTCAACAATTCTCGGTAATGACGGTTCCTCCCAAATTCCAACGGTCTAAAAACAGGAACAATTTATTGCTATGGTTCTATCGGCAATCTATCCCGGAAAAATTTCTTCTTGAAAAAAATACCGAGACATCTTCGGTAAAATATTCCAACGCAGAATTGACAGCCTTGGATTTAGTTCAGTTTGAACAACATATCGGTGGATTGTCACGGGCTGCGACAGTGCTTTCAGAACTTCTGGAGAATACGGATTTCAATGGAGCCTCTAATGAGCTGTTTTCTTACACAACGCTCCCCACTATTCAGCGGCTTGGATATATTGTAGATATTATACTTGAAGATGAGGAACAGGCAGACATTATATATAGTGAAATGACTAAATATAGAAACAAAATTCAATATTGTTATCTAAGCAACAGACATAAGCGCGATAAAGAGATTGTTAACAAGCGATGGCGAGTATATGTGAACGTTGAAATAGAACCTGATGATATATGATAAAAAGAGAATCAATTTTGGAATGGAATGAATTCCTTCCATGGCAAGACAAGGCTATGGTGGAGCAGGACTTGATTATCTCACGTGCTCTTGTGGCGATTTTCAGTGATGATTTCCTCGCTTCCCAGCTCGCTTTTCGCGGTGGAACGGCTCTGCATAAACTATATCTAAGTCCCCAGCCGCGATATAGCGAGGATATTGATCTCGTACAAATCACTGCTGGGCCGATAAAGCCTATAATGTATCGACTTGGCGAAGTCTTGGACTTCCTACCTAACCGTGTTACCAAGCAGAAGAGGTATAACAATACTATGCTCTTCCGATTGGAGTCAGAGATTCCTCCGGTTGTGCCTATCCGTTTGAAGATTGAAATCAACTGCTTTGAACATTTCAATGAACTCGGCTTAGTCAAAGTCCCGTTTGAAGTCAACAATTCATGGTTCTCCGGGAGGTGTGAAATCACAACATACAAACTCAACGAATTGCTTGGCACTAAGTTAAGAGCCTTGTATCAGCGAAGAAAAGGCAGAGATTTATTTGACCTATGTGTGGCACTGACCAAGGCTGATGTCAACACTGATGAAATAGTGCGCTGCTACAATCGCTATATCGGATTCAGTGTGGCTCAACCTCCTACTAAAAAGCAGTTTCTGCTCAATATGGAAGAGAAGATGACTGACAGCGAGTTTCTTGGAGATACCGCAATGTTGCTTCGCCCTGAACTGGATTTCAACGCACCTATAGCATATGGTCTTGTGCAAAAAGAGTTGTTGGGCAAACTCAAATGATGCGGTTATGAGATTATGGCATCTTGGATAGCCATATCGGACGTTTCGCGGAAAATAACGGAACCAAAACGGACATTCACGGACATTGGTTGAAATAATTTGGAAAGTCCGGTGAGGTGGCATTATCTTTGCCGGGGATTTGAGAAGCGGCCATCGCTATACCGGTTGTATATAACGAGATAGATGTACAACCTTGTGCTATATCCGGCGGGAAATATTTGGTGGGAATGAAAACCACACTCTATCTTTGCCGCTGAAAGGCTGAAAATAAGTCCGGAGCCGATGAGAGCAATGACCGCTCATGCACTGCTTTTGGCTATGGATGATATTTTTCGCTGAATCGTGAACTTTTTTGAACAAAGCTTTGTTAGGAAAGTTGCGGTGGCAAATTGTGCGACCATAACGGAGCGTTAGACAGCTCTGCCGTGACGGTTGCGACCATATCCGCCGCAGACATACCCCGCAGCCCAAGAGTGGGCTGACTATCTACGAGCCGACCCCGAAGGGTCGGACAACCCACGCACAACACCCGAAGGTGTGTGCCTGAACTTCGCAGCCGGATGCACAAAGCATTGCGAACAAATCGGTGTGCGGGTACTTACCCGAGCCTTACACCGACACCGGTGCTTATGTTCAGGCGTGACACTTGTGGACGCTATCGACACACACTTACACCATACACACATGATAGCCAGCAGAGTCAACCGCCGAGGTGAGATTGTGCGGATTTGGAAGTCTCGGAAATTTTTGTTATCTTTATGTAACGATTGACGGCAGCGCACGCCCGAAGTGACACGTTCAGCTTTATAGACTGGAACAGGAACGATGCTCCCCGACGGATGCTATGCCCGATATTGACACGATAACAATTATAAGGAGGTACCCTTATCAGAAGACCGGACTCAGGATCCGGAATCACTATGAAGAGCCTGCTGTTGAATGCGGAACACTCCGCAACGGCTCAATCCGGCAACAACTCGCCCTAAGGAAGCGATGGTCAACGGATTGATTTCGTGGCACAACGGCAGAAGAAGAAAGAGAGGCACTCAGAAGTGCTGTCATCAGGCTACTGCAGGCTGAATTTTGCGACCCTCGTAACTCACCGAAAACCATAGACTTTGGAGCGGTGAAACATGACGTGTGTCCAACTGAAACCCTGTCAATGCCACAAGAATTATGATACGGAGAAGATGACAGCCATAACTGTGCCCGTACAGAATCTGTACGTCAACAAAAATCAACTAAAAATGAAGAAAGAAGGCGCGAGTCTTGACTCCATCGAGTAAGACCTCAGCCCCGTGTCTGCCCCTGTAACCGGGACAGATGCCACTCATGCCGTTGCCATTCGGCACGACATGGGAAAGGGTGAACTGCGCCTATTGCCGACCCTGACAGGCCGGCAGCAACAACCGTCGGCTTTAGCGAGACATCGCCGACGGCCCCTTCTATGTCCTTTCGGAGACACATCGCCACAGCCTCTTTCGTCGCCGGGGCTGAGGGTGGTGCAAGTTAACTGGCGATATAACTTTAATTTCATAATCCCCTCAGATGAAATTGAATCTTTTTGACCTCCTTCAGGCGTCGGCACTCGACCCTGACTCTCCAAATATCCTCCTCAACGTCCACCTCTCTGACCTTCATCAGCTTGTGGTGGACACAATCGAAGCCACCCGCGAGCGTCTGCTCCCCCTCTACATGGAAGCGGAGCAGGACAGGTCAATCACCAAGAAAGAGGTTGCCGAGCGGCTCGGTGTCTGCGAGACCACGGTCTATAACATGACCAAGGACGGCAGACTACACCCATTCAAGGTGAACGGAAGCACCCGCTACAGCCTGCGGGAAGTCAACTCCATTATCAACCCCTCCAACGATGACTGAGCTTATGGAAGACGTAATAGTTACACCTCCCGCCGACGACCGCTTCGAGCGCATCGGTACCACTTACTACAAGATTGTCCGCCAGCCCAACGCTGCCGGACAGCTCATCGAGCGCAGCATACCGTGGACCATCGAGGCAATCCGTCAGGACTACGGCAAGGACTTTCTTGCCAACGTACCCAAATACGACGGTTTCTGCTGTGTTCCCTCCCATCTGGACTATCAGCCAGTTGTAGGCAGTTTCAAGAACAAGTATTCGCCATTGAGCCATATCCCCGCCGAGGGAGAATGGTCGTGCATCGAATCGCTTGTGCGCCATATCTTCGGCGAACAGTACGACCTCGGTCTCGACTATCTGCAAATCCTCTACACCATGCCGTTGCAGAAATTACCCATTCTGCTGTTGGTGTCGGAGGAGCGCAACACCGGCAAGTCCACCTTCCTCAATTTCCTCAAACTGCTGTTTGAGGCGAATGTCACGTTCAATACCAACGAGAACTTCCGCAGCCAGTTCAACGACGACTGGAACGGCAAACTCGTCATTGTGGTTGACGAGGTGCTGCTCAACAAGCGCGAGGACTCCGAGCGTCTGAAAAATCTCAGCACCACCCGCAACTACAAGATGGAGGCCAAAGGACGCGACCGCGAGGAGGTGAGCTTCTTCGCCAAGTTCGTGCTTTGCTCCAACAACGAGTATCTCCCCGTAGTCATCGACCCCGGCGAGACTCGCTACTGGGTGCGGAAGATTCCTAAGCTCACCACCGATGACACCGCCTTTCTGGAGAAAATCCGTTATGAGATACCGGCATTTCTCCACGCAATGACCTACCGGCAGTTGTCAACCGCCGAGGAAAGCCGGATGTGGTTCGACCCGAAACTGATTGACACCGATGCCTTGCAGAAGATCATCCGTGCCAACCGCAACCGTGTCGAACTTGAACTCTCCGAGCTGCTGCTCGACATAATGGTGACAAGGAACGTGAATACCGTTGATTTCTGCCTCAACGACATCCTCTGTCTGTTCGACCATCAGCGTGTAAAGGCAGATCGTACGGCACTGAGAAAAGTCGTGCAGGATTGCTGGAAACTGCGACCCGCGCCAAATTCGCTGTCATACACCGCCTATCAGACAGGCTTACAGCCCAACGAACCGGCATACGTCGAGAATCGCAGGGTCGGACGATTCTACACCGTCACCCGACAGATATTAGAGAATTTATAAATCTTTTCTCGTTGAAATTTGATGAACTGATGAAAAGAGATACAGGCTGTTGTTTTTCAGTGGTTTTTCTTTTCATCGGTTATTCATCAACGCTTCATCAAAGGATGAAAGGCAATGAGAGAAAAACCGCGAATGGCACCGAAAGAAAACCCCAATTTCCTTCGGCGCAACGTTTTTCTCACTGCCAAAAAAATCGTGATGAAACAATGATGAATTGATAAGCCATTGATATAATTGCAGATACTTACTTCTTTCATCAGTTTATCAGGTTCAACACCTCACCCGGTCGCCGGGACTTTTCTCTCGGCGGCCACAATTCACAATGATATGGCAAAATCAACCAAATCCACAAAAGCATCAGGTTTTGATGCGGATAAATACTTTGAGGAACTGGAAGAGGAGTCCCGCAAGGAAAAAGAAGCTGCAAAGAAAAAGGAAGCTCGCATAATGGAATATTCAATTCCATGGAACATGACAGATAGAGAGCCTCCGCTCCCGGAAATGAAGTTGAACGCATGGCGTTTCAGATGGGAGCCCGAGAATCTGGAAGAGTTCATACCGAAATATGGCGAAGATTGCAAGAGGATAATTGCGGAAATCAACGCCGAAAAGAAAAGACGACTCGACACGATTCCGGACGTAAGGCGACCGGGCTACTCGGTGACAGGGAATAAGCTCGATACTGATGAGCCAACCAATCAACCGGATGCACAGGCAAGCAGTCAACCGGAACATCAGTCAACCAAAACAACGGAGACCGAGATACCGGACGATGCGGTGCAACCGCAACCTCAGTCTACCGGTACACCGGATACACCGTCCGCAGCTTCCGAGCCGGAGGTGAAAGATGTATTGCCTCCGTCATCGCCGATCACCGATGCTCCCGACGTTCAGAACTCCGACACGGACACCGCTTCTGTTCCGCCACAAGCTGAGTCGCGGCCAAACCCCGCCACCGTGGAACAATTGAAAAAGTCCCGCGTCAGTGCCAGGAAGGTCGATGCCGATTTCGAGGAATTGTCCCGAAGGTATCTCCAAGTCGTAAGTCTCGGAGAGAAGAAACCGGTGTTCATTCCGCTTGAGCTCCGCAACGCTTTGGATACTCTCGCCCGGTTGAGTGGTGTACCGAATCTGGCACCGTCTCACATCGTCATTAATATTCTCAAAGCGTTCTTTGACGACAACCGTGAACTGATCAACCGCAAACTCTCAGGTGTGAAATTAAGCATCTGAAAACAGTGTTATTCAGGGCGTGGCGGTATCTTTCCACAAGGGTAATGGAGGGGCAAAGCGAGGTTAGATTTTTGTGACACAAAAATCGTCGCAACCCTGTTGCTCCCCTCGCCACCCTCCGTTACACCGGGTGGAGCGGTACACCGGTGTACCGAAGCCGCCTTGCCCCTCCTGTTTCAACCCCTCAATTCCACAAGCCAATGAAACCCAAAGTCCCGACCCGTAAGTCGAATATCAAGGCAGGACACCGTAACGGTCGTCCCTCCTTGCCCGAAGAGGAGCGTCAATCCTATGTCCGACACACACGGTATAACGAAGCTGAAAATGCCCTCCTGCTTGCCAACGTCAGGCGAGCCGGTATGAAAAATGTCAGCGAATATATCCGCTCGGTGACGTTAAATCCCAACATTGTTCCACGGCTCAATGATTCCGAAATGAGACTCGTCCGGAATCTCTCCGGCATGAGCAACAACTTCAACCAGCTTCTGCGCCTCTGCCATCAGCGCGGACTTGATGCAATGACCCGTGAAGTGCAATATTACCTTAGTCAATTCCGCGAACTCTTTGCGAAATTAAGCTCTTGATTCCCTATGATAGCATATATAATAGGCGGCTCCGGTTTTGGCGGGTGTGTCGATTACGTCACCCGTCGCAAGCTTGAAGAGAAGCTATTCAAGGAGCAGTCAGAACGACAGAAAGCCGAAGAGAGAAAATACGAGAGCAACAGAGGAGAGGATATAATCGACCATCTTTCCAAAGACTGGAAACTCATATCGTCATCCGGCGACATAAGGATATATGAAGGCCGCAAGGCTATGGCTGACGACATCGCCCGACCGTCGCGGCAGCGGAAGCCTGTCAAAGAACCTGTCGGTCATATCTCGCTCGACTTCCATCCTGCGGACAAACCGCGGATGACCGATGAATTTATGGCGGAAGTGGCGCAGGACTATATGCGGCAGATGGGACTTGTCAACACGCCGTATATTGTGGTGCGCCACTATGACAAGGCTCATCCTCATTGTCACATAGTTTTCAGTCGTGTTGACTATGACGGAAAGATACTGACGCAGACCACCAACTTCAAGAAGAACGAGCGTGTCTGCAAGGCTCTCAACCTGAAGCACCGTCTGGTGCAGGGCAAGAGCAAGCTCAACACCGATGTGTCAAAATTACGTGGCAAGGAAAAAGTCCGCTATCAGCTTGTCCATGACCTTTTGGGATTCTTTCTCATCCCCTCTGTCACCGACTGGAACTCATACGTTGACCTGTTGCGCAGTAATGGCATAACAGTGCGTGAGAAAATCGGGAAGTCCGGGCGCGTCAATCTTTATTATGGAGTCGGCAAGCATGAGTTCTGGTATAAGAAACTTGATCCGTATCTCAGCCGCGAGAATCTTGAACAGAAATTCAAGGAGCGCAGGGAAAAACAGCAAGCGGAAAAGTCACAAACTCGGACATCGCAACAACCACAACGGCAGTCACAGACTCAGACACAACCCAAACCGCAGCCCAAGCCACAACCCAAGCCGCAGAAGCCTGAGCCGATAGTCATACCGCCGTTGCCGGATGTATTATATGGTGTAAAGATTGACCGTCTGCGGCAACAGGCATATCAGGAGGGCAAGTTCATAAGCATCGGAATCTGCGACCCCGGAGGCGTTGTTCCGATCAACCATTGGATATGGTATGATTTCGACAAACGGGAACCAGTAATGAGCCGAACATATCCCTACGACCACACAATCCCCGAAGCGTTCCAGCGACAGTTGGCGACAAAACAATCCCCTGCATCGTCATCACAAGGTGCTGGAATACGGTTATCATCGCCTTCTATCGGTGGAAACATTCCCGAAGACCAAGGCTTCGCCCACGGTGACGGAGTACCGGATGACTTCAAGCACTTTCTTGAAATGCACCCCGGCATGAGCTTCGAGGAAGCCAAACGCCGTTTCAAGGACGAACAAAAAGCCAAGCAACGCCGCACAGGACCGAAACTGTAATAAATTAATGAGGTTGTTGGGAAGTGTTGCTCCCAACAACCTATTCTTTCATTAACATCTCATTTTCATTAAAAGTCCATAATTTGTCTCGGTCTTGTTTTATACAAAACAACTCTAATCGAAGAAGTCCAGTCACTTGAAAACATACCCCCCATATTATTCTACTAAGGGATGGAAACTCTTCGTCGGAAACATAGTTGACTGTTTTATCTGAGGCATGACCCGTCCTGAAAAATGTTGACTGGGATTTGTATTGTTAAATGTTAATATATGTTCAAAGTCCGGAGAGACTT
>CANQRV010000086.1 GCA_947626355.1 uncultured Muribaculaceae bacterium
AAGAGATTTCAAACGTACTTTTCCGTCAGAGCTATACACCTAAATTCGATGTTTTCAAATTTTTGTCATGTACTTAATACTAACAATAGAATCATGTCAATCTTCAAGGATAAAACTTTGCTTATCACAGGCGGCACAGGGTCATTCGGTAATGCTGTCCTCCGTCGTTTCCTCGATTCAGATATCAAGGAGATACGCATTTTCAGTCGCGATGAAAAGAAGCAGGACGATATGCGTCACAAGCTTCAGAGCAATAAGGTAAAGTATTTCATCGGTGATGTCCGCAACAAAGAATCCGTTGACATCGCGATGAAGGGCGTCGATTATGTTTTCTCCGCAGCAGCGCTCAAGCAGGTGCCTTCCTGTGAGTTCTTCCCGATGGAAGCTACTCGTACCAATGTGGAGGGAACCAACAATGTACTTCTCTCTGCTGTAGAACATGGCGTCAAGAATGTGGTCGTTCTCTCCACGGACAAGGCCGCATATCCAATCAATGCGATGGGTATCTCGAAGGCTCTTATGGAGAAGGTGGCGATTGCAAAGGGTCGCGAGCTCGGCGAGGGTGCCGCAACCACTATCTGCTGCACACGATATGGCAATGTGATGGCAAGCCGCGGTTCTGTGATTCCTCTATGGGTTGAGCAGATGATGGAGGGTAATCCTATCACAATCACTGACCCGAACATGACCCGGTTCATGATGACGCTCGATGATGCGGTTGATCTGGTCGTATATGCTTTCACGCATGGCCATAACGGCGACCTATTCGTGCAGAAAGCACCTGCCGCCACTCTCGACACTCTTGCCACCGCTCTTAAGGAGCTTTATGCGAAGGTAGATCCGAAATATGGTGAGTCGGAGGTCAAGATTATCGGCACCCGCCATGGCGAGAAACTGTATGAGACTCTTGTGACCCGCGAGGAGATGGCTAAGGCAATCGACATGGGCGACTACTACCGCATCCCGTGTGATACCCGCGATCTGAACTACGACAAGTATTTCACCGAGGGTAATGAGGAGGTAAGCAAGATTGAGGATTACCACAGTCACAATACACGTCGTCTTGATGTGGAGGGAATGAAGGAGCAGCTCCTTCGGCTGAGATTCGTGCAGGCAGACCTCGGAATGATTGAGAACGACAAGCCAAGGGAAATCAGAAGCGAATAATGAAGATACTCGTCACAGGTGCCAAGGGTTTCGTTGGCACGAATCTTTGCGTCCAACTCAATAATATAAAGGAGGGAAAGGCCCGCAACTATCCGGTTGTGATTGACGAGGTCTTTGAGTATGACATCGACTCCACTCCTGAAGAACTTGACCGGTATTGCCGCGAGGCAGATTTTGTGTTCAATCTTGCCGGTGTCAACCGCCCGGAGAATCCCGAGGATTTCAAGAAAGGGAATTTCGGTTTCGCATCCACTCTTCTCAACACACTGAAGAAGCATGGAAATGCATGTCCGGTGATGCTCTCTTCCTCGATACAGGCCACTCTTATCGGCAGATATGCAGGACATCCCTACGGCGAGAGCAAGAAGGCCGGCGAGGAATTGTTCTTCGACTACTCAAAGGAAACAGGCGCGAAGGTGTTGGTCTACCGCTTCCCAAACCTGTTCGGGAAATGGTGCCGTCCGAACTATAATTCGGCTGTCGCCACTTTCTGCAACAATATCGCCAATGACCTGCCCATTCAGGTCAATGACGCGAGTGTAGATCTGGAGCTTCTTTATATCGATGATCTAGTGGAGGAGATGATTCTCGCGCTTCAAGGGAAGGAGCATCACTGCGAGTTTGATGGTGTCGAGGCTGTCGGCAAGGAGAATGGACGCTATTGCTATGTGCCGACGACTTTCCACGCTACTCTTGGCGAGGTTGTTGACCTCCTTCACCAATTCTCGAGGCTTCCTCAGACGCTGATGATTCCGGAGATTCCGGCAGATAGTTTTGCAAAACGCCTATTCTCTACTTATCTCAGTTATCTTCCGAAAGAGAAGGCAATCTTCAACCTCAGGATGAATGAGGACCGGCGGGGTAGTTTCACCGAGCTTGTCCACACTCCCAACTGCGGACAGGTGAGCATCAATATCTCCAAGCCGGGTATTACTAAGGGGCAGCACTGGCACAATTCAAAGTGGGAGATGTTCATTGTGGTAAAGGGACATGGACTTATTCAGATGCGCAAGGAGGGTTCCGACGAAGTGATAGAGTATGAGGTCAGCGGAGATAACATCCAGTCTGTCGTCATGCTTCCCGGCTATACCCACAACATCATCAATCTCTCGGATACGGAGGATCTTGTGACGGTGATGTACTGTAACGAGATTTTCAATCCTAACCGTCCGGATACTTATTTCGACCCCGTAAAATGAAAACAGACTATTCCGATATAAAATTCGCTGACAACGGCAGGCTGAAACTGCTGATAATCGTCGGCACACGTCCCGAGATCATCAGGCTTGCAGCTACAATCAACAAGTGCCGCAAATATTTTGATGTGATTCTGGCCCACACGGGACAGAATTACGACTACAACCTCAACGGCGTGTTCTTCAAGGATCTCAGGCTTGGAGATCCCAAGGTGTATATGGATGCTGTAGGCGATGATCTCGGCGCTACGGTCGGCAATATCATCAACTGCTCCTACAAGCTGATGACGGCCATCAAGCCCGATGCACTTCTCATTCTCGGCGATACCAATTCCTGCCTTTCCGCAATCTCGGCCAAGCGGCTGCATATACCCATCTTCCACATGGAGGCCGGCAACCGATGCAAGGACGAGTGTCTGCCTGAGGAGACCAACCGCCGCATTGTGGATATCATCTCAGACGTGAATCTCTGCTATTCTGAGCATGCGCGCCGCTATCTCGCTGACTGCGGTCTTCCGAAGGAGCGCACATACGTCACAGGCTCTCCGATGGCTGAGGTGCTACATCAGAATCTTGCCGACATCGAGTCAAGCGACATCCATCAAAGGCTCGGTCTCAAGAAAGGCAAGTACATTCTACTGTCAGCACACCGGGAGGAGAACATCGACACAGAGAAGAACTTCCTTAGCCTCTTCAACGCCATAAATGCGATAGCGGAGAAATATGACATGCCGATACTCTACAGCTGCCATCCACGCTCGCGCAAGCGTCTCGAGCAATCGGGCTTCAAGCTTGACACTCGCGTGATACGCCATGAACCTCTCGGCTTCCACGACTACAACTGCCTACAGATGAACGCAGCCGCCGTCATCTCGGATTCAGGCACGCTTCCGGAGGAATCATCCTTCTTCACTTCCGTCGGGCATCCGTTCCCGGCCATCTGCATCCGTACCTCTACCGAACGTCCGGAATCGCTCGACAATGCAGGCTTCATTCTCGCCGGCATCGATGAGAAATCACTCTTGCAGGCCGTTGAGACTGCCATTGCCATGAACCGCAACCAAGACAACGGCACTCCGGTGGATGTATATGTCGGTGAGAATGTCAGCAATATCGTCATCAAAATCATCCAGTCTTACGTCACCGTTGTAAACAAAATGGTTTGGAGAAAAGACATCTGATATGAACATTCTCTTCCTTTCATTGTCGCGATTTGATGACGTAAATGTGCGTGGCATTTACTCAGACCTCATGCGCGAATTCATCAAGCGTGGCAATGAGGTGTTTATAGCTTCGCCGACAGAGCGACGTTTCGGTAAGCATACTCATCTTATTGACTCTCAAAATTGCCATATTCTGAAAATAAAGACCCTCAATATTCAGAAAACCAATGTCATCGAGAAAGGTATAGGCACCCTTCTACTTGAAAGTCAGTTTAACAGATCTATTCGCAAATATTGGAATAACATCAATTTCGACCTCGTTCTTTACGCCACTCCTCCAATAACCTTCAACAAAGTCATCGAACGAGTCAAGAACCGTTGCTGCTGTCGCAGCTATCTGATGCTAAAGGATATCTTTCCTCAGAACGCTGTTGATCTCGGTATGATGAAGGAAGGAAGTATTATCCATAAGCTTTTCCGTCGCAAAGAAGAACGTCTATACCAAATTTCCGACCGGATAGGATGTATGTCACCAGCTAACTGTGAATATGTCATCAAGCATAATTCCACCATTGACACATCGAAAGTGGAGCTATGCCCGAACGCAGTGATGCCGGTAGATATTCCTGAGCTTTCCGGAGAAGAACGTGATAAGCTTCTTTCTAAATTAGAAATTCCTATAGATAAGACACTCTTCGTATATGGAGGAAATCTCGGTAAGCCACAAGGTGTTGACTTCCTACTAAAGGTTGTTGAGGCTAACGAAAAAAATGACAAGAGTCATATCGTAATAGTTGGAAGCGGCACAGAATATACACGCATTAAAAGTTGGTTTGAAGAGAAATCACCAACTAATGCGACTCTGTTATCTGCCCTTCCAAAGAAGGATTACGATCAGCTAATTCGCGCTTGCCAAGTTGGACTAATATTCCTTGACCCAAGATTTACTATCCCCAATTTTCCATCTCGCCTCTTATCATATCTTGAAAACAGGATGCCGGTACTTCTTGCTACTGATACCAATACCGACATCGGTAGGATAGCTGAACATGAAGGTTTCGGCCTTTGGTCTCTCAGCGGCAATCTTGATGAATTCATGAGAAATATGACGTCTCTCACCGAGAATTATGATAAAATAAAAGAAATGGGATTGAAAGGAGAACGCTATCTGCTCGACAATTATACAGTCGATAAAGTCTCTAAGACAATATTACGTCATTGTTGATTATCCCATCGCTCACGTATTCATTTACAAAAAAATGAAGTTATACAGAGACTTTTTCAAACGGACAATCGACATAGTCGTGTCGGGAGGAGCGTTACTGGTGCTATCACTTCCCATGGCTGCTGTCACAGTATGGCTGCATCTCGCTAATAAAGGAGCCGGCGCATTCTTCTTTCAGGAGCGTCCCGGCAAAGGAGGTAAGATTTTCAAAATATGCAAATTCAAATCCATGACGGATGAACGAGACGCTAATGGCGACCTCTTACCTAATGAACAACGCATTACTAAAGTGGGGCGTTTCATTCGGAAAACATCAATTGATGAACTGCCTCAGCTATGGAATGTCTTGAAGGGGGATATGAGCCTGATCGGTCCACGCCCACTTCCTGTGAGATATTTGAAACTTTATAATAAACGCCAATCACATCGCCATGATGTGCGTCCGGGTATAACCGGGTGGGCTCAAGTCAATGGAAGGAACAATATAACGTGGGGACAAAAATTTGAATATGATGTCTTCTATGTTGAAAATATCTCGTTTCTATTTGACTGCAAGATCATAATTAAGACAATTCGAAAAGTATTCGCCGGTGCTGATATCAATGCTGGAGATAACAAAATTGGAGGTATAGGATTCAATGGACAAAATTAAAATCAACCCTAAGAAAATAATGGTTTTGGCCGGCGGACCAGACCAAGCTGATCTCATAGATTTGCTGAAGGAGATGTATCCCCGATGTGAGATACTTCTTATCGATATGGCTTATCCAGTTATGGCAACGTCTCATGCAGACCGCCATATACAAGTTAGTACTATGGATTTCGAGGCTGTTAAAGAATGTGCTGTTAAAGAGAACGTAGATTGCATTATCACCGCATGCGGAGATCAGCCATTGATAACTATGGCTAAAATCTCAGAAGAATTGGGACTACATTGCTATCTAACTCAGGAACAAGCATTGAACATGACCAACAAACTTCACATGAAGAAGATAATGTTGGATAATGGTATACCAACAGCCAACTTTCGCACTGTCACTGAAGAAACGGAGGATATCAGCGACCTGGGCTTTCCCGTCATGATCAAGCCTGCGGATTGCAACGGGTCTCTGGGTGTACGTAAGGCCAACAATATCGAAGAATTCAAAAAGTTTTTCAATGAAGCGAAAAACTATAGTATATCCAACAGCGCTATTGTAGAGACGTTCACCTCCGGAACGGAGGTGAACGTCGATTGCTATGCAATCGACGGTCACGCTAAACTTCTGATGTATGGTAATGTCAGAAAGAAAAAAATTGGACAAAACATCACCCTTATATATCAAACTTATATACCCGCTGATATATCGTCAAAGGCATTGGAAAACATTCAGAAAATCGCCGACGATATTACGAGGGTATTCAAGCTCGATAATACTCCCATCCTTATTCAAACCATCGTTAACGGCGATGACGTGAGTGTCATTGAGTTCGCTCCCAGAATAGGAGGCGGCGCAAAGCATCGGACCGTGACATATAAAACCGGATTCGACATACTTAAGGCAAATGTTGAATCCATGTTGGGAGAAAAACCAGAAATCAGAACCAACTATGATTCAGATTTTTATTCAAGGAATCATGTCTACGCGTTTCCTGGAACATATTCTCACGTCGAGAATGTAGACAAGCTAATCGAGGACGGCATAATTGTCGAGTATGTGCCTATCAAAATGAAGGGTGCTAAAATCGGAGAATACTTCGCCAGCCGCGATAGAGTGGGTTCTTTTCTCGTCAAGGCGCCGACTATTGAAGAGCTTGAAAAGAAGATACATATCGCGGCCCAGACTCTCAGTGTCATTGATGACGAAGGCAATGACATTATGAAGCATCATATGTTTGACATAGACGAAAACCTTGTATAAAAAAATGCCAAATAACGTTTTTATCGCATCTACACTGGCTAACGATCCTCATACTGAAGGACTGCATAATGCCGCCAGAATTGCTCAAATGGGAGGTATTAAGGCTATCATACTTGAGCCTTCAGAAAGCATTGAGCATCTTTGCGATACAATTCATAAACATAATCCCAAGTATATAGGGTTAAGCTATAGGCTTACTCCAAAAACCGCTGTCGAGCAATTAGAAAAAACGCTGAGTTTTTTTCAGAGTTCAGGCTTAATCAGCAATACTGAAGAGGTAAAGATAACATTTGCGGGACTCCCCGAGACAATCAGCATATTGAAGGACCGCGTGAAATACTATCCATATAAGATATGTCTTTGTGAACCATATCCCGACATTCTTGACAGAGCAAAAGAGACCGTAGAATTCTTCGAAATAATAAATGGACACGACAAAATTCTGGAAAAGCTAAAAGAAGAATTAAAACCAAAAGGAATCGATATACTCGATCAACTTGCGGATGCGGTTATTCTTAATGACAATTATAAAAACGAACCTCCTCTACAGATTCCTTCTAATAATGGCATTAATAGCTACACTTCACGTATAGCTGAATCACCGATACCTTTGCTTCGTTCTCATTTTGGCATCCCTGCTCCAGATGTAAATCCAACTGTTGATGGAATCACCAAATTGGCGGAGGCACGTGTATTGGATGAACTATCTTTGGGTAGTTCCGATTTATCGCAACGATATTTCGGGCATCCGGAAATGTTTGTCAATCGGAAAAATGACGGAGGTGTCCCATATAAAACAATAGACGATCTCCGAAAACTCTTTCAAGCTTCAAGACGTGGTAATTACCCTTCAATCAAACCATACTGTCACGTCAATGATATCGTAAATTTCGTTGACCAATGTGTAGAGATCGGGCTATTAAAAGGAGGACATCAGGCAGTTCCCCTCTTCTGGTTTAATGAACTTGATGGCAGAGGTCCAAAAACTGTAAGGGAAAGCATACATGAGCATTTCGCAGGAGTCCGTCAATTGGTCAAGCATGGCATTCCGGTTGAGATGAACGATCCTAATCAATGGAGTTCCAGATTAGCTCATGATACGATTATCGTCACGAGTTACGCATTGATTGCTTCTGTAATGTCTGTCTGCGGAGTAAAAGATATGGTGTTCCAGATGCAATTCAACAAACCAAAGGAAACTGGTGACTATGGAGACCTTGCAAAAATGATTGCAGGTATGGAAATCGCTGGAAAGTTGTCCTCATACGTAAAGCCAAATATTATTCGGGAAACACGAGCCGGCATAGAGCATCTTAGCCCTGATATGAACATGGCTAAATGGCAACTTGCAAGAACTACGTTATTGCAGATGTTGCTACACCCGCAGGTCATCCACATCGTAAGCTATTGTGAGGCTAACTACGCAGCGCATCCTGAAGATATAATAGACAGTTCTCGCCTTATCCGAAGAGCAGTTCGAAAATTCAATGAGAACAAATCGGATATTTTGGCCTCTGTCGACTGGAACATTGTCAATGAAAGAAAGGAATTTCTTTTATCAGAAACTGAATATCTGCTCCAACATATAGCTAAATTCAATCCACATTACAAACCCACATCGACAGAAAATCTGGCGCCATTTTTAGGAGATCCTGATGTCATTGCAGATTCCATCGAGCATAAAATTATGGCATCGCCGGGTATTGTCAATAAGAAATACAAGGCAGATTACCTGACTAAAGCCTTGAAATACGGCATGGTTAATGCCGTGGATGGCTTCGTCAATCCAAGAGTAATAACAGAATCAGAAAGGCTAAGTAATAATGAACAATAACTTACCGACAATAGGTATCTATGGATTAGGCTCTCAAAGCGGAAGAGCCTTCTTCGCCGATCTTACCGACAGAGGATATCCCGTAATAGGTTATAATCGGTCATCCCCGCATGGCCTTACCGTTATTGAAGCGATAAACCAAAGCGGAGGGATAACGTTGCAACGACCCGAGAACAACAACAATGAAGAGACACACTTCATTCCACTTGATCGTAGTGTAGCCACAACAGATTTAAAGAAACTGGTCAACGAAAGCGATTATATAATAATTGCGTTGCCTTCTACCTATCAGGTTGAGGCAGCTCAAGCTATAAATAACGTAAGGCTTAAAAATCAAAGACCACCTCTTATCCTGTCTCCCTCACGTACGTTTGCATCCCCTTATATCTGGAAATATATGGGTGAAAAGTATCCTATCGTATGCCTTTCTACTTGCCCTTACTCATGTAAGGCGCCTAATCCGGATGTATCTCTTATCAAACGCCGCAAACGTACCTTCAACATCTCTCTTGAAGGAGACTTTTCCCATTGCCAAAAAGAGGATCTGAGGACTCTGTTTCCTCAGGCTGCCATTTCTAAAATTCCAGCTCTTACGTCATTAAACAACATTGGAGCCGTGTTTCATTGTGCCACATACCTCTTGAATATTGAAGAGATAGATCGCCGTAATTCAACAGGCGAAATCTTCTCTTTCTATATGGATGGCATAGCTAAACGACCGGAAATCGGACGTATATTGGAATCTATTGACCAAGTCAGACTAAAGATAGCACAGACTTTAGGATTCAGCACATTCGGACTTGCAGAGAATCCCCGCGAAGATATCTGGCGCAAGCTTACCAATGGTCTCAGAGCGCTTGAAGACGAACATGAAGGAGAAATTGATGTGTTGCGTAAACTTAGAAGGCTCTTTAATGAATATCTCAATACCAGCATAACTTCTGCACAACACTGGCTCGATATAACTTATGGAGTAACAAGAATCGAGAATGAAAGTCTATCTGATGCAATTGGCAGGACTCCCACCTATCAGAAAAATTCTGTCCCACAGAAACGCTATATAACCGAAGATATCCCAACTGGATTAGTCCCATTTGAGGCATTGGCTATTATGCTTGGAATTGACTCCAGCTCCATCACTTTTGTTATAGACTCATACATTAAGCGTTTTGGAACTGATATTCGCCAAACCGGAAGAAATCTCATAGATTTCGATAACGACTATATAATCAAATATCTTAAAGGCCAATTATGAAAACCATTGTTGAATTCCTATATAAGCTCCCAATTCCTATCCAAAGATTTCTTCATAGAATCAAAAATCTTCAAGATGTAATCAAAGGTCGCACAGAAAAGCAAATAGAAGCGGCAATGCTTTTGTTTGCAGACAAATACAACATAAGCGAAGACGAGCTGAAACGCATGAAGACGGATATGACCTACTGCTATGTATTTGGACTTACTAAACCGATAGAATATTTCCTATTAGACTTTAAATCCAAAAGCCGGAAACAACGCGTACAATATATGACAGACATCGAAAAGGATATGTATTGTCACAAATACGACGGACATCGCCGATTCGAGGCCCTTATGGATAAATGGCAATTCTTCTCTCTAATGAGCAAATATTATAAGAGAGACGCTTAAGTACATGACAAAAATTTGAAAACATCGAATTTAGGTGTATAGCTCTGACGGAAAAGTACGTTTGAAATCTCTT
>CANQRV010000087.1 GCA_947626355.1 uncultured Muribaculaceae bacterium
AGTCTCTCCGGACTTTGAACATATATTAACATTTAACAATACAAATCCCAGTCAACATTTTTCAGGACGGGTCAGGAGAAAGACTGCATACCGCCACAGCCGGAGGACTGCTCTGCATATCCCTTGGCAATCCGATTCTTGACTACAGCAATCTGCTTGCACTGACAGGTTTTCTGACACAGAACCCGAAGGATGTCGAGGAGATGTTCCGGCGCATGGTGTTCAACTATCTTACCGACAACAAGGATGACCACTGCAAGAATTTCAGTATCATAGTAAACGTCCCTTTGTCCGCCTTGACAGAAAGTTGAGGCGGCATTAATTTTGCGGCAGGTTAAAATTCACTTGATATGTCGCAGACAAATTTTGAAGAGTTTCAGGAACTGGTCGAACAGTTCGAGCCGGAGATGACGCTTAAATCCATATGTGAGCAGGAAGGTGTGCCATACCGCGCCTACATCTCGTGGCGAAAGAGTCACGGACTTGGAAAGCCACGAAAGAAGAGATCCGCTCCGATGGGCATGGTTGAGGTAGAGGTCGAGGATATACCCCGATCGGAGCCGTTATACAAGGTCTCGGTACTGATGGAGTTCGAGAACGGGCTCCGTTTCAGCCGCGAGGGCATGGAAGTGGAAAGCCTCATTGAATTTCTAACCAAGATAAAACCCGTCCTATGCTTGAGCTGACCGATGAACTCCGTTTCTATTTCTACAACGGGAAGACCAACATGCGCGGCGGTTACCGACGACTGTGCGAGACGATCCGCACGGAGATGAAGGCGGATCCGGAGAATGCGTCCAATGTATACGTGTTCATGAACCGCCGCTGTACCATCGTCAGGATGCTCCATTACGAGCGGGGCTTCTATGTGCTTTATGAAAAACGACCTTCATCAGGACGCTTCCGCAAGCCTGTGTTCGATTCAAAAACGGGCAGATACAAAATCAGCTACGCGGATCTCGTCTGTCTCACAGAGGGGCTTACACGCACTGAGATACACATGCCGGAAAGGTTTTCGGAGGACTTCCCCTGGTGACTTATTATATTGATATATAATAAAATAAATGACATATTTGCTTGCGTATGTCATTTATTTTTTGTAATTTTGAAGTATGAAAGCAACCCGCAGGGACATAGAATTCTATCAGGAAAACATGGACCGTCTTCAGTCCGAGAAGGCTGCCGAGACGGCCCGTGCCAATGCTATGACCAACGAGTTGTCGCTTCTCCGCAGACAGCATGAGGAGGACGCGGAGAGGTTCAAGGAGCTGATGGCTGAAATCAGAAATCTCAGGGAGGACATTGCTTGCCGGGACAAGCGTGATCGGGAACGCGAAAAGATGATATCTTCGCTTACCTCGCGGATAGAGGAACTAGTGATGAAGCTGGCCGATGCACAGAATCAGACGGCCATGAACCGTTCCAAGCGGTTCGCCCGCACTTCGGAACAGGCGGCCCTTCTTAACAGACGCTGCCCTAAAGACAGAGAGCAGGACAAGGACGACTTTGACGGCAACCCGGGCGCAGGAGCGACAGTGGCGTCTGATACATCAGAGACGAAGCGTGATGGCAAGAGCCTGAGAAAGCCTCGCGGAAAATCACAATATACGGAACCGGATCCATGTGCCTGTCAGAAAGTAGTGTACCATGCCTTGGACGAATACTTCAGGCTTCCGGACGGAGCCAGAGTGATGATGCGTGACGGAAAGCCCGATGTCTCCAGATTCTATTATATCGAGACGCAGCCGGCGAAGGCGGTCTGTCACATATATGAGAGTGTTCGCTATATGACCGCCGACAACGAGACTTTCTCCAGTTCGCTGCCCGAAGAGGTGAAGGGAATGACCCCGGTGGCCGGCTGTCCGCTGACCGTCGAAGGGCTCGCCACCATCATAATGTACCGCTTCGGCCTTCATCTGCCGCAATATCGTGTCAAACAGGCCCTGCGTCAGATGGGACTTAATCTGGGCGCATCCGTACTTGACCGTTATTACAGGATGGCCGAGGACGAGCTCATGCTCAAGCTGGAGGGACTGCTTCACCGCGAGGTGCTCCAGACCCCGTATCTTATGATTGACGAGACATGTGTGCTTGTCGGCGTGTCCGACAGGGAGACAAAGGCCCGGGCATATATGAAACGGTACGTATGGGCCTTCTTCAACAAGGAGAAGAATCTGGTCGAATATGTCTATGAGGAAGGAAGCCGATCGCGAGAAGTGCTCCGCAGGTTCTTCAAGGTGGCCGAAAATCTTAACATTGCCGTCACCGCCGACGGATACTCTGCCTACAATCTGTTCGGCTCGGAAGAATATCCCGGCGTCCTGCGTTGCGGGTGTCTCACTCATGCGAGAAGGAATTATGTGGACAGTCTCGCAAGCTCCCATGATGCGTCTTTGGCCATGATCGAGGAAATCGAAGCCCTCTTTATGGCGGAGCGTGTCGCAGTGCTCTTCGGTGAGAAAGAGCGTCTCGCATGGCGTCAAAGGGAGGAGAAACCGATACTGGCAAGGATAAAGGCCCTTGCCGAAAGCTACAGGGCCGACGCCTCGCTTATGGCCGATTCCCTGCTGGCAAAAGCGGTGAACTACATGCTCAATCAATGGCCGACATATGAGAACATAATGAAATCCGGTCTTCCGGAGGTCTCGAACAATCTTTGCGAGCAACGCATGAAACCGCTTAAACTCTCGATGAAGAACTCGCAGAACATCGGAAGCGAGGATGCGGCCAAGGGCCATTGCTTCATACACTCTCTTCTCGAAAGCTGCAGAAGACTGGGGGTAAGCATCTATGATTACCTGGTCGCTTTGTTCCGACGGCTACCCCACACTCCCAAAGATCAACGACGGCAACTGCTGCCACACATCCTCGGACCGACTATCCCCAAACAGGAAATGATCCCGATCTTCAATAGATCCTGTCTCTGATAAAGGCCTTGAAAAGGCCTTGAAATATCGTCCTGCGGACAAAGGGACGTTTACATGGAGTATGTAATGTTTTAATATCGAATGACAACCATTTATCATTTCACAAACCGTTAATTTGGAGGGCAGTTGTGTCACCGGATGAAGTTTTCGTTGTCATTGGAGTTTAGATTATGCAGCGGTTATTACGTCATGAAGCAAAGCCACAAATTTGGCCACTTGTCCGGCTTTATCGGGAAAATAAGTCAGCAACGACTCAAAGAAAAAGCGATTATCGCGCAACTCTTTTTTCTCCATATCACCGTTTTGACATACATAATTCAGTATGCTGTTGATAAACTCTTCCTGTGCCGCCGTAAGAGTATTGACCGAAATAAACTCTGAGAAAAGCTTTATGGCTTTCTGACGGTCGAGTCCTACGACTTTTCGGATAAAAACAGCAACCGGGATGTTGGCTGTGAGGTTTTCCCGATTAAGGTAACGCTCATAGTCTTCCTTCGTGCCAAGTTCATGCCAGAGAATACGTTCAAGTTCCTCAATGTCACTTCCGGTTAGTTTCTCCAGATTATGAATCTTCTGAAGTACAGGCAGGTCGCGGTTTTGCGTCAGGAAGTCGAGCACTTTCTGCTTATAGGTCATTGTGGTTTTGAAACCGCCGGCTTCTCCTTCGTCGGTCACTTCATCCTCGATGTTGACTGTGAAGGTTTTTCCAGAGTCGCCTACGAGGTATTTTAGTAAATCGCGGACTTCCTTGCGCATATTCTCAATGGAGGCAAGAGTCCGGTTATCCCAGAACTCGACGGTCATGATTTCGTTAAGCAGAGGAATTTTTGCCTTAATGTCGGGGATGGAAGCGCGGCTGCGAAGGGCATCCGCTATTTTGGTAATCTGTCCGATATGGCGATCACTCTCGAATGAGTCGTCGACCATGCCGAGTTGAACGTACAGCGAGAGAAGGTCGAATTTCTTCGCCATATCGTTCTCCATCGACTTTGGCAGAAGTGGTGCAATCTCGTTTTTAAGGTCAAGCACATCGACTTCCGATATATATGCCCATTTTTCAGCCTTTCGAAACTTATCAACGAACGGCCACTTATTACGCACGGATATATGCATGTCGCTTAGTTTTGAGATGTCGGACTGCAGGAGGGACTTCAATTCGTCGTGTAGCCCTTTTGCAAATTCATCCGCCTGATATTGCGGTGCCTGTAGTGCACAAGCAATGTCGGCTCGGACTCCGAACAATCTCTCGGTGAGCGATACTGTCTTTATGGCTTTACCCTCTTTGGGATTGGCGCCGAAATAGCGGAAGTTGCCGCCCCAGTCAAAGATGTAGAATTTCTCCTTATCCTTTCCTGCACCGAATATATCGTCACTCAGGCGTGTCCCTCGTCCTATCATCTGCATGAACTTGATGCGAGAGCGCACTCGTTTGAAGAACACGAGATTCAATGCGTCAGGAACGTCTATTCCCGTATCAAGCATATCTACGGAAACGGCAATCTGCGGCAGCGTGTCCCGCAGACTGAATTTATCGATAAGGTCTTGGCTATAGTCCACAGAATAGTCAATCTGATCGCAGAACTTCGGACCATATTCAGGGAAAAGGACATTGAACCTCTCCACAATGAGTTTGGCTGTCTTGGAATTCATGGCAAAGATGATGGTCTTTCCGATCATCTCACCGCTGTGAATCTTCAATCCATTTTCCATAAGATCCTGGAGCATCTTGTCGATGGTGTCGACATTGTAGATATATTTATATATCTCCTGCTCTCGGATGTCGCGAGGCTTCCATTCTTCATCTGGATCTTTATTTATCTGCTCATATTCCCACACTTGTTCAAGCTGCTGCTTCTCCTCGTCTGACAGCTCATCATATTTGATGCCCTCGTTCACGACTTTGGAACCACGAATCTTTCCCTGATATGGTACGAGATACTTATCCTTGATTGCGGTTTCATATTCATAGTAGTCCGTTGGCTCACCACCTTCAAGATGAAGAAGTTCGTATGTGGATTTATCCACCTGATCACGTGGAGTTGCTGTAAGACCTACGAGCAATGAATCAAAGTAGCGGAAAATATCACCAAATTTCCCGAATACCGAACGATGGGCCTCATCAATGATTATCAGATCGAAGCGACCAACGCTGTAAGGCTTCTGATCCGTGTTGACATAGTTTATCATTGTCTGATATGTGGAGAATGTTATTCGGGCGTTTGGATCTACTTCGGTCGTCTTGTCGTTCAGAACGGTTGTCGGGGAATTGGGGAGCAACTTCTGAAAATTACGCGCCGCTTGATTGACAAGCGAGGTTCGGTCGGCAAGAAAGAGGGTATTCTTTATCCAGTTGTTGCGTTGCAGCACATCGACCAGCGATATGGCTGTACGTGTCTTGCCTGTACCGGTGGCCATGACGAGCAGTCCACGCCGATGTCTGCCATTGAACCATTCGCACATGGACTTGACTGCATGTTCTTGATAATATCGGTCGGTTATTTCCTCCTTTACCGAGAAATCACTTATGTCGCGGCGCGTGTTTCGACGTGACATGATGAGTTCGAGATCTTTCTTTGGATGGAAGGCAAAGAGTTGTCGCTCGGGATATCCCAATCCGTCAATTATATGGGTCTCAAAACCGTTGGTGTAATACACAACGGGGCGCACACCATGCTTCCGTTCGAGGCAATCGGCATACAATTCCGCCTGATGTTTGCCGACCACTGGGTCTTTGCTTGTGCGTTTGGCTTCTATCACGGCAAGAGGCTTGCCGTTGTCGCCATACAGCACATAATCGGCATACCCTTTCCCGGTAGTGTTCGGCATACCGTCGACTTCGATTTCCACGCAGGCTTTGCCACCCACGGCTTCACCTTCGGTCTCTACCAGTTCCCATCCGGCTTCACGAAGCATAAGGTCGATGAAGCGGCGTCGGGTCTCAGCCTCGCTGATGTCGCCCCAGCTTATTTCAGGAGCCACACTCGGAGCCGCAGAGATATTCGCAGCCGGAATCCCGGCGGCAAAAGCCTCGGGAGTCTGCTCAACGCGAGTCACTATAATTCGCGGACGCGGCTGTCGCGTGGGAAGCAAAGTTTTGTCAAACGGAGCCAGGGTATCAAGCACCCGCAGTTTGAGCAACACACCTCCCACGAGGTTGTAGAGGTTGAAGGTGCTGTAATAAGCATCCTTGCGGGTCACTTTGCCGTCATGGGCTGCCAAGTTGCCTACCTTGCGAATCCAATGTGTCGCCTTCATCAACTCCGGGTCGGCGATAAAGTCGGCGTAAGCGTCGCTTACGGTCAGATCATATAGCTTAGCCCGTTCGGGAATCTCGACACCCTTCATTGTGTAGATGGCCTTTACAAGCCATTCAAGAGCTTTTCTGGCATTAATTGCAGCCGAATCGGGTTCGCTATATTGCCGCTGCTCGCACAGGTCACACAGTTTATGGAGCGGTGCGAGTTCAGGTATATTTTTCAGGTAATCGAAGTTAAGCATAATCAATCAGCCGTTTATCTGTTTGAATTTCTGGCAGCTGCTTCTTCTGCATAATACTCCCTGGCTTTGCGATTTGAGACCTTGGTAAGCATACGGTAATGAGTCCAACTCAATTTGTCACTCAGTGAGTGATAAATTGGGAAAGACAGATAAAACATTCTCATATACCGTAGGTTAGACGCGGTAAAGCCTTTCCCGAACTCTTGTGTAAGACGTTGGGATATGCGCTTTATCAAGTCGTCGCCGTAAGTGGCTCTCTCTTCGCCGCCTTGCGCATCAACAATCAATTTCCCGATATGCCAGTAAGCCTGAACCATAGCGGTATTGACTGTTGTCAGCACTGCGGCCCTTGCTTGAAGAAGCACCTGCTTTATCTGAGAATATGTGTTGTCAGATAGTTCTGTGGATGTATTCTGCATATTCATAATCTGTTTGTAAAAAAGTGTGACGCTGTCTCACTTTTTCAATTAAACCAATAGTCCATGCGACAGTCAAGCAACGTCTGCAATTCTGCAATCGTGGCCTCGACATGCTTCTTCTCCGCCTCGATTTGCTCAATACGAGCGTCAAATTTCTCTTGAAGTTCGAGCGGGGGAACGGGTAGCTGAATTTTCTTCAACATACCTATGGTAATTTGATTAACAGTTGTAGTCTTGGTCTTAGTAAGTTGTTCTCGAAAAGCAGGTAGACGAAAGTATTGGAATAAGAAACGATAAAAATCAGAGCGTATTATGGTCATAAAGGCTCCCCAAGACATACTTTCTTTAAGTTCTGGAATAAGAGCTACTTTACCTACTAACTTTGCACTGCCATTTCTACTGCACATAAGTATGTCGTTCTTCTTTACGTATTGAGATGGCTTTAAGGGCGTATCAATGCGAACTATATCATCAAGTAAAAAGGAACTATTTTGAATATTGCTTGAGCGAAGGACAATAGTTCCGTTATCAGCAACATTCTCAGGTTTATATGTTATGCCTGTCGATATTGCATTGCAAACATCAACAAGTCTTTTAACCTCCCAGCCTTTGGGGTTGGTGACGGGGTCGCCGAAGAAGTCGTAAAAAAGGGATTGGGCGAGGGCATCGAGATTGCGCAGCAACTCACGGCAATCTTCCATAACCTCATTTATCTTGTCAAGCTCCGCAACAATCTGCTCTTGTATCTTTTTATGAGGTACAGGAGTGCTGATAGAGTTTAATACCTTTGCTGAAAGATGTTTAACTGTAACAAATGGAGTTTTTCCTTCAATACGCTTTAATTCTTGACCGAGAAAATAGAATATAAAGTCGGTGGAAAGAATTTCTTCATTTGAAGATTTTACACGACATACTCGCTGATTCAAAAGAGCATTTTCACTTTTCCACGGTGCGATATTAAATTCACCGTCCATTCCTATAAGGTATTCGCCTTTTTTGATAATATATTCATCTGAATAATCACCATCAAAAAAGGTTGAAGTAAAGCCGGGCTTTACATCACGAATACGAATGAGAGGCATTCCTTTTGATTCTGAATTGAAATAATCAGATTCAAAAGGGCACCCATATAGAATGTTGGCTAATTGCTTAAATGGCTTATACTCCCAATTATGCTTCATGGTCGGCGGTAATTAGAGATTGAAGCGAATTGATGCCGTCGGCGATTTTGGCAGCGAGAGCAGCAGCTCGACCAATAAGCACTTCGGGAGCTTCGTATTCAACGACTTCACGAACAGTTTCCTTGTAGGTGTTAAAGGCAAGGTTATAGTCGTGTTCGTGGATTTCTTCAATCGGTACGAGGAATGATTTGTTGGTGCGAGTGCGGTCATTCTCTCCTCCGGCATCAAGCGAGTGGAAACGGGCAATGATATCAGGGATGTCGTTCTCGCCGACTTCGGTGCGTTTTTGGTCAAGTGAATATCCGTCGGCTTTCATGTCGTAAAACCAAACCTTGTCAGTGCCTCCGGCTCCCGTCTTAGTAAAGATAAGAATCGCGGTTGAAACTCCTGAATAAGGTTGGAACACTCCGGACGGCATAGAGATGACGGCTTCAAGACGGTTGTCATCGACAATGGCCTTGCGGATAGCCTTATGAGCATTTGAGGTTCCTGTCAACACTCCGTCGGGCACGATAGAGGCACAGCGACCGCCCATGGCGAGCGAACGGAGAAACAGTGAGAGGAACAACAACTCGGTTTTCTTAGTCTTTGCGGTGGCAAGCAATGATTTTGAAACGGCTTCATAGTCGAGGTTGCCGGCAAAAGGGGGATTGGCGAGAATGAGTGTATATAGGCTTGTGTCGGTGTTGTCGCTTGACAGAGAATCTCGGAAAGCTACATCAGGGTCCTCGATGTTGTGGAGCATAAGGTTCATCGCTCCGATGCGCAGCATTGTCTGATCAGTATCGAAGCCGTGAAGCATAGTGCGACGGAAATGCTCGTCATTCTGCTGTTTCATCAGCTCGGCACTGTAATGTTCCTTTACATATTTGGCAGCCTCTACGATAAAACCGGCACTACCCATCGCGGGGTCGCATATTGTGTCGCTAAGCGTTGGCTGCATCAATTCCACCATCATGCGAATAATATGGCGAGGAGTGCGGAACTGTCCGTTCTTGCCACTTGCCGCCATCTTACCGAGAATATACTCGTAGACGTCGCCCATGGTATCACGGTCGTTCATTTCGAGAGTGTCGATGCCGTCGATTATCTTAACCAATGCACGGGGACTTTGAATCAGGAAAACGGCATTCCCCATAAAACGAGAATAGGCTGATTCTGTGCCACTGTTGAGGTTCTTGATATATGTGAACACATCACGGCTAACAGTGCGATACATCTCTTCCGGCTCCATTTGCTTGAAAACATGCCAACGGAGATTATCAACCGGTACATCGTCGCCGGTGTCCGGATTGTGCCATGTCCCATAGCCGAAAGAAACATCGCAACACATCTCTATGCCTATCTCTTCCGAAACACGCTCCTGTTTCAGCTGCATGTCATCGAGCATTTTCATGAAAAAGAGATAAGTCATCTGTTCAAGCACCGACATTGGGTTTGTAACGCCAGCACTCTCCCAAAATGTGTCCCATATCTGGTCTATCTGATTCTTTATCTGTCCTGTTATCATAGTCATTACGTATCTACAATAATTATATTGCAAATTTAATAAAAATATGTTCAACTTATGTGAACTTAATGAATTATTTTGTGAGGTTAATCCCGGTAAATCCCTCTTTGGGGGTGAAATTTTATAATCTCCGAAGGCGATAAAAGAATCAATCATTCTCGTTTCCTTCGTTGTGTCATCGTAAATTTCGTGCGGACGGCTATGCGGACGAATCCTTCTGATTTCGATTTCGTCCCCCTCTCTCAATGTCTGAATCTCTGCTGAACCGCAATAAAACCTGTATCGATTACGAGTAACTGTACCAGTTTCAACTTCAGGTTCTTTCCTTGTAGGCAATCCATCAGCAGATTGCAACAGATCATAGTACCATATACAAAAATCCATTGCAATATATGTCAATGATTTAAGTTTCGCAAGTACTGATTTCCAGAGATAAGGGCATAAAAAAACGACATGGTTTCTTGTATAATTGCAAGAA